>NZ_BAABHS010000021.1:0-169418 GCF_039542225.1 Yinghuangia aomiensis | reverse complement strand
CCCCGCCGCGCGACCCGCCCCGCGGCCTCGCCGGACGCGGCCGCGGAGGGCGGCGACGGCTCGGGCGGCGCCGGCGGCGAGCCGGCCCAGGAGCCGGTCAGCGCGACGTCGGGAAGCTGAGCGGCGCCGGGCGACCGGCGACGCGGGTTGTGTGAGGCGCGGGCGCTCCCACCGGGAGCGCCCGCGCCTCATTTGCCGGTCTGATATTCACCGGTGGAAGGCCCCCTGACGGGTCCGGTTTACCACCGCGGGGGTGTGGGGTGGCGGGGGCTGTCCACAGGCTGCTGCGTGGTCGCGGGGGGTTGTCCACAGAGCTCGGTCAAGGGACGTCTTCCCGCCACCACCGCGTCGGGAGGCGGGTGTGGTCGGCCTCGCCCCCGAACCGGCCGCGCGTGCCCGCCGCGACCCGCCGGGCTGTGGGGTGGCTGCGCCGCCGTGCTGTGCGCGGCAGGCGCCCGGCGTGCCTGCCCTGCCCCGAGAAGCCGCTGCGTTGTGCGTGGCAGGGCTCCCGGCCGCCCCGGCTCGGTGCCTGCCCTTTGCCTGCCCTGACCCGAGAACAGCTCTCCCGGCCAATGCGGCGCTGTATCGCACACCGTCAGGGCCTCCCCGCCCCGGGCCGAACCCTCGCCACACCCGCCCCACCACCCCCCTCCGCCCCTGCTCCGAGCGTCCGCCCCCGCCTACCCCACCCCGGTTTGACCCGCCCGGCGAGGCATCCGTACTCTTGACCGTCGGCATGCTTATGCCACGTCTCTGAGCACCCACCTCCCGGCGGTCGCCGCCGGGGGAGGCTGCCCGGCATCGGCCGGGGTCGGCTGGCGTCAGAGACTCCGTTCGAACAGAGAGTGGGCTTCGCGGTGTACGCGATCATCCGCGCCGGTGGCAGGCAGCACAAGGTTGCCATCGGTGACGTTTTCCAGGCCGACCGGGTCCAGACCGGCCCCGGCGAGACCGTCGAGCTGCCCGTGCTGCTCCTGGTCGACGGCGAGTCCGTGACGAGCGACCCGTGGGTCCTCGCAGGTGTGAAGGTGACGGCCGAGGTCGTCGACCACACCAAGGGCAAGAAGATCGACATCCTGAAGTACAAGAACAAGACCGGCTACCGCAAGCGCATGGGTCACCGCCAGCAGCACACCCAGCTGAAGGTCACCGGCATCGAGACCGGGAAGTAGAGGACATGGCACACAAAAAGGGCGCATCGTCCACCCGTAACGGCCGTGACTCCAACGCCCAGCGGCTCGGCGTGAAGCGCTTCGGCGGCCAGCTCGTGAACGCGGGCGAGATCATCGTCCGCCAGCGCGGCACCCACTTCCACCCGGGTGCCAACGTCGGCCGTGGCGGCGACGACACCCTGTTCGCGCTCGCCGCCGGTGCGGTCGAGTTCGGCACGCGCCGCGGTCGCCGCGTCGTGAACATCGTCCCGGCGGCCTGACGCCCGAGGGACCCCCTTGCACAACCCGAAGGCGGACCGCTCCAACGGTCCGCCTTCGGGCTTTGTCGGCAACACCTGGAGGCAAACGTGACCACCTTCGTCGACCGCGTGGTACTGCATGTCGCGGCGGGCAACGGGGGCCACGGGTGCGCCTCCATCCACCGGGAGAAGTTCAAGCCGCTCGGCGGCCCGGACGGCGGCAACGGCGGCCGCGGCGGCGACGTGTCGCTCGTCGTCGACCCGAACGTCACGACCCTCCTGGAGTACCACCACTCGCCGCACCGCAAGGCCACCAGCGGCAAGCCCGGCGCCGGCGGCAACCGCAGCGGCGCCGACGGCAGCGACCTCGTGCTGCCCGTCCCGGACGGCACCGTCGTCAAGCGCGTCCACGCCGACGGCACCGAAGAGGTCGTCGAAGACCTCATCGGCAACGGCACCCGCTTCGTCCTCGCCCAGGGCGGCCGCGGCGGGCTCGGCAACGCCGCCCTCGCCTCCCCGCGCCGCAAGGCCCCCGGCTTCGCGCTGCTCGGCGAGCCCGGCACCGGCGGCGACTACGTCCTCGAACTCAAGACCGTCGCGGACGTCGCCCTCGTCGGCTACCCCAGCGCCGGCAAGTCCTCGCTGATCGCCGCGCTCAGCGCCGCGCGCCCGAAGATCGCCGACTACCCCTTCACCACGCTCGTGCCGAACCTCGGCGTGGTCACCGCCGGCGACATCGTCTACACCGTCGCCGACGTCCCCGGCCTCATCCCCGGCGCCAGCGAAGGCAAGGGCCTGGGCCTGGAGTTCCTGCGCCACGTGGAACGCTGCAAGGCGCTCGTCCACGTCCTCGACTGCGCGACCCTGGAACCCGGCCGCGACCCGATCAGCGACCTCGACACCATCGAAGCCGAACTCGCCGCCTACGGCGGGCTCGACGACCGGCCGCGCATGGTCGCCCTCAACAAGACCGACATCCCCGACGGCCGCGACCTCGCCGACCTGGTCCGCGCCGAACTCGAAGGCCGCGGACTCAAGGTCTACGAAGTCTCCGCCGTCAGCCACGCCGGCCTCCGCGAACTCTCCTTCGCCATGGCCGGGTTGGTCAAGGAAGCCCGCGACGCCGCACCGCCCGCCGAGGCCACCCGCGTCGTGCTGCGCCCGACCGCCGTCGACGACAGCGGCTTCACCGTCAAGCGGCGCGGCGACAGCTTCATCGTGCGCGGCGCCAAGCCCGAACGCTGGGTCCGCCAGACCGACTTCTCCAACGACGAGGCCGTCGGCTACCTCGCCGACCGGCTCGCCCGCCTCGGCGTCGAAGAAGCCCTGTTCGAAGCCGGCGCGCGCCCCGGCGCCGAGGTCGTCATCGGCGACGACGAGACCGGCGTGGTGTTCGACTGGGAGCCCACCATCGCCACCGGCGCCGAAATGCTCGGCCGCCGCGGCGAAGACCAGCGCTTCGACGCGCCGCGCCCCGCCGTCCAGCGGCGCCGCGACCGCGAGTCGATCGCCGGTGAATACGAGGACTTCGACCCGTTCGCCGGCGACTGACCGCCGGAAACCCCAGGTCGATCGGGAGGCCTGACTACACGTCAGGGGAGTGGGAGTACGCCGGATGTCAGCCCCGGACCGGCGCGCGGACGTCCTGTCCGCACGCCGCATCGTGGTCAAGGTCGGATCGTCGTCCCTGACCACCGCCGCCGGAGGCCTCGACGCGGACCGCGTCGACGCCCTCGTCGACGTCATCGCCGCGAAGCGCGCCGAAGGCACCGAGATAGTCCTCGTGTCCTCCGGCGCCATCGCGGCCGGCCTCGCGCCGCTGGGACTCGACCGCCGACCGCGCGACCTCGCCACCGCCCAGGCCGCCGCGAGCGTCGGCCAAGGCCTCCTGGTGGCCCGCTACACCGCCTCCTTCGCCCGCTACGGGCTGCGCGTCGGCCAAGTGCTGCTCACCGTCGACGACATGACGCGCCGCACGCACTACCGCAACGCGTACCAGACGCTCGACAAGCTCCTCACCCTCGGCGTGCTGCCGGTCGTCAACGAGAACGACACCGTCGCCACCGAGGAGATCCGGTTCGGCGACAACGACCGCCTCGCCGCCCTCGTCGCCCACCTGGCGCACGCCGACCTGCTCGTCCTGCTCTCCGACGTCGACGGCCTCTACGACGGCGACCCGGTCAAGCACACCTCGTCCCGCATCGCCGACGTCCGCGGCCCCGAGGACCTCGCCGGCGTGGAAATCGGCAAGGCCGGCCGCGCGGGCGTCGGCACCGGCGGCATGGTCACCAAAGTCGAAGCCGCCCGCATCGCCACCACCGCCGGCATCCCCGTCGTCCTCACCGCCGCCCGGCACGCCTCCGACGCGCTCACCGGCAAGCCGACCGGCACGTTCTTCCACCGCACCGGCGTCCGCGGCGCCGACCGGCTCCTCTGGCTCGCCCACGCCACCACCGCGCGCGGCCGCCTCGTCCTCGACGCCGGCGCCGTCGACGCCGTCGTCGACGGGCACAAATCCCTCCTCCCGGCGGGCGTCACCGCCGTCGAAGGCGGCTTCACCGCGGGCGACCCGGTCGACCTTGTCGACGAAAACGGCAACATCATCGCCCGCGGACTGGTCAACTTTGATGCAAAGGAACTCCCCGGACTCCTCGGCCGCTCCACCCACGAGCTGGCCCGGGAAATGGGACCGGCGTACGAGCGCGAGATCGTCCACCGCGACGACCTGGTGCTGCTGCGCCGCTGACGTGAGCGACACGGGAGCCGCCCCGTGCAGGCCCGGCGGGCCGCCCCAGGCCGCCGGAAGGGCGCTCCGTGTCACCGACGGGAGGCGGACCGGTGCAGGGACGTGGCAGGGAGCTGCCCTGGGAGGCCGCACGATCCGTGCGGTCGGACGGTGACGGCCAGGAACACGGAAGCAAGGAACGGGGCGGGAAAGAACGCGGAAGCCGCGAGCGCGGCACCCGCGACGGCGGCGACACCGGAGCACGCGAAGCCGCGCCCCGCGACATCGCCCCTCGCGACGGCACACCGCGCGAACTCGAACCCCGCGCCCTGGGCCCCCGCGACCGCGGGATACGCGGCGGCATGGGCCGCACCGGCGGCGGCCGCGAACCCGACCGCCGCAGCGAGCCCATCCGGATAGAAGAAACCCGCATGTGGCACATCACCCTGACGGTCGCGGGCGCCGCCGTACCGCAGGACGAGATCAGGCGCGCCCTCGAACAACTGGCCTACGACCACCCGTTCCTGCTCGCCGGGCGCTACGCCCCCGACCACGCCGAAATCCGGTACTGGGAAGAGGCCCGCGACCTCCAGGACGCCGCCGCCCTCGCGCTCCGCCTCTGGGGCGAACACCGCCGCTCCGCCGGACTCCCGCCCTGGGAGATCGTCGGACTCGAAGTCGTCGACCGCGGCACGTGGCAGCAGCGGGCGAAATCCCCCGGCACCGGACCGATAGTGCCGGGCGGCGTCCAACCGTTCTGAGCCGCCCGGCTCGGACCTCGGGTTACTCCTCGGCCTTCTCCTCGGCCAAGTGCGCGTAGGTGTCGCGTAGTTCGCGTTTGAGGATTTTGCCGCTGGGGTTCTTCGGGAGTGCGTCGGTGACGACGACGTATTTGGGGACTTTGAACCCCGCGAGGTGGGCGCGGCAGTGTGCGGTGATGTCGTCGGGGTCGGCCTTTTCGCCTGCTTTGAGGACGACGACGGCGGTGACGGCTTCGATCCAGTAGGGGTGGGTGATGCCGAAGACGGCGGCTTCGGCGACGGCGGGGTGGGTGTGGATGACTTCTTCGACTTCGCGGCCTGCGACGTTCTCGCCGCCGGTTTTGACCATGTCCTTCTTGCGGTCGACGACGGTGAGGTAGCCGTCGGTGTCGAGGGTGCCGAGGTCGCCGCTGTGGAACCAGTGGTTGCGGAAGGCCTCGGCGGTGCGGTCGGGGTCGTTCCAGTAGCCGAGCATGGTGTGGGGTCCGCGGTGGACGATCTCGCCGACGGTGCCGGGCGGGACGGGCCGGTCGTGGTCGTCGACGACGCGGGTTTCGACGTTGAGTCCGGCGCGGCCCGCGGAGCCGGCCTTCCGCTCCTGGTCGTCGGGTCCGAGGATCGTGGCGACGGGGGACATCTCGGTCTGGCCGTAGAAGTTGTAGAGGGCCAGGTCGGGGAGGCGGCGGCGGAGTTCGGCCAGGACTTCGACGGGCATGGCGGCGGCGCCGTAGTAGCCCTTGCGCAGCGTGGTCAGGTCGCGGGTGTCGAAGTCGGGGTGGCGCAGCAGCGCGATCCAGACCGTGGGCGGGCAGAAGAGTTTGGTGACGCCTTCTGTCTCGATCGTGGCCAGGATGGTGGCGGCGTCGGGTGCTCCGAGGATGATCGAGGTGGCGCCGAGGTAGACGTCCGGGGTGAGGAAGCAGTGCAGTTGGGCGCAGTGGTAGAGCGGGAGGGCGTGGATTTCGATGTCGTCCGCGGCCATGCCGCCGTCGACGATCGCGGTCGTGTACTGGGCGAGGAGGTTCCGGCTGGTCATGACGGCGCCTTTGGGGCGGGATTCGGTGCCGGAGGTGTACATGATCTGGACGGGGTCGTCGTCGTCCAGGTCCACGTCCGGGCACGGGGCGTCCGAGGTGCCGAGGTCGGTGAAGGGTTCCCAGCCGTCGACCGGGTCGCCGCCGATGACGGCGTGGACCTTGAGCGCGGCGGGGTCGAGGTCGGCTTCGGCGAGGGCGGCGTCGGCGGTGGCGGTCAGGTCGGCGCCTGCGATCACGCCGGTGGCGCCGGCGTGGGTGAGGACGTAGGCGACTTCGGGGGCGGTGAGCATGAAGTTGACCGGGACGGAGACGGCGCCGAGGCGGGCGAGCGCGAAGTAGGCGACGGCGAAGCCGTGGGAGTTCCGGGCGAGCAGGACGACCCGGTCGCCCTTGGCGATGCCGCGGGCGGCGAGGGCGGCGGCGGTGCGGGAGACCAGCGCGTCCAGGTCGGCGTAGGACTGGCGCAGGTCGCCGTACACGATCGCGGTCTTGTCCGGAGTACGCACCGCGGACCGGGCCAGCAGATCGGCAAGCCCGTGCCGCCGGGCCCGCACGGCGGGGGTGATGGGCATCTCCGAGGTCACGAGGCGCTCCGTTCGTCGGGTTCGTCGGGTCCGTCAGGTCTCCGCCGGGCGGGTTCCGTCGGCCGGCCGCGACGCAAAAGCGCCGGTCAACCGGCCGGGCAGGGTGCACATTGTGGTCCGGGTCACGGGCCAGCGGAAGACGTACCCGCTCCGCCCGCCGGAATTGCGTCCGCCGCGCGGCCGTGCGGCGTCTCGACAGGCGGAAAACCCTCCGGGAAAGCTCCGGCCCCTCGGTAGGCTGGCGGCATGACCAGCAGTGAATCCTCCGCCGTCCTCGCCACCGCACGCCGCGCCCGGGAAGCCGCCGCGGTGCTCGCGCCACTCGCGCGGACGCAGAAGGACACCGCGCTGCTCGCCATCGCGGACGCGCTGGTCGCCCGTTCCGCGGAGATCGTCGCCGCGAACGCGCAGGACATCGCGAAGGCCCGCGCCAACGGCACCAGCGAAGCCATCGTCGACCGGCTCACGCTGACCGACGAGCGGATCGCGGCGATCGCGTCCGACGTCCGCGACGTGGTCGGGCTGCCCGACCCGGTCGGCGAGGTCGTCCGCGGCTCCACGCTGCCCAACGGGCTCGACCTGCGCCAGGTGCGGGTGCCGCTCGGCGTCGTCGGGATCATCTACGAGGCACGCCCGAACGTGACCGTGGACGCCGCCGCGCTGTGCCTGAAGTCCGGAAACGCGGTGCTGCTGCGCGGCTCGTCGTCGGCGTACGCGTCGAACACGGCGCTGGTCGCGGTGCTGCGCGACGCGGTCGAGTCGGCGGGGATCCCGGCCGACGCCATCCAGCTCGTGCCGGGCGAGAGCCGCGACAGCGTCACCGAGCTGATGACCGCGCGGGGCTTGGTCGACGTGCTGATCCCGCGCGGCGGAGCGTCGCTCATTCGCACCGTGGTCGAAGGCTCGACGGTGCCGGTGATCGAAACCGGGGTCGGCAACTGCCACGTGTACGTCGACGCCGATGCCGACCTGCAGATGGCCGTCGACATCCTGGTCAACTCCAAGGCCCAGCGGGTGTCGGTGTGCAACAGCGCCGAGACGCTGCTCGTGCACGCGGACATCGCCGACGCCTTCGTGCCGGTCGCGCTGGCCGCGCTCAAGGACGCGGGCGTGACGGTGCACGGCGACGCGGCCGTGCAGAAGTACTCCGGCGACGTGGTGCCGGCGACGGACGAGGACTGGGACACCGAGTACCTGTCCTACGACATCGCCGCGGCCGTCGTCGACTCGCTCGACGACGCGGTGGCGCACATCCGGCGGCACACGTCGGGGCATACCGAGGCCATCGTGACCCGTTCGCAGCAGGCCGCGCGGCGTTTCGTGAGCCACGTGGACTCGACCGCGGTCATGGTCAACGCGTCCACCCGGTTCACCGACGGCGGCCAGTTCGGCTTCGGCGCCGAGATCGGCATTTCCACCCAGAAGCTGCACGCCCGCGGGCCGATGGGCCTGCCCGAGCTGACCTCGACGAAGTACGTGGTCACCGGCGACGGGCACACGCGCGGCTGACCCGGCTTTACCCGGAGCCCCGGATGCAGTAGGGCAATTTCGTTCCCCCGGGGCTGCCGCGGTAATAGTGTGGTGGAGTGCCCGATTCGCCAGGGTCGGAAAATCCGGACGGCCCGCCGGAGTTCGGGGAGAACCCCGACCACGCGGGGGACGACGTGTCCTCCGTGGTCTTCGACGAGCACTTCGTCGCGGCAGCCCTCGTCCACGAGCCGTCGGCCGCGGAGCGCATGCTCGCCTCGGCCCCGCCGACGCCTCCGCCCGGCGTCGACCCGCCCGACCTGTCCGACGCGCCGTTCCTGCTGCACCCGCCCCAGGTGGGCTGGGAGCACGACGGAACGTTCGACAGCGACCCGCTCGAGCTGCACGAGCCGACCGGCGCGGCCGGGACGGGCTGGTGGCGGCAGTCGGTGGCGTGGGTGCTGGCGCTGCTGATGGGCGTCGGGGTGGTGGCGATGGCGGTGACGGCGGTGGCGCCCGGCCGCGCCGGCAACCCCCAGGGCCCCAAGCCGACCGTCGGCCCGGCCGTCCCGGGCGGCGAACCGCTCACGAGTACGACGGCCCCGGCCACCGCCCCCGCGGCCGCGGTCGCCCCGGTTCCGTGCGTGGCGGCGCGTCCGCCCGCGGTGGGGTGCAGCTGAAACCTCGGATCGTTGTGATCCCCCTCACCCGCCTCCACTCCTTGTCGGCGCCATCCGCTAAGTTGCGCCCGTGTCTGAGCGTCAGGGGGCCGGCCGGGAGCCGGACGCGTCGGGGGAATCGTCGGATCCGTTCGAAGGGCTCGTGCTCGACGAGGACTTCGTCAAGGGTGCGGAGAAGTCCGAAGGCTCCGCGCGGGCGCGCATGCTCGCCGCGAAGTGGCGGGAGAACCCGCCGGAGCGCATCGGGTTCCGGGAGGCCGCGGACACGCCGCGGCGCCGTGGCCGCCTCCGCGGCCCGCGCACCGGCCGCGGCTCCGCCGCGCAGGACCGCTCGGACCGCACCGGCGTGAAGGTCGCCGTCGTTTTCGTCGCGGTCGCCGCCCTGCTGCTGCTCGGTTCCAACCAGGGCGTCTTCCGTGACCTGTTCGGCGGTTCGGACGCGGACGACACCGCGAGCCCGCAACTGCCGGTGTTCCCGCAGAACCGGACTGCGTCCGCCACCCCGCGGGCCCCCGAAACAGCCACCCGCGACCAGCCGTTCGCGGGCTCGCCGGCCAACGGCTACAACGACGGCGAGAGCGGCATCGTCCCGCCCGATGCCACCAAGGTCGGCGACTTCTCCGCCACCGAGGTCAAAGCCGCGCTCGACACCCACCGACGGCTGCTGGTGCTGGGCAACCTCGACGCCACGACCTTGCGCGGCGGCTACCCGCAGGGCTTCATCGACCTGATCGACCCCGTCGACCCGATGGTCGGCGAGCTGCGCGGTGCACTCAAGACCCCCACCGCGGACCACGACCCGCTGGCCTGGATCACCCGCTTCGACCCGGCGCAGGCCGAACTCGTCGGCCCGGTCGTCAAGGTCACCGGCATCATGGCATTCCGCCTCGACCAGAACGGCGGCCTGGTCGTCGAGTCGGACTACTCGTTCGTGTATCCGGTGGCCAAGCCCGGCAGTTCCGAGGTCACGCGGGTGGTGGTGCGCCGCACCTTGCAGACCCAGGTCTACAAAACCGGCACATTCCGTCAGACGCCGCCCGGCACGGCGTGGGTGTCCGGCGGCGAGGTGCGGCAGTCCGGCGGGTCCTGCGAACGGCAGTACGGGTACGTGCACCCCGCCTTCCCCTCGGACGCCAAGGCCTCCGGCGGCTGCGGGCCGCAAGGTGATCCGTACGACCGCACGACCCCGCTCCCCGGCGGCACCGGCGCGGTCTCGGTGGCGCCGCCCGCGATCGCGGCCGCGTGGCCGGAACCGCCGTACGGCGCCGGGACAGCTGCCCCACAGCTGTCCTGACCACCCGTCAGAACCCTTTCCGATCACCGTATTTCCGCAGTTCCGGGCGAGACTCGGGCGACCTACCATGGAGTCATGTCCGGTCGGGGCGAACCCCCTGATGGCCGCCTCGGGGGCGGGTCCGACGGCGAGGACGAATTCCGCGTCGTGTTCGACGAGTCGTTCGTCCGGGCCGCCGTGCTCCACGAGCCGACGGCGCAGGAGCGGATACGCACCGGGAGAGGACCCCGGCGCCTGCGCCGGATCTTCGGCGTGCCCGCGGGCACGTTCCGGGTCGTGGCGGTCGCCGTGGTCGTCGTGCTGGTGATGACAGGAGCGCTGTACTTCGGCGCGCGGCGCGGGCATCCGACGTCGGTGCGGACGTCGGGCGGGCCCGCCGTGCTGATCCGGGTGTCGCTGGTGCCGGGGGAGGGCGTCGCGGTGTCGAGCGGCCCGTACGGCACCGATCCGTTCGCCGGCACCGCCGCCGCGACCTGGCACGACGGGCGTGCCGGGATCACGCTGCCCGATCTGGCGGGCACGGCGCACTTCAGCGCCCCGCAGGTCCGCGAAACCTTCGAACTCGTCCGCGATTTCGTCAGCAGCACGCAGCTCGATCCGAACGTGTGGCGAGGCGCCCGCCCCACCGCCGCCCTCGGCGCCATGGAATCCGACCAGCGCGACCACCTGACCGCCGCGCTCGACCACCCCGCCGACGACGACCTGCACGCCGCGACCGGCTGGGTCACCCGCTTCGACCCGGCGCTGGTCTCGGCCGCGGACACCAAGGCCCGGATCATGGCCGTCGCCACCGCATCCGAGCCGCACACCGGCGAACTCCGGTTCACCGTCGACGGGATCGTCGCCTACGCGATACGCGGCCCCGGCGCCCCGGTGTGGACCCGCTTCGTCGTCCACCGCGTCTGGGAGTTCGCCGTCGACGCGGCCGCCCTGCGGCACGGCACCCTGCACGTCGTCCGCATCACCACGATCGCCGCCCCGCAAGCGTGCACGCCCGACACCGCGGCGTTCTTCCGGCCGATGGCGGCAACCACCGCACCGCCTGCCGGCACCGGCACGCCGCACCCCGGCACCGACCCGTGGCGGCTGGGCGCGGCGACCGAAGCCACGTGCGGGATTCTGGGCGCCGCGGTGTGAGATCAGGCGGTGCCGGGCCGGGACTCCCCGTCGTCGGCCGCATCCGGCGTGGCGGGCCCGGACGTCCCGCCCTCGGCGGAGCCCGGCGCAGCCGCCCCCGAGCCGTCCGAAGCCGGCCCTGCCGAGCCCGCTCCGTCCGACGAACCCGCCGCGAAGCCCGCGAACTTGTCCCGCAGCTTGCTTCCGGCGTCCGCCGCGCCGCCCGCGAAGTCGCGGAGCAGCCCGAACAGCGGGTCGGCGGTCTGCCGCACCGATTCCCGGTACGCATCGGCGGACGCCTTCGCCTCGGTCCGCACCGAGGCGTCGCGGTCGTCGTCCCGGCGCGGGTAGTCGCCTGCCATGATCTCCGCGAAGTCCGGGCCGTCCGCCCAGCGCTTCAGCTGCGCGACCCGGACGACGGGGAACGGGTGCGAGCGTCCGATCACGTTCATCAGCTTGAGGACGCTGTCGCGGACATCCGTCGCCGCGTCGTATTCGGCGGCCTGCGCGAGGAATTCGTCGGTGCTCATCTCGTGGAGCTGCGACCCGCCCGCGATCTTCATGAGCGCCCGCATCGACACCTCGGGGTCCTGCCCGACGAGCAGACCGGCGCGGTCGCAGCTGAGTTCGGACTTGCGGAACCACTCCCGCAGCCCCGCGATGAGCGCCTGGATGCCGAGGGTGCCGAGCGGGATGCCGGACAGGCCGGCCGCCAGGTTGGTGAGGATCAGCAGCATCGTCCGGTAGACCGCGTGGCCGGACAGGATGTGCCCCATCTCGTGGCCGACGACGGTGCGCATCTCGTCGTCGTCGAGGAGTTCGACGAGCCCGGTGGTGACCACGATGAACGGCTTGTCCATGCCGATCGCCATCGCGTTCGGCTGCGGGTCGAGCGTGACGTACAGCTCGGGCACCGACGGCATGTCGAGGATGTACGCGGCCTCCCGGCATATCTCGTGCAGCCGCCGGAACTGCTGGTCGCTCGTCCGCACGCTCCCGGCGAGGAACGCCAGCCGCACCGAACGCTCCGACAGCATCCCGGACAACTGCTTGAGCACCAGGTCGAACCCGTTGATCTTGCGCAGCGCGACGAGGGCACTGCGGTCGGCCGGATGCTCGTACGCCCGCGACGAGATCCCCGGGAACCGGGTGCGCTGCCGGGCGGGTGCCTTCCCCGCGCCCGCCCCCGCGCCGTCGCCGTTGCCGGGCTGCTTGGCCGTGTCGGACATGGGTCCGTCCCCCTCGCACTCGCCGCTGTTCGTCCGTCTTTCAGCGTAGGCGCCCGGCGATGGCCCGACACGGGGACAACCCTCGGCATTCGACGCGTCGTTCGACCGGACGCCGAGCGGAACCGGACCGGAAGGCGACCGGAACCCCACGGGAAACCGGCGGGAATCCGGCGGGAATCCGTGCCGGATCGGGCGGGTGGGATGGGAGTGCGCGGCAACCGATCGGGGCAAACGGTGATCCTGCGCGCGCATGTCGCGACAGGCTTCCGTACGATGGCGTGCGCGGCCGCACGGCCTGCGCGGGAACTCCGGGTTCGGGGGGACCGCGGGGGCGGCGGGGCCGCCGTCCGACGACCAGACACTTAAGGGTTGACCACGATGACCGAGCAGGCCATGACCGTCCTCACCCGCCTCGCCAGCGAGGGCGGGGAGCACGGCGGGAGTCACGAGAGCTTGAGCCCGCTCGGCGCCGGCCTCGGTGCGTTCATCACGCTGCTGATCCTGCTCATCATCACGCTGTCCTTCAACAAGGACCGCTGACCCGCGTTTTCCGCACCGCACCGGGGCCGCCGAGCGGCGGCCCCGGCTTTGTGCTGCCCGGGGACGAAACGCGCCCGGGGTTCCCGCGTTTTCGCGGCCGCCGCGCGTTATCGTTCGGGGCGGACCGGGTGGGAGCGGGACAGGGGAGGGGCGCAATGCGTACGTTCGCGATGGGCGAGAAGGCCAGACTTGCGGATCTGACCGGAGCCACCGCGCTGCGGGTCGAGGTGGCCGGCACGGCACCGGGCGCCGACATCGCGGCATTCTGCTTCGCGTTGGACGCGTCCGGGCGGATCCCCGCGGGACGGGGACCGGTCAGCACGGCGCGTCCGGCCTCGCTGGAGAGCGCGGTCGCGCTGGTCTCCGGCGGCGGCGCCGACGCGGCCTTCGACCTCGACCTCGACGCGGTCGCCGACGACGTGCACCGGCTGCTGTTCGTGATCGCCTCGGTGGGTCTGGAAATCGGCCTGCACGGCGCAAGCGTCGCCATTTCCGCGGACGGCGCAGACGTCGCCGCGTTCGCGATGCCGCCCGGCACCCTGAAGGGCCAACGGGCCCTCATCCTCGGCGAGGTCTACCGGCGGGACGGCTGGCGCTTCGGCGCCGTCGGCCAGGGCTACCGCGACGGGCTCGACCAACTGGTGCGCGACCACGGGGGCGACCCGGCGGACGTCGCGCCGGAGGCGGCCGCCGAGGTGGTCGACGCGGCCGAGCCAGAGGCTCCCGCCGTGGCCACCCCGGAGCCCCAGCCCGAACCCGAAGCGTCGGTCGCGCCCGAAGCCGAAGCGTCGGTTGCGCCCGAAGCCGAAGCCGAGGCCGTCGAGCCCGAGCCCGGCGAGCCGGAAGCCGCGCCCGCCGAGCATGCGGCTCCGGTCGAGCCGGAACCGGAACCGGAGCCCGAGGCCGCCACCCCCTCCGCCGAAACCGCCGCCGACGAACCCCCGTCCGTCACCGACGTCCCCTGCCGGATGCCCGTCCCCACCGCCGTCACCTACGAAGGGTCCGGCGACCGCATCCTGCGGATCGCGCGGCCGGTGCCCGAGGGGCCGGTCGTCGCGGAGATCACCGGCACCGGCGCCGGGAACTTCGCGGTCTGGACGCTCGATGCGGCACTCGAACAGGACAAGCTGCTGGTCAACGAGATCGGCGCCTGCCACGGCCGGATGCTGCTCGACGAGCGCGGCACGCACACCGAGCGGCTGAAGATCGAAAGCGACGGGCCGTGGACCGTCGTGATCCACCCTCCGACCGCGGCGCCGTGGTTGACCGGTCCGGTGACCGGCGACGGGCCCGAGGTGCTGCGCTGGACCGGGCCGCGCACCGTCGTCGCGATGACACACGCGGGGTCCAGCAACTTCATGGTGCGGGCCTACGCGGAAGCACTGACGCCGGGCGAGGACCCGTACCTGGCCTCGCTCGCCAACGCGATCGGCCCGTACGAAGGCGAGTCGATCATCCCCGTAGGCCCGTGCCTCCTGGAGATCGAGGCGGACGGCGACTGGACGCTGACCCCGGAGGGGTGACCGCCTCCGGGCGCGCCGGGGTCACCGCCCGGTCGCCTGCCAGACCGTGAGGCACATGCTGCCCACCGCCGTGAGCGCGGCGAGCGACGGCACCGGCCAGCGGGCGCGTTCCAGGACGTGGATGCGCTCGTCGTGTTCGGCGAGCACCTTTTCGGCCTGGTCGGCGCGTTGCAGCAGCAGCGCCAAGTCGCCGCGGGTGGTGGCGAATCCGACATCCACGCTGCGTCTCAGTTCGGCGATTTCGAACGCTATCCCGGCCGGGTCGGGTGCGGATTCCGTGGTCCTGCTGATCATGAGCCGGCCTCCTCGGGGCTCGCGGACAAAGCAAAACGGCGAAGCCGATGCCCCCTCGGTGGGCACAGCTTCGCCGCTGCCTCCAGTGTGATCGAGATCGCCGGTATTCGCAAGTGTGTTCGAATCAATGAGGCGTGGCGCGGCGGCGCGCGGTCAGCCGGGTGCCGGCCGCCGGCGGGCGCGGCGTTCCGCCCGGAACACGTCCTCCAGGCGGAACAGGTTCTCCCGCCCCCGCTTCCCCGCGGGGGCGAGATGTCCGAGCTGGACCCACTTGCGGATCGTCGCCGGGCCGACGGCGACCTCGGGGGCCGCCTCGCCGGCCGTCACCAGCGCCGGAGCCGCCGCCCCGGACGGGGCGCGGGTCACGCCGCCGCCTCGGCGAGTTCCTCCACCGCGCAGCCCACCAGCAGGGCGAGTTCGGCCCACTCGTCGCGCTCCCAGCGGTGCCGCGCGCCGGGTGCGATGTGGCAGGCGCATGTCTCGTCGTCGCAGCGGCAGCCCGGGTTCACGCACAGCACGATGTGCCGGGCCGCGAACGCCCGCAGCGACACCGAATCGCAGAGCGGGCAGCGCGGCCGGATCCGCCGGATCGGCTCGGTGTCGCCGAGGGCACGGGCGCAGCGCCGGGCCATCCGGCGGAGTTCGGACTGCACGTGCTCGGCCAGGTCGGCATCGCGTTCGACCGCGTCGAGCAGGCGCAGGACGCGGATCAGCCGCGCCGTCACGTCGCCGGCGGGCGGCGCCGGATAGCCGAGCCGGTCGTGGACGGCCTCCTCCAGTTCGGCGATGCTCGCGGTGATGTCGATGCCGGCGTCCAAGGCCGCGAGGTTCAGCGGCGCCGAGCCGTCGCCGGGCGGTGTGCGGTCGTGCTGGGCGTTCCACAGCGCCGCGGCGCGGTCCTCGGCGGCTTCCGCGGCCCGGCGGGCCAGGGCGTCCGCGGACGGGTCCGGCGCGGCGGGCGGTCGTCGACGCGGCCCGGCGGCCAACTCCTCGTGCAGCTCCGGGAATTGCCGCAGGAGCGAGTCGATGGCGCGGCGGGCGCGCCCGGTGAAGCCGTCGCTGCGCGGGGTGCGGCGGCGCGGTCGGGCGGTACGGGTCACGGGGTCCTCCTGGCGCGAGTGCGGTCGGGGGAGGGGCGGATGGCGGGTGGTCGGTGTCGTGGTCGTGAGGTGGCGGTCGTCGAGGTGCCGGTCGATGCGTCGCGGAGGAGGCCGAAGCCGCGGCGGCTCAGTTCGCTGCCGTGTCGCGCAGGCGGGTCCAGGCGGCGGTGGCGACGACGAGGGTCGTCGTGCCGTCCGGGTGCGCGGTGGCCGTGCGTACCGCGTCCAGGACGGCGCGCACGGCGCCGCGTATCTCGGCGTCGGCGTGCGCGGCGCGGGCGAGGCGGAGCAGTTCGGCGTCCAGCGCGCGGAGGGCGTCCAGCGCGCGATGGCGCGGCGCGCCCGGTCCGGGGGACGTTCCGGCGGCTCCGGCGGGGCCGTGCTCGGGGGCGGCCCGGTGGTCCGGTCCCGACTCGGGGTCTTCCGCGGGCTCCTCGGCGGGTTCGGCCGCCGCGGGGGCGGGCGACTGCCGCGGGATGCCCGGCGCGCCTGGCTTGCTCATGTCGGACACACTCTTCGATCTCGCGCCTTTATCGAACTGAAGTTCGATCGGACGTCCACGTTAGCGGTCTGCGTACCTGCTGTCCACGCAATGCGTACCGATCGGAGGGGCGTGGCGGACCGGCCGGGTACGCTGCGTGTCGACAGGTGTGCAGCCATGCGCCGGGGTGTGCGCGGGCGTCGGGGAACGGGAGCGATGAACCGTCTGAAGCGGCTCGTGGAGGGCTGGATCGACGCGGAGCCCGGGCGCAACGCCCGCAAACTCGCCGACGCCGCGGGAGTCAGCCGCACCACGGTCTATTCACTGCTCGCCCGCACCGGCCAGTCCCGCCGGATGGTCGAACGCGCCACCCTCGAAGCCCTCGCGGCCGGCATGGGCGTCCATCCCAACCTCCTCATCGAGGCGGCCCGCGACGACGCCGGGTACTGGACGGACGACAGCGGCCCGGCCGCCAATCCCCGCATCCGCGCGTTGCAGACCGCCCTCGACGACCTCACCGACGCCGAGGCGGAGGAAGTCGCCGAAGTCGCCGAGGTCGTGCTCCGGCGGGTCCTGGCCCGACGGGCGGCCGCGGGGCAACTCCCGCTCGGCGGAGTCCCGGAGCAACGCCACCGGAATGCCGCCCGCCCGGCCGGAGAACCCGCGGCGGGCTGACCCCGCGTCCCGTCCTCGGCGCCTCGACCCGGCGATTCCCGGCCACCCCGGCGGGGCCTTGCACCGGGCCGGCATCGCCCCTGCCCCGCCCCCGCCCGGCTCTCCGACACCTCGGCCCCGGGGCGTGTGCTTCCGTGAGCCTGCCCTATAGATTTGCCGCCCATGGACGATGGCACGGCACAGCGCACCAGACGCGTGGGCGTCATGGGCGGCACGTTCGACCCGATCCACCACGGCCACCTGGTGGCGGCGAGCGAGGTCGCGGGGCTCTTCGGACTCGACGAGGTCGTCTTCGTGCCGACCGGCGAGCCGTGGCAGAAAACCCACCGCGAGGTGTCGCCGGCCGAAGACCGCTACCTCATGACGGTCATCGCCACCGCGTCCAACCCCCGGTTCTCGGTCAGCCGGGTCGACATCGACCGGCCGGGCCAGACCTACACCGTCGATACACTCAAGGACCTCAGCCGGGCCGCCGGCGAGGGGACCGAACTGTTCTTCATCACCGGCGCGGACGCGCTGGCCCAGATCATCTCCTCCTGGCGCAACGCCGAAGAACTGTTCGGGCTCGCGCACTTCGTGGGCTGTACCCGCCCGGGGCACACGCTGTCCGACCCGGGTTTCCCGGACGGCGGGGTCAGCCTCGTGGAGGTGCCCGCACTGGCGATCTCCTCCACGGACATCCGCCGGCGCCAGCGCGACGGCGAGCCGATCTGGTACCTGGTGCCGGACGGCGTCGTGCAATACATCAGCAAACGAGGGCTGTACCGAGGGGCGACATGACCGGACCGGGCGAACGGCGAGGCGGGCCCTACGGCGAAGAGCCGTACCGCGACGGCACCACCGGCCCCGAGGGCTACGACCCCGCGGCCACCTACGGCACCTACCAGCAAGGCCAAGGCGACGGCTACGGCCAGGGCTACCCGCCGAACCCCGAATACGGCACCGCCGTACCCGGCCAAGACCAAGGCCAGTACGGCTACGACACCCCGGCCTACGAGAACTCCGCCTACGAGTCCCCGGCTTACGGCACCCCTTACGGGCAACAGCAGTACGACCCGCAGCAATACGCCCAGGCCCCCGGCCGGCCGCCGACCCAACCCCAGGCCCCGGGCTACGGCTACGAAACCGGCTACGACTCCGGTGCCTACGCCGCCCCGCAACCGGCCCAGCCCGGCTATGCCCCGCCGTCGGACTACGACTCCGGCGCCTACGCCCCCTACGACGGCCAGACCTACCCGGCGTCCGGCGTCCGCCCCGACGCGGCCCCGCAGGCGCCCGGCCAGGTGCCCGGGCAGACCGCCTACGGGCGCGCGCAGACCGCCGCCGCGCCCGCCGAGCCGCAGGTCCGCCGCCCCGGGTCGACCGACCCGGCTGAATCGTCGAGCACCACCGGCTCGTACCGCGTCCAGGTCGGCGGCACCGGCACCGCCGCGCGCCCGTCCACCCCGGCCGCGCCCGCCGCACCACCCCCGGCCGCTCCTCCCGCCCCGCCCATTCCGGGCCGGCCGCGTCCCGCGCCGCCCAAGGGTGCCGCGGGGCGTCCCGGCCGGGCGAACAGCGAGCGCGTCGGCTACGACGACGACGAGTTCGCGTTCGTCGACGACGAGGCCGAAGAGTCCGAAGACGTCATCGACTGGCTGAAGTTCGCCGAGACGCGCTCCGAACGCCGGGACGAACGCCGCAAGCAACTCCGCGGCCGCGCAATAGCGTTGCTCCTCGCGCTGGTGCTGGCCGGCGTGGGCGTCGGCGGCTACTTCGCCTACACGACCTGGTTCAAGGACGACGCCAAGGCCGCCCAGCAGACGAGCGGCGGCGCGGTGCTGATCCAGCTGCGCGGCAAGGACGGCCAGGCGCTCGCGAGCGCGGTGCTGGCGAACGACCCGACGCGCGGCACCGCCTCGATGATGACCGTGCCGTCGGTGACCATCGTCAACACCCCCTCGGCGGGCCCGGTCCCGCTCGGCAGCCTGATGGCGAGCGACGGCGCGGGTGCGTCCCGGGAAGCGCTCGCGCAGCTGATCGGCATCAAGATGGACGGCTCGTGGGTCGTCAGCGAGCCCGTGCTGCAAGGCCTCGTCGACATGGTCGGCGGTATCGAGCTCGACGCCGATGTGGAGGTCAAGGGCCCGGACGGGCAAGTGCTGGTGCCGCGCGGCAAGTCGAACGTGCGCGGTGCCGCGGCCCGCGCCTACGCCGCCTACCGGGTCCCGGGGGAGGCCCCCGGCCTCGGCTCCGACCGGTTCGGCCGGGTCGTCAACGGCGTGCTGCGCGGCCTCCCGCAGAAGCCCGACCTGGTCGCGAGCCTGCTGCGGAACCTCGCCAACGTGTCCGACCCGTCGCTGCCCGACGCCCGCCTGGCCGACCTCCTCACCGAGATGGCCAAGGGCGTGCAGACGCAGAAGTTCACCTCGGCGGGCCTGCCCGTGCAGCCGGACGGCATGCTCGACACCGCCGCGGCCGGAACCGTGGTCAAGAACATCCTCGGCGGCACCGTCACCGTGCCCCGCGCCGAAGGCCCCGCCCGGGTCATGGTCGGGGACGCCAGCGGCAAGAACAACGCCGCCGAGTCGGTGCGCGTCAAGATGGTCAACGCCGGCTACACCTTCGTGCCCGGCGGCCCGGTCGACGCGAAGGCGAAGCCGACCACGATCATCCAGTACAGCGACGACGCCCGACTGGAGACCGCCAAGCAGATCGCCCTCACCCTGAACCTGCCCGAGACCGCGGTCACCAAGGCCCAAGGGCAGATGCTCGCGGACATCGTGATCACGCTCGGCCAGGACTACAAGCCGTAACCGGGGCCGCGGGCGGGGCCGGGATCCGGGGGACCGGGCCCCGGCCCCGCTTGCGGCCTGCCTCATGAGGCCTCACTCGGCCTCACTCGGCCTTGCCCGGCCTTACTCGGCGGCGGCGACCCCGCGCGGTGTGAGAACCTGGAAGGCATCCTTCGTCGCCTCAGGAAAAGTTGATCGTGACCGCCACTCCCCACGCCATCGAGCTTGTCATCGCCGCCGCCGAGGCGTGTGCCGAGAAGCAAGCCACCCAGACCGTCGCCTACGACGTGAGCGAGATCGTCGGCATCACCGACGCCTACGTGCTCGCCTCGGCGCCCAACGACCGCCAGGTCAAGGCCATCGTCGACGAGGTCGAGGAGCGGCTGCGCGAACTGGGCGCGAAGCCGGTCCGCCGCGAGGGCGACCGCGAGGCCCGCTGGGTCCTGCTCGACTACATCGACATCGTCGTGCACGTCCAGCACGCCGAGGAGCGCGCCTACTACCGGCTCGAGGGCCTGTGGAAGGACTGCCCGCAGATCGAGCTGCCCGAGTCGGTGCAGCAGGTCAACCGCGACCGCGCCGCGTCCCCCGCCGAGGACGCGAGCTGAGCGCGCGCGACGCCCGCCGCATCCTGCTCTGGCGGCACGGGCAGACCACCTGGAACGTGGAGCGCCGGTTCCAAGGCCAGACGGACATCCCGCTGACCGACACCGGCGTCGCCCAGGCCCGCCGGGCCGCCCGGCTGCTCGCCGCGCTGCGGCCCGACGCGATCCTCGCGTCGGACCTGACGCGCGCCGTCGACACGGCCAACGAACTCGTGGCGCTCACGGGTCTCGAACTGGCCACCGACAAGGGCCTGCGGGAGACCTACGCGGGCCAGTGGCAGGGCCTCACCAACGCCGAGATCGAGGCGCGTTTCCCGGCGCAGTTCGCCGCCTGGCGGCGAGGTGAGCCGGTGCGGCGCGGCGACGGCGAACTGGAGACCGAGGTCGCGGACCGCGCGGTCGCGGCCGTGACGCAGGCCGTCGAGGCGCTGCCGGACGCGGGGACACTGGTCGTCGTCTCGCACGGCGGCGCGATCCGCTGCCTCATCGGCCGCATGATCGGCCTGCCGGAAGACAACTGGGGCTCGCTCGGCGCGCTGTCGAACTGCTGCTGGTCCGTCCTCGGCCCGGGCGCGCGCGGATGGCGCCTGCTCGAACACAACGCGGGGACGCTGCCCGAGCCGGTGCTCGGCGACGAGGTCTGAGCGGCGGGTCCGAGGTACTTCGAGATGTGCGGCGGCGCCGGGCCTTGAGCCCGGCGCCGCTCAGTTCTCCGGGCCGTCTCCGGCGGCGGACGACGGCGCGGCGGGTGCGGGGCCGCCGGCGCCCGAGCGGTCGGCGGTGTGTTCCTCGCCGTGCTCGTACAGTTCGTCCAGGTCCGCCAACATGCCTTCGGCCAGGTCGCGTTCGGCCTGGTAGTAGCGCTCCGCCCAGCGCAGCGCGAGCTTGGCGAACGGCCAGCGGTCCTGCGAGGCCTCTTCCGACGAATGCACTTCGGCGAGCGTGCGGTCGGCCCAATCCCGGTGCTCCGCAACGGTCTTGCGCAGCTCCTCGGGTTCGGACAGGAACCCCATCCAGACGCGCAGCACGACACCGTGCTTGAGGACCGGCGGGCCCGCGGGGCTTTCGCGCATCCAGCGTTCGAGCGCGGCGCGACCGTCGTCGGTGATCGTGTAGAGGCGCTTGTTGCGGAGTTCGTCCTGGGACGCGATGCGCGACACCGCGAAGCCGAGCTGCTCGAGGCGCTTCAGCTCCGTGTAGATCTGGCTGAGGGCCGGGCTCCAGTAGAAGTAGCGCAGCGACGCGTCGGCCCACTTCTTGAGGTCGTACCCGGAGCGTTCGCCCGGCATGGACAGCAGTCCGAGCACCGCCCACGCCGTGTTCGGCAGCTTCGGCAACGGCGTCGGATGCGGTGCGGGGGCGTCGCTCATCGGGGTCCCTCCCTTTCGTCCAACTGATTCTACGTCAGTTCACCCCTTGACGTCGCAGACTGTCATACATCTAATTGGAGTATTCCACGCGAGACTCAGGAGTACGGCATGCAGTTCTCGATGATCTTCGAGGCCCAGATGGCCAACCCGACCGCCGAGCACGAGCGGCAGGTCATCCTCGACTCGGTCGAGCAGGCCGTTTACGCCGAGGAGATGGGCTTCGACCGCGTCTGGGCCGTCGAGCACCACTCGACCAAGTGGTACTCCCACATGAGCGCGCCCGAGATCTTCCTGACCTGGGTGGCCGCGCGCACCTCCCGCATCCGCATCGCGCACGGCGCCGTGTGCATGCCCTTCAACTTCAACCACCCCGCGCGCGTCGCCGAGCGCATAGGCATGCTCGACACGCTGTCCGGCGGCCGCCTGGACGTCGGCGCGGCCCGCGGCGGCACCCTCCAGGAGACCAGCCTCGTCGGCGCGGACATCGAGACGACCAAGGCCCAGGTCGAAGAGGCGCTGCGCATCCTGGGCGCCGCCTGGCAGAAGGACGAGCTGGAGTACAACGGCGAGCTGATGCAGATCAGCCCCCACCCGATCCTGCCGCGCCCGGTGCAGACCCCGCACCCGCCGCTGTTCCTCGCGTGCAGCAAGCAGCCGAGCCTCGTCGAGGCCGCCAACATGGGCGTCGGCGCGCTCGTGCTCGGCTTCGCCGGCCCGGACGAGGTCGCGAACCTCAACAAGATCTACCGCGACGCGATCGAGGCCCGCGACGGCTCGCAGTTCGTGTCCACCGTGCAGAACAACCACCTCGTGGCGCTGTGCCCGACGATCGTCTCCGAGGACGGCGACACCGCCCGCCAGGTCGGCGCCCGCGGCCAGCGCTTCTTCGCCCAGTCGATCGCGCACTGGTTCTCCGGCGGCAAGTCGGGCATCCCGGACGAGGCCGTGGTCGACGGCGTCGACCACGTCAAGGAGATCCAGGAGGCCGCCGAGCAGCAGGTGGCCATGCTGCACGAGGCGAAGATCCCGGTGACGGTGAACGCCACGGCGACGTACAACATCAACCACGCGTACGGCACCGCCGAAGACGCGATCGGCTACGTGCAGAAGCTGATCGACGCGGGTGCGGACGAGATCATGTGCCTCATCCAGATGGGCACCGTCCCGCAGGAGGCGTGCATGGAGACCATCCGCATCTGGGGCGAGAAGGTCATCCCGCACTTCCGCGCGAAGTACGGGAACTGACCTCCGGAGCTCCGGCCGGGGCCCGACGCGAGTGCTGCCACGCGAGTGATGTGCGCGACACGCACCGCGTGGGCAACCGGCCGGAGCCGGGCGGCGACTGACGCCGCGTCAGACCGGGTCGCCCGTTCCGGTGCGGAGGACTGGAACGGGCGACCCGACCCATGTGTAATCCGTACCGACTCATGGCGTCTATGAAAGGGCCTGCCACGTGACCAGCCTGGACGGCAAGGTAGCCATCATCACCGGAGCCGCGCGCGGCATGGGCGAGGCCGAGGCCCGGCTCCTCGCCGCGCACGGGGCACGCGTCGTGCTGACCGACGTGCTCGAGGAAGAAGGCACGGCGGTCGCCGCGGACATCGGCTCCGCGGCTCTTTTCGTGCGGCACGACGTGTCGTCGGCGGAGGACTGGGCGCGGGTCGTCGCCGCGGCCGTCGAGACCTTCGGCGGCGTCGACGTGCTGGTGAACAACGCGGCGATCCTGCGGCACGCGCTGGTGATGGAGGAGACCGCGGAGAACCTGGAGCGGGTTCTGCAGGTGAACCTGTTCGGGGTCTTCCACGGGATCCAGGCCGTAGTGCCCGCGATGGTGGAACGCGGCGGCGGGTCGATCATCAACATCTCGTCGCTGGCCGGGCTGCAGGGCATTCCGCGGCACGGGGCCTACGGGGCGGCGAAGTGGGCGGTGCGGGGGCTGACCAAGACCGCGGCGCTTGAGCTGGGCGAGGACGGGATCCGGGTGAACTCCGTGCACCCGGGCGGCGTGGACACCGCGATGCTCGGCCGAAGCGTCGAGCGCGGACGCGGGAACTACCCGGCGGTGCCGCTGCGGCGGATCGGGGAGCCGGAGGACATCGGGGAGCTGGTGGTGTTCTTGGCTTCGGATGCTTCGTCTTGGATGACGGGGACGGAGTTTGTGATTGATGGGGGGTCTACGGCGGGGATTGTGCCGCCGATGCGGGGCTGACTCACGCCCTCATAGGGCCCTCCCTCCTCCCACCACTGCGGGACGAGGACCGTGTGGGAGTCCCTCCCCCGCCCCCACCGCCATCGGACTCGGCCGACCCCCGAAGTCTCACCTCGGCGGCCCCGCCCCGTCACTTTTGAAAATCCCACCCTGTGGATAACGGCCCGCCTGTGGACGAAAGCCGCCACACAAGCCCAACCCAGAAAGCCACCACCATGACCGAACTCCAGGGCCCCAACCTCACCGACAAGGTCGTCATCATCACCGGCGCGGCCGGCGGACTCGGCGCGGCCTCGGCCCGCCAGGTCGTCGCGGGCGGCGGCAAGGTCGTCATCACCGACCTGCAGGAGGAGGCCGGCCGCAAGACCGCCGACGACCTCGGCCCGAACGCCCGCTTCCACGCCCACAACGTCGCCGACCCCGCCCAGTGGCAGGCCGTCGTCGACTTCACCCTCGCCGAGTTCGGGCGCATCGACGGCCTCGTCAACAACGCGGGCGTCACCGCGGGCGGCCCGTTCGCCGAGGAGTCGCTGGAGAACTTCGAGCGCGTCATCAAGATCAACCTGACCGGCGTGTGGATGGGCATGCAGGCCGTCATCCCCGCGATGAAGGCGGCGGGCGGCGGCTCGATCGTCAACATCTCCTCCGCCGCCGGCCTCATGGGCCTCCCGTACACCGGCTCCTACTCGGCGGCCAAGTGGGCGGTCCGCGGCATCGGCAAGACCGCCGCGATCGAGCTGGCCGGCGACAAGATCCGGGTCAACTCCGTGCACCCCGGCATGATCTACACGCCGATGACCGCCGTCGTCGGCATCAAGCCCGGCGAAGGCGGCTACCCGAAGGCCCCGATGGGCCGCGCGGGCGAAGCGGAGGAGGTCGGTTCCGCGGTCGTCTACCTGCTCTCCGACGCCGCGTCGTACGTCACCGGCTCCGAACTCGCCGTCGACGGCGGCTGGACCGCCGGCCCCACCGTCCGGAACACCGTGGAAGGCTGACATGCCCCAAGACGCCCTGGCCCCGGAAGTCCGCCAGCTCATAGACATGATGACGGCGACCTTCCCGCAGGTCGGCACCCAGGTCGCGGACGCCGCCGAGGCGCGCCGCATCCTCGCCGCCGCTCCCAAATCGCCCGCCCCGCCGATCCCCGTCGCGGACGTGCAGGACCGGACCATCCCCGGCCCCGCGGGCGAACTCCCGGTACGGATCTACCGACCCGCCGGGTCCGAGGCGTCCGCCGCGCTCCCCGTCGTCGTGTTCCTGCACGGCGGCGGGTGGGCGCTCTGCGGCCTCGACAGCCACGACGGCACCTGCCGCGCGTTCGCCAACGCGACCGGCGCCGTCTTCGTCTCCGTCGACTACCGCCTGGCGCCGGAAACCCGCTTCCCGGGCGCCGCCGAAGACGCCTACGCCGCCTACTTGTGGGCCCGCGAGCACGCCGCGGCCATCGGCGGCGACCCCGCCCGCATCGCGATCGCCGGCGACTCCGCGGGCGGCAACCTCGCCGCCGCCGTCTGCCTCATGGCCCGCGACCGCGGCACCGCGCAGCCGACGTTCCAGCTCTTGGTCTACCCGGTGCTCGACCACCGGCGCGGCACCGACTCGTACCGCGACAACGCCGAGGGCTACTTCCTGACGGCCACCCACATGAGCTGGTACTGGGAGCAGTACATCGGCCCCGACGGCGACCCCGCGCACCCGTACGCGTCGCCCGGCACCGCCCCCGACCTCGCCGGGCTCGCCCCCGCGTTCGTCGTCGCCGCCGCGCTGGACCCGCTGCGCGACGAAGGCGCGGCGTACGCGGTCCGCCTCGCGGAAGCCGGCGTCCCCGCCGCATACGGCGTCTACGACGGCATGTTCCACGGCGCGATCGGCATGGGCGCCCTCGTGCCCGCCGCCGCGACCGCGTTCGCCGACGCCACCGAAGCCCTGCGCAAGGGCCTCGCGTAACCCCGCGCACCCCGCACCGGCTTTCGTGCCGGGCCCGCCGCGGCGGGCCCGGCAACCCCGAGGAGTGACCCATGGCACAGCTCACCGACCAGCTCACCGGCAAGGTCGCCGTCATCACCGGCGCCGCACGCGGCCAAGGCGAGGCCGAAGCCCGCCTGTTCGTCGCCCGCGGCGCGAAGGTCGTCATCACCGACCTGCTCGAAGAAGAGGGCGAGAAGGTCGCCGCGGACCTCGGCGACGCGGCCGTCTTCGTCCGCCACGACGTCTCGTCGCCCGACGACTGGAACCGGGTCGTCACCGCCGCCCTGGACGCCTTCGGCCGCATCGACGTCCTCGTCAACAACGCCGCGATCTACTGGACCAAGGCGTTCCAGGACGAGACCCTCGAAGGCCTCGACAAGATCTTCAAGGTCAACTTCCAGGGCGTCTTCCTCGGCATGCAGGCCGTCCTGCCGACGATGAAGGCCCAGCGCTCCGGCTCGATCGTCAACATCTCGTCGCAGTCCGGACTCGAAGGTCTCCCGTCGCACTCCGCCTACGGCGCGACCAAGTGGGCCGTCCGCGGCCTCTCCAAGACCGTCTCCCTCGAGGTCGGCGAACACGGTGTCCGCATCAACTCCGTGTACCCCGGCGTCATCGACACCCCGATGATCGCCAAGGTCGGCGTCGAACGCGGCGAAGGCAAGTTCCCCGCCGTCCCGCTGCGCCGTGTCGCCGCGCCCGAGGAGGTCGCCGAGACCGTGGCCTTCCTCGCCTCCGACGCGGCCTCCTACATGACCGGTGCGGAACTCGTCGTCGACGGCGGCATGACCGCCGGCGCGGTCCCCGCCACCGGCCGCTACTGACCGCGCTGACCTGCGGAAACGGCCGCCCGGGTATCGGTTAGGAAGTTGCCCGGTCGACCATGTAAAGTAATCCCTGGCCAGTCGGGCAACCGACTGCCGGGTGAGGGGCTATAGCTCAGCTGGTAGAGCACCTGCATGGCATGCAGGGGGTCAGGAGTTCAAGTCTCCTTAGCTCCACTCACACAATTGAATCGACCGCCGGTCTGCGTGAGGGCGGTCACCCCGGGGCTATAGCTCAGCTGGTAGAGCACCTGCATGGCATGCAGGGGGTCAGGAGTTCAAGTCTCCTTAGCTCCACTCGGGTCGAGGGCGACGTATGTCTGTTGGTGAACAGACCTCGTCGCCCCTCGTCGTTTTTTGGCGCTTCGCGCCGGTGGGGGGCTTCGCCACCCCACACCCCCCCAAAGCCCGCGTGGTCAGGGAGCGCCGGTGGCGAAGCCTGGTCACCCCAGCTCCCCACCCGGCCGGCCTGGTCGACCGGGGATGCGCGGCTGGTCTACCAGAGTCGGGACGAGTTCTGGGGGGAGCGGGCCGGCGGGTCGCCGCATTGGATGGGGCGGTTGCTGGAGATGGTGCGGTCGGAGTTGGTGGCGGCGCGGGGTGGGATGGTGCTCGACGTGCGGTAGTGCCCTCAGGCCAGGAATCCCCGGAGCAACGCCGCGGTGCCTTCGAGGTGTTCGATCGTTGCCAGCCGGGCCGCGTCCGGGTCGCCTGCGAGGACGGCTTCGACGATGGCCTGGTGCTGGACCGCGCTGTGCGCGATGTTGCGGTCGAGGACGGGTATCGCGTTCAGCAGGTCGTTGAGGCGCATGCGGACGTCGGCCGCCGCCGCGGTGAGCGAGGAGGAGCCGGCGAGTTCCGCCAGGGTGAGGTGGAAGGCGGTGTCGAGGCGGCGGTAGTCCTCGGGGGCCGCGGTGTCGACGGCGGTGAGGCGGGCGAGGAGGAGTTCGCGCTGCGCGTCGGTGAGGCCGCGGGCGGCGAGGACTTGGACGGCGCCGACTTCCAGGACCTGGCGGAATGTGAGCGCGTCGTCGAGGGCCGGGCCCATGTCCTCGGCGCGGCGGCGGGCTTCGCCGGGTTCCGGGGCGGGGAGCGGGCCGGTGACGAAGGTGCCGCCGAAGCGGCCGCGGCGGACTTCGACATGGCCCGCTTGCTGGAGTGCGCGCAGGGCCTCGCGGAGGGTGATGCGGCTGACGCCGAGGCGCGCGGCGAGGTCGCGTTCCGCGGGGAAGCGGCCGCCCGGCGGGACGACGCCCAGTTTGATCGCGGCCATCAGGCGTTCGACGGTCTCCTCGAACGCGTTGCCCGCCCGTACCGGACGCAGCACGGCATCGGCCGTCGGGTCGCTCCACCCCTCGAATGCGGATGCGGATTCGGACGCGCGTTCGCCGGCGTCGGTCGGCACTCTTCCACCCCCTCGGTTCCGCTCCGGGCGTCGGTCGGGTCGGCACCGAATTTCTTTCGGCAGTTCAGACCAATCAATGGACTGATGTTAGACCAATGAGATTGGATAGCCCGGAACGTCCGTACGAGCATGACGGACGGCCGGAGAGCGGCGTGTCCCAGGGGAGGACGGCGATGGTCCACGAGCAGCCGTACGACATGGAGTGGCTCCGCACGCAGGTCGCGTCCGGCGTGATCGACACCGTCCTGGTGGCGTTCACCGACATGCAGGGCCGGCTTCAGGGCAAGCGGCTCTCCGCCCGGTTCTTCCTCGAAGAAGTCCTGCACCACCACACCGAGGGCTGCAACTACCTGCTCGCCGTGGACATCGACATGAACACCGTCGACGGCTACGCGATGAGTTCATGGGAGAAGGGCTACGGCGACTTCGTCCTCGTCGCCGACCACGCGACGCTGCGCCCGGTGCCGTGGAACGAGGGCACGGCCATGCTCGTCGCCGACCTCCGGTGGACCGACGGGACGCCGGTCGTCGCCTCGCCGCGGCAGATCCTCAAGGCGCAGACCGACCGGCTGGCCGCCCTCGGGCAGCAGGCGATGGTCGGCACGGAACTGGAGTTCGTCGTCTACCGCGACACGTACGAGGACGCCTGGCGGCGCGCATACCGCGACCTGACGCCGGCGAACCAGTACAACGTGGACTACAGCGTCCTCGGCACCGCCCGCGTCGAGCCGCTGCTGCGGCGCATCCGCAACGACATGGCGGGCGCCGGGCTGTACGTCGAATCGGCGAAGGGCGAATGCAACCTCGGCCAGCACGAGATCGCGTTCCGCTACGACGAAGCCGTCCGCACCTGCGACCACCACAGCATCTACAAGAACGGCGCCAAGGAGATCGCCGCGCAGATGGGCATGAGCCTCACCTTCATGGCCAAGCCCAACCAGCGCGAAGGCAACTCCTGCCACATCCACCTCTCGCTGCGCGGCGGCGACGGGCCGGTGCTCGCGGGGGACGGGCCGCACGGGCTGTCCAAGGCCGGCGAGCACTTCCTGGCCGGGCAGCTCGCCACCCTGCGCGAGTTCACGCTCCTGTACGCGCCGAACATCAACTCGTACAAGCGCTTCCAGCCCGGCAGCTTCGCGCCGACCGCGGTGCAGTGGGGCGTCGACAACCGCACCTGCGCGCTGCGGCTCGTCGGCCACGGCCTGTCGCTGCGGGTGGAGAACCGGGTGCCGGGCGGCGATGTGAACCCGTACCTGGCGGTCGCCGGGATGATCGCCGCGGGGCAGTACGGCATCGACAACGAACTGCCGCTGATGCCCGCGCAGACCGGCAACGCGTACACCTCGGGCGCGGAGAACGTCCCCACCACGCTCCGCGAGGCACTCGACCTGTGGGAGAAGAGCGAACTCGCGCGCACCGTGTTCGGCGAGGACGTCCACGCGCACTACGCCAACGCCGCCCGCGTCGAACTCGCCGCGTTCGAAGCCGCCGTGACCGACTGGGAGATGTACCGCGGCTTCGAACGCATGTAGCGCCGACGAGCGCCGCCGCACCACCCCGAGAACCACGTGAGAAAGGGCCGCCATGGCCGAGATGGCCGACGACGTCTTCGACGTGACCAACCCGGCGACCGAGGAACTCGTCGCCCGTGTCCCCATGGCCGACGCCGCCCAAGTCGACTCCGCCGTACGCCGCGCCGAGGCCGCCTACCCCGCGTGGCGGGCCGTGTCTCCCGGCGACCGGGCCCGCCTGCTGCGCCGGTTCGCGGAACTCGTCGACGCGCACACCGACGAACTCGCCGCGCTGGAGGTCGCCGAAGCCGGGCACCCGGTCGGCAACGCGCACTGGGAAGTGGGCAACCTGCGCGACGTCCTGCACTACTACGCGGGCGCTCCGGAACGGCTGACCGGCCGTCAGATCCCGGTGCCGGGCGGCATCGACGTCACCTTCCACGAGCCGTTGGGCGTCGTCGGGCTGATCGTGCCGTGGAACTTCCCGCTGCCGATCCTCGGCTGGGGGCTGGCCCCCGCGCTGGCCGCGGGCAACGCGGTGGTGGCGAAGCCGGCCGAACTCACGCCGCTCACCGCGATGCGCGTCGCCGAACTGGCGCTCGACGCGGGCATCCCCGAAGGCGTGTTCCAGGTGCTGCCGGGCCGCGGCGCGGTCGCCGGGCGCGCGCTCGTCGACCACCCGGACGTCCGCAAGATCGTGTTCACCGGGTCGACCGCGGTCGGCAAGGAGATCATGGCCCGCGCCGCCGGGACGCTGAAACGGGTGACGCTGGAACTCGGCGGCAAGAGCGCCAATGTGGTGTTCGCGGACGCGGATCTGGAGAAGGCCGCGGCTGCGGCGCCGATGTCGTTCTGCGACAACACCGGCCAGGACTGCTGCGCCCGCAGCCGCATCCTCGTGCAGCGCGACGCGTACGAGAAGTTCCTCGCGTTGCTCGAGCCGCACATCCTCGCGGTACGCGCCGGCGACCCGAACGACCCCGCGACCGCCATGGGGCCGCTGGTGTCCGCGGCACAGCGCGACCGGGTGCGCGGCTACGTCCCGGACGACGCGCCGGTGGCGATCCGCGGCACGGTGCCCGAAGGCAAGGGCTTCTGGTACCCGGCGACCGTGCTGACGCCCGCGGATCCGCTGGACCGCACCGTCACCGAGGAGATCTTCGGGCCGGTCACCGCGGTCGTGCCGTTCGACGACGAGGCGGACGCGGTCCGCATCGCGAATGCCACGGCCTATGGTCTGGCCGGGTCGATCTGGACCCGCGACGTGGGGCGGGCGCTGCGCGTCGCGCGCGGGGTCGAGGCGGGCAATCTGTCGGTCAACTCGCACTCTTCGGTGCGTTATTGGACGCCGTTCGGCGGATTCAAGCAGTCCGGGCTCGGGCGTGAACTCGGGCCGGACGCGGCCGATGCGTTCACCGAGACGAAGAACGTGTTCATCGCCGACGAGTGAGCCGGTCCCCGAAGCACCCCGACCCCGCAGGACCCAGCACAACGGAGGACTCCCCCAGTGAAGCGTTTTGAAGGCCGTACGGCCGTCATCACCGGCGCGGGCAGCGGCATCGGCCTGGCCACCGCAAAGCGCCTCGCGTCCGAAGGCGCGAACGTCGTGTGCGTCGACATCGACGAGACCGCGGGCAAGGCGGCCGCGGACGCGGTCGGCGGCATCCACGTGAAGGCCGACGTCACCAGCGAGGCCGACGTCGAGCGCATGTACCAGGCCGCGTTCGACCGGTACGGCAGCATCGACGTCGCCTTCAACAACGCCGGCATCTCGCCGCCCGACGACGACTCGATCCTCACCACCGGCATCGACGCCTGGCGGCGCGTGCAGGAAGTCAACCTGACGTCGGTGTACCTGTGCTGCAAGTACGTGCTGCCGTACATGCAGCGGCAGGGGAAGGGTGCGATCGTCAACACCGCGTCGTTCGTCGCGCGGATGGGCGCGGCGACGTCGCAGATCTCGTACACCGCGTCCAAGGGCGGCGTGCTCGCCATGTCCCGCGAACTCGGCGTGCAGTTCGCCCGGGAGGGCATCCGCGTCAACGCGCTGTGCCCGGGGCCGGTGAACACGCCGCTGCTGCGGGAGCTGTTCGCGAAGGACCCGGAGCGGGCCGCACGGCGCCTCGTGCACATTCCGACGGGCCGGTTCGCGGAGGCCGAGGAGATCGCGGCGGCGGTCGCGTTCCTGGCGTCGGACGACGCGTCGTTCATCACGGCGGCGGAGTTCCTGGTCGACGGTGGGATCTCGGGGGCGTACGTCACGCCGTTGTAGGCCGCATCATGGAGCCCCGGCCGGACCGTCGGCCGGGGCCGCAGCACACGGACCGAGCAGCAGAAAGGTGGTACCGGGTATGTCGTCCCGTCGCCCCGTCATCGGCGTGACCGTCTACAGCGAGCGGGCGAAGTGGGCGGCCTGGGACACCCAGGCCACGCTGCTGCCGCAGGCGTATGTGGACCGGATCGCGGCGGCCGGCGGACTGCCGGTGCTGCTGCCGTCGGTGCCGGATGTCGGCGAGGTGCTCGACCGGGTCGACGGCCTTGTGCTGGCCGGCGGCGGTGATGTGGACCCGTCGCGCTACGCGGCCGAACCGCACGCCGAAAGCGGCTGGGTGCGCCCCGCCCGCGACACCGCCGAAATCGCCCTCGCCCGGCGGGCGCTGGAGACAGGCCTGCCCGTGCTGGGCATCTGCCGGGGGCTGCAAGTCCTCAACGTGCTGCGCGGCGGCACCCTCCTCCAGCACCTGCCGGACCGGCTGGGCAACCGCGACCACGCACCCGCACCCGGCCGGTACGGCCGCCACCCGGTGGCGCTGGAGCCGGGCAGCCGCACCGCGGAGCTGTACGGGCGCACCGACATCGATGTCGCGTCCTACCACCACCAGGCGGTCGACCGGCTCGGCGCGGGCTTGGTGGTGGCCGGGCGCGCGCCGGACGGCACCATCGAAGCCGTGGAGCTGCCCGACCACCCCTTCGCCGTCGCGGTCCAGTGGCATCCCGAGGTCGACGACGACCTGGCGCCGTTCCGTGGCCTGGTCGCGGCGATCGGGAGCCGGAACACGGCCGCGGCGTTGTGAGCCGGACGGTGGCCGAAGCCCGCGCACGACGCGGCTCGGACTCGGCCTCATCACGGTTGCGTGACGTAGTGCCGAGTTAGGCGATTTCCCCGGTTACCCCTCAGTATGGTCGCCGGTCATGACCCCCCTCGCGCTGGCGCTGCTCCTCGCGGCCGCCGTGCTCGCGGTCGTGGACTGGGGAGCCGTCGGCCGCGACGACCTCCGGACCGAGAAACGCGCCCGGCCCGCGGTCGGTGTCGCGTTGATCGCGTCGGCGGCGGTGCTCGATCCGCAGAGCCAGGCGCAGCGTGCCGCGTTCCTGGTCGCCTTGCTGCTGTCGCTGGCCCGCGACCTGCTGATGCCGGGCGGCGAGCGGCGGTTCCGGCTCGCGGTCGCCGCGTCGCTGGCCGCGCACGTCGCGTACGTCGTGGGGTTCCAGCAGGTCGGCTGGTCGTGGCTGTGGGCGGCGGCGGGCATCGTCGTCGTGCTGGTGGCGACGCTGGGCTTCGCGGTCCGGCTCGTGCTGGGCGTGCGCGCGTCCGCGCCCGGGCTGACGCTGCCGGTCGTCCTGTACATAGGCGTGCTGTCGGTGATGGTCGTCGCCGCTTCCGCGACCGGGCAGCCGACCGCGGTCGCGGGGGCGTTCCTGTTCTACTGCGCGGACATGCTCGCGGGCTGGAACCGGTACCGGGAGCCGACGCCGTACGCGCGCGTCACGATCGCCGCCGCGTACCACCTCGCCCAGATCCTCCTCGTCGTCTCCCTCACCTGACCGGCGACGCGCGAACCCGCCGACCCGCCAAGCCGCCGAGCCGCCGAGCCGTGCCCCGGGCCGACCCGCCCGGCCGACCCGGGGATATCCGCCGGTCGGCCCAGGGCCCTGCGGTACCCTGTCCCCATGCGTGCCGTCCTGCTGCTTACCGGGCCGCGCTGAGCAGGTCGGGCGGCCGGTCGTCGGACCGCCGCCCTCCTCGGCGCGGCGACCCCTCCTGTGCGAGGGGTTTTTCCATTTCCGGACCCCGGAGTCTCCGGATCCCCGGACCGTTCGAGTTGCCCGGTAACCCGCTGACGCGGCCGCGCTGCGCAAGCATCCAGGAGCCCTGAGGACGATGACCGAGACCACGCAGGCCACCGAGCCGACCGAGCCTTTCCGCTACACGGCCGCCATGGCCGGCGACATCGAGCTGCGCTGGCAGGACCGGTGGGAAGCGGACGGCACTTTCGAGGCGCCCAACCCCGCCGGGCCGATGGCGGAGCCGGCCAAGGTCGCGGGCCGCGAGAAGATGTTCGTGATGGACATGTTCCCGTACCCGTCGGGTGTGGGCCTGCATGTCGGCCACCCGCTGGGCTACATCGCCACCGACGTGTACTCCCGGTTCAAGCGCATGACCGGCTTCAACGTCCTGCACACCCTGGGCTACGACGCGTTCGGCCTGCCCGCCGAGCAGTACGCCGTGCAGACCGGCACGCACCCGCGGATCACCACCGAGGCGAACATCGCCACGATGCGCCGCCAGCTGCGCCGTCTGGGCCTGGGCCACGACCCGCGCCGGTCGATCTCCACCATCGACCCGCAGTACTACCGCTGGACGCAGTGGATCTTCCTGCAGCTGCGGAACTCCTGGTACGACACCGAGGCGGACGGCGGCACGGGCCGCGCCCGGCCGATCGCCGACCTGGTCGAGCAGTTCGAGAAGGGCACCCGCGGGGTCCCCGGCGGCGGCGTGTGGGCGGACCTGCCGCGTGCCGAACAGGCCAAGGTGATCGACGGGTTCCGGCTGGCCTACCTGTCCGAGGCGCCGGTCAACTGGTGTCCGGGCCTGGGCACCGTGCTGGCCAACGAAGAGGTCACCGCCGAAGGCCGCAGCGAGCGCGGCAACTTCCCGGTGTTCAAGCGGAACCTGAAGCAGTGGATGATGCGGATCACCGCATACTCCGACCGCCTGATCGACGACCTGGACAAGCTGGACTGGCCCGAGCCGGTCAAGCTGATGCAGCGCAACTGGATCGGCCGGTCCGAGGGCGCGCACATCGACTTCACGTTCGCCGGGCACGCCGACGACCTGAAGGTCCGCGTGTTCACGACGCGTCAGGACACCCTGTTCGGCGCCACCTACATGGTGCTGGCGCCCGAGCACGAGTCCGTCGACGCGATCGTGCCCGACGCGTGGCCGGCCGGGACCCGCGACGAGTGGACCGGCGGGTACGCCACGCCGGCCGAGGCCGTCGCCGCGTACCGCGCCGAGGCGGCCGCCAAGACCGAGGTCGAGCGGCAGACCGAAGGCAAGGACAAGACCGGCGTGTTCACCGGCGCGTTCGCGGTGAACCCGGCGGGCGGCGGGCATATCCCGGTGTTCATCGCCGACTACGTGCTGGCCGGCTACGGCACCGGCGCCATCATGGCGGTGCCCGCGCACGACCACCGCGACTTCGAGTTCGCCCGCAAGTTCGGCCTGCCGATCCGCTGCGTCGTCAAGCCCGACGACGGCCGCGCCGACGACCCGGCCACGTGGGACGACGCGTTCGTGTCGAAGACCGCGATGCTGGTCAACTCGACGGCGGGCGACTTCACCCTGGACGGCCTGGACGTCGCCGACGCCAAGCGGGCGATGGACGCGCACCTGGCCGAGCACGGCGTGGGCGCGCCGACCGTCACGTACAAGCTGCGCGACTGGCTGTTCAGCCGCCAGCGGTACTGGGGCGAGCCGTTCCCGATCGTCTACGACGAGGACGGTGTCGCGCACGAGCTGCCCGAGTCGATGCTGCCCGTCGAACTGCCCGAGATCGACGACTACCGGCCGCGCACGTTCGACCCGGAGGACGGCGACACCGAGCCGGAGACGCCGCTGTCCCGCCGCGCCGACTGGGTGAACGTCGAGCTGGACCTGGGCGACGGGCCGCGCATGTACCGCCGCGAGACCAACACCATGCCCAACTGGGCGGGTTCGTGCTGGTACGAGCTGCGTTACCTGGACCCGACCAACGACGACGTGCTGGTCGACCCGGAGAACGAGCGCTACTGGATGGGCCCGCGCACCGAAGGCGCGTCGGGCGGCGTCGACCTGTACGTCGGCGGCGTCGAGCACGCGGTGCTGCACCTGCTGTACTCGCGCTTCTGGCACAAGGTGCTGTTCGACCTGGGCCACGTCTCGTCGTTCGAGCCGTTCCACAAGCTGTTCAACCAGGGCTACATCCAGGCGTACGCCTACACCGACGCGCGCGGCGTGTACGTCCAGGCCGACGAGGTCACCGAGGAGGACGGCAAGTTCTTCCACGGCGTCGAAGAGGTCAACCGCGAGTACGGCAAGATGGGCAAGTCGCTGAAGAACTCGGTGACGCCCGACCAGATGTGCGAGGAGTACGGCGCGGACACGCTGCGCCTGTACGAGATGTCGATGGGGCCGCTGGAGGTCTCGCGGCCGTGGGATACCCGCGCGATCGTCGGCTCGTACCGCTTCCTGCAGCGCCTGTGGCGCAACATCGTCGACGAGGAGACCGGGCAGGTCCGGGTCGTCGACGTCGAGCCGGACGAGGCCACGCTGCGTGCCCTGCACAAGGCGATCGACGGCATGCGCCGCGACCTGGACGGGCTGCGCTTCAACACGGCCATCGCGAAGGCGATCGAGCTGAACAACCACCTGACGAAGCTGGACGCGGTGCCGCGTTCGATCGCCGACCGGGTGGTGCTGATGGTGGCGCCGCTGGTGCCGCACGTCGCCGAGGAGCTGTGGGCGCGGCTGGGCCACGAAGGCTCGCTGGCGCACCACGACTTCCCGGAGGCCGACCCGGCGTACGTCGTCGACGAGACGGTCACCTGCGTCGTGCAGATCAAGGGCAAGGTCAAGGCCCGCCTGGAGGTCCCGCCGGCGATCGGCGAGGACGACCTGCGCGAGCTGGCGCTGGCCGACGAGGCCGTGCGGGCGGCGCTGGGCGGCGCCGCGGTGCGGATGGTCGTGGTGCGGCCGCCGAAGCTGGTGAACATCGTTCCTGCGTGACCGCAGTGACGGGCGTGCCCGAAGTGCCGGCAGTGCCGGTGGTGACGGCGGCGGCCAAGGCGGTGGAGTGAGGGCGGAGGGCGGTGCGGCCGGGAGGCGGCGCCGCCCTCCGCGCCTCCCGGGCCGGTTCCGGCGGGCCGCGGCGGTGGTTTCCGGCAGCCGTTTCCGGTCCGTGTCCGGGTGATTTCCGCAGTGTGACGATCGCCCGGGAACGGGCGGATTTCGTCCGGCACGGACGTCCGGCCCCCCGGCGGCGCTAATGTTGAGTCATCGCGGGCGGCGACCACTGGGAGGAGACCAGCCGTGTCACTCGCCTCCGACGGCGCGCAGGCCGTCGCACTCGTGCTGGGGGCGGGCGTTGCCGCCCTTTTCGTGCTGATCGGTGTGGTGGTGATCTTCGCGGTGATAGTGCGGCGTGCAGTCCGACGGCGGATCGACCGGCACGCTCCGCGGATCCGCGGGCTCGTCGACGACGCCGCGTCCAAGGCCCGGGCATACACCCGTCCGGGCGGAGTCGGCGAAGCGGCCCGGCTGCGCGGTGCGGTGCGCAAATCGCTGGACCACACCCGCCGTGTCCTCGACGCCGGTTACGCGCGCGACGCCCAACTCGGCGAGGCGCGGCAACTCCTCGACCGCCTCGAACGCTTCGCCGCCGGCCTCGACACCGACCTGCGCATGCTCGAACGCGAACCCGACCCGGTCCGCGTCGACCGCGAACTCCCGCAGCTCCGCGAACGCGCCGAACGCGTGCAGCATGCCGCGGGATCGCTGCGCTGGGCCGCGCAGGACCGGGAACGCGACCTGGCGCACGACGAACTCGACCGGCTCGGCCGGGACGTCGACCAGGAAGTCGCCGCCCTGCGGGAGACGTCGCAGGCGGCGAAGGAGGCCCTCGGGCCCTGAGGCGGCGCGCCCGGCCGCGGCCCTGGCCGACCGGGCGGACCGTTCCGTCGTCCGGCTGGTTTCCTTGTCCCGGGGCTCGACCGGCCTTGTGTTCGGCTTGTTTGCTCGTCTCGTGTCCTCGTCCTTGTCCCTTCGGCGACGGGTAGCTTCACCTCCATGACGACCGATGTCGCGATCGTTACCGATTCCACGGCGTACCTGCCCGACGAGGTGGTCGAGCGGCACGGCATCGTCGTGGTGCCGCTCAAGGTCGTCCTGCGCGGGCGGCCGCTCGACGAGGGCACCGAGGCCACCCCGGCGGGGCTCGCCGAGGCGCTGCGGCAGAAGCGGGTGGTGACGACGTCGCGTCCGGCACCGGAGACGTTCGCCGAGACGTACCGGAAGATGGCCGCCGAGGGCGCGCGCGAGATCGTGTCGATCCACTTGTCGTCGGAGCTGTCCGGAACGTACGAGGCGGCGCTGCTGGCGGCCCGCGAGGCGCCGGTGCCGGTGCGCGTGGTCGACTCGCGCACGGTGGCGATGGCGATGGGCTTCCCGGTGCTGACCGCGGCGGAAGCGGTCGCCGACGGGGCCTCGGCCGAGGAGGCCGCCGCGGCGGCGGAGAAGCGGGCGGGGGCCACGCAGGGCTTCTTCTACGTCGACACGCTCGAATACCTGCGGCGCGGCGGCCGCATCGGCGCCGCCGCGGCGCTGATGGGCGCGGCGCTCGCGGTGAAGCCGCTGCTGCACGTCACCGAGGGCCGGATCGCGCCGCTGGAGAAGGTCCGCACGGCCGCCCGCGCGATCAGCCGCCTGGAGGAGATCGCCATCGAGGCGGCGGGGGAGGCGCCGGTGGACATCGCCGTCCACCACCTCGCCAGCCCGGAACGTGCCGACGCTCTGGCCGAACGCCTGCGGGAACGGCTCCCGAGGCTGGGGGAGTTGCACGCCAGCGAGGCCGGGGCGGTCATCGGCGCGCACACCGGGCCGGGACTGCTGGCCGTGGTGGTGTCGCCGCGCTAGCGGGGCCGAACGGCTTGCCGCGGCGCCGGTCCCACGCGGGGACCGGCGCCGCGGCATGGTCGGGCGCCGCGGGATGGTCAGGCGGCGCAGTTGTGGTACGCCGCGACGAGCCAGGTGCCGTCGTCCGCGCGCTCCAGCGCCCAGGTCACGAGCACCCAGCGGTCGTCGGGGACATCGGTCTCGCCCGCGAACACGACACAGCTGCGGCCGACGACGACGGCCGCGTCGCCGCGCCCGCCGAGGAACCGCACGCTGCCGATCTCGTCGCGGACGGTCGACCCCTTCAGCGGGCCGGCGAACCCGGCGGCCATCGCGGCCCGGATCTGCTCGCGGCCGTTGCGGAACGAGCCGGGCAGGGTGGCGGTGGCGTCGGGGGTGTAGACGGTGACGAACGCGTCGGCGTCGTTGGCGGCCCAGGCGGCGTAGACGGTGTCGATGACGGCGCGGACCTGCCGCTCGGGGGTCGCCCGGGCGGTCGCGGTGGCATCGGCGGTCTGGGCGGTCCGGGCGGTCTGCGTGGCGGTCATGGCGGGCTCCTCGGCTCGATTCCGGATGGTGCGCCTGTACCTACCGCCGGGGTCCGCGGAATTCATCGCCGCGGCCGCCGCGATTCACCGATGACTTCCGGGCCGGTCGCCGGTACATACGCATTCAGGCGTCGACGCACTCCGTCACCGCACCGAGAGAGGCAGGCATGGCCACCATCAGCAGCGATCCCACCGGCGTCCCGGATCCCGCCGCCGAGTTCGCCCGCCGCACCGACCCGTACCGCCGGGAACTGCTGGCCTACTGCTACCGGATGCTCGGCTCGGTGCACGACGCGGAAGACCTCGTCCAGGACACCCTGCTGCGCGCCTGGCGCGCGTACGACCGCTACGACGCGACCCGGGCGGGCATGCGCACGTGGCTGTACCGGATTGCCACGAACGTGTGCCTCACCGCGCTGGACACCCGCAGGCGCCGCCCCCTGCCCAGTGGCCTCGGCGCCCCCGACGAGGACCCGCTGACCCCGCTGAACCACGCGCCCGAGGTCCCGTGGCTCCAGCCGATGCCGGACGCGTGGCTCGCCGACCCCGGCCAGGTCGTGGCGTCCCGGGGGACGCTGCGCCTCGCATGGGTCGCCGCGGTGCAGTACCTGCCCGCGCGGCAGCGCGCGGTGCTGATCCTGCGGGACGTCCTCGAATGGTCGGCCGCCGAGACCGCCGCACTGCTGGAGACCACCCCGGCCGCGGTCAACAGCGCCCTCCAACGGGCCCGGGCCCGGCTGTCCACGGCAGGCCTCGCCGAGCACGAGGTCGCGGAGGCCGCCGCCGACCGCGCCGTGGTCGACCGCTACGCGGCGGCGTTCGAGAAGGCGGACATCGAGGCGCTCACCGCGCTGCTCGCGCACGACGCGATCCTGGAGATGCCGCCGGTCAGCACGTGGTTCGTCGGACGGGACCGGTACGCGGCGTTCATGGGGTGGGTGTACGGCGCCAACGGGACCGACTGGCGCGTCGTGCCGACGGCGGCCAACGGGAGCCCGGCAATGGCCGCGTATGTGCGGACCGGGCCCGGCGACGATGCGGCGTACCGGCTGCACACCCTCCAGGTGTTCGACGTGGCCGAGGGGCGGATCGTCCGGAACACGGTGTTCCAGGACCCGGAGGTGCTCGCGTTGTTCGACCTGCCGGCTCACGTCTGACGCCTGACGCCTAACGCCTGATGTGCGATTGCGCAAATGTGTTGTCCACAGGGTGAATTCGGGGGCGGGGTTATCCACAGATCCGGGATTTCGGGCAGGAAAAGGGGAATTCGCCGGGGTGCCTCGACCTAACGTCGGGGCATGACGAAATCCACGAAGTTCTCCGGTGCCGCTGCGAACACACGTGTGCTGTCGCGGTTGGACGGCCTGTTCGCCGACGATGCCGCGCGGCGCGAGGCGCGGAGGGAGATGCGGGCGGGCGTGCCGCCGGACCGGCCGCCGGACGACGCTCCACCGGGTCGTCGGCTGCTCGCGGGGGGCCACGCGGGGACGCCGCCGCCGTTGGCCGACGGGTCCGGCGTGAACCGTGCGGAGGCGCACCGACCTGCGCCTGCCCGACCCGGCTCCGTTCCGCCGGACTCCGTCCTCCCCGCACCCGTTTCGCCCATGCCCGTCCGACCTGACCTCCTGCCGCCCGCACCCGGCCGAACCGACCCCGGTGCGGTCGAAGACGGCGCCGCGTGGGAGGGGCTGTTCGCTCGGCCGTCCGATCAGGACGCCTCTGACGCCTCTGGCACCTCGGTCGGCGCGGCCGGCGCGGCCGCCGTGGTCAGCGACGGGCAGGACACCGCCCGGCTGCCCGCAGTCCCGCTCCGCGGTCGGTTCGCCGACGCCGTCGCCGACCGGATTCCGCCGCACCTCAAAGCGTTGCGGGTCGGCATGGACCGGCGGGCGGTCGCCGCCGTGGCGGTGCTGGCGCTGCTGGCGGTCGTGCTGGCCGGGGCCGGGTGGTGGCGGGCCCGTCCGCAGGCGGTCGCGGTGCCGCCGGTGGTCGGGGCCTCCACCCGGGCGACGTCCGGCCCGGGTGCGGAACGGGCCGGCGTGGCACCGGGGTCCGGCTCACCCGCGGCCGCCGTGGTGGCCGGTGTCGAAGCGAGCGCCGTGCCCGCCGCGCCGTCGAATGTCTCGGTGCACGTCGTCGGCAAGGTCGCGCGGCCCGGTGTCCTCGCCCTGCCCGCCGGTTCCCGGGTGGACGACGCGCTCAAGGCGGCCGGCGGGGCGCTGCCGGGGACCGACCTGTCCGTCCTCAACCTCGCGCACGTGCTGGTCGACGGCGAACAGATCCCGGTGGGCGTGCCCGGTGCCACGGCGCCGCCGCCGGTGCCTGCCGTGGTGCCCGGACCGGCTGCCGCGGGCGCGGGTGGCGGCAAAGCGGCGGCCGGCGGCGTGGTCGACCTCAACACCGCGACCGCCGAACAACTCGACGCCCTGCCCGGAATCGGCCCCGTCATGGCCGCCCACATTCTCGATTGGCGCCGCGAACACGGACGTTTCACGTCGGTCGACCAACTCCGGGAAATCCGCGGCATCGGGGCCCGTCGCCTGGAGGAAATCCGTTCGAAGGTGCGGGTATGAACGGCCGTGGGGACGGCACTTCCCCTTTCCGGGCCTCCTCGGAACCCGGGAAAGCGAAGGAGAAAGCCGAAAACGCCCTCGATCTACGGCTGGTGCCGGGCACGTTCGCCGCCTGGGCCGCGGCGTGGGTGGCGGTCGACGCGCCGGCCCGAACCGTCCGGCTCGTCGTCGGGGCATGCCTGCTCGGCGCCGCGGTGCTCGCCCGACGCGGGTGCGGACCGGTGCGGGCCACGGCGGCCGTGGTCCTGGTGTGCCTGGCGGCGGGCAGCGGTTCCGCCGCTCTGCTCACGTCCGGCGAACGTGCCGGACCGGTGCCCGGGTTGGCCGCGGAGGGCCGTACCGCCACGATCCGGTTCACGGTGACCGACGACCCGGCGGCCGTCGCCCCGAAAGTCCGGGGCGACGCGCGGGGCGGGGGATCCGTGCGGGTGCGGGTCCGCGCCGACGAAGTCACCGTGGGGGCCGGCTCGGCGGGCAGCACACATACCCGCACGCCCCTCAGCATCCTCGCCCCGGCCTCTCCCGCCTGGTCCGGCCTCCTGCCCACCACCCGGGCCGAAGTCGCCGGGCGGCTGGTGCCCGCCCGCGACGGCGGCCCCGACGCCGCGCTCCTGCTCGTCCGCGCCGCCGAGCCGCGGATCCTCGCCGACCCCAGCGCCCACCAGCGCTGGGCCGGTCACCTGCGCGAACGCCTCCGCGCCGCGTGCGCCGGGCTCTCGCCGACCGCCCGCGGACTGCTCCCCGGCCTGGTGGTCGGGGACACCCGGGCGATCCCATCCGACCTCCTCGACGATTTCAAAGCCACCGAACTCACCCACCTCACCGCCGTCTCCGGCACGAACATCACGATCCTGCTCGGCGCCGCGCTGCTCGCCTTCCGCTACGCCGGCGTCCGTGGCCGCGCTCTCCCGCTGCTCGGCGCGGGGGCGGTGCTCGCCTTCGTCGTGCTCGCCCGTCCCGATCCCAGCGTGCTGCGCGCCGCGGTCATGGGACTGGTCACCTTGGCGGCGCTGTTCACCGGGCGGCGCAGGCACGGTCCTTCGGCACTCGCCGGGGCGGCGCTCGTCCTGCTGCTCGTCGATCCCGGACTCGCGCGCAGCTTCGGCTTCGTGCTGTCGGTGCTCGCCACGGGTGCGCTGCTGCTCCTCGCGCCCCACTGGACACGGGCGTTGGTGCGGCGCGGCTGGCCGGTCAAGGTGGCGGCGGCCGTCGCGGTGCCGTGTGCCGCGCAGGCGGTGTGCGGGCCGGTCGTGGTGACGTTCACCGACCGGGTCAGCCTGGTCGCCGTGCCGTGCAATCTGCTGGCCGAGTTCGCGGTCGTCCCGGCGACCGTGCTCGGGTTCCTGGTGCTGCTCGTGGCGCCGGTGTGGCCGAGCGCTGCCGCCCTGCTCGCGCACGTGGCGGCGTGGCCTGTCGCGTGGATTGCCGCGGTGGCGCGCACCGGTGCGGGCGTGCCCGGCGCGACGGTCGGCTGGCCGGGCGGTCTCGGCGGGGGCATCGCCCTCGCGGTCGCGACGTTCGCGCTGGTCCCCCTGGCGCGGGTGACGGCGCGGCGGCCGCTGGGCCTCGTCGCGGTGGCGGGCCTCCTCGTGGTGATGCTGCTCCGGCCCGCGGCGGTGGTCAGGCCGTTGACCGGTTGGCCGCCGCCCGGCTGGCATCTGGCGATGTGCGACGTCGGCCAAGGCGACGCGCTCGTCCTCAACGCGGGTCCGCGGACCGCGGTGGTGGTGGACGCCGGTCCGGATCCGCGGCCGGTCGACCGCTGCCTGGGCGAACTCGGCGTCCGCGGCATCCCGTTGGCGATCCTCAGCCACTACCACGCCGATCACGTCGAGGGCCTGCCCGGTGTGCTGCGGCACCGCGCGGTCGGTGCGGTGGCGGCCACACCGGTGGCCGAACCGGCAGGCGAGGTCGCCCGCGTGCGCCGCTGGACGACGGCCGAGGGTGTCCCGCTGCTGGCCGCCGAGTACGGCGAGGAACGCGTCGTCGGCGACCGGGTCCGGCTCCGCGTCCTCGCCCCGCACGACCCGGCCGGGGTGCGCCGGCTGCCCGGATCGGTGCCGAACAACGCGAGCCTGGTGGTGCTCGCCGAGGTGTCCGGCGTGCGGGTGCTGCTCACCGGCGACGTCGAACCGGACGCCCAGCGCCTGCTGCGTACCGAGACCGCCGGCCTGCGCATCGACGTGCTCAAGGTGCCGCACCACGGGTCGGCACACCAGGACCCGGCCCTGGTCCTCGGTCTGCGTCCGCGCATTGCGCTGGTGTCGGCGGGACGCGGGAACCCGTACGGGCACCCGGCGCCCGCCACCACCGCGCTGCTGGCCGCGGCCGGGGCCGTGGTGCCGCGGACCGACCGGGACGGGAGCGTCGCGGTGAGCGGTCCGCCCGCGGCGCTGCGGGTGGTCGCCCGCGGCCGGGACCGGGTTGTCGCGGCGGCGTGCGATGCTGTCCGGGATGGCCAGGAAATCTGCAGACGACCCGCTCGCCCCGGTGACCCTCGTGGTCGGCCCGGAGGAACTCCTCGTCGACCGGGCGGTGGCGGTGGTCACCCGTGCCGTGCGCGCGGAGGACCCGGACGCCGACATCCGCGACCTCGCCCCCGGGGCGCTCCAGCCCGGCATGCTCGCCGAGCTCGCCAGCCCGTCGCTGTTCGGCGAACGCAAGGTGATCGTGGTGCGTGCCGCGCAGGACCTCGGCACGGACGTGGTCAACGAGATCAAGGGCTACCTGGCCGCGCCCGCCGACGAAGTCGTGCTCGTCCTCACCCACCTCGGCGGGCCGAAGGGCAAGGGGCTGCTGGATGCGGCGCGCAAGGCGGGCGCCCGCGAGGTCGCGTGCGCGAAGGTCACCAAGGCCGGCGACCGGCTGGCGCTGGTGAAGACCGAGTTCCGCACCGCGGGCCGCTCGGTCACCGAGGACGCGGCCCGGGCCCTGGTCGAGGCGGTCGGCAACGACCTGCGCGAACTCGCCGCCGCGTGCAGCCAACTCGCCGCCGACACCGAGGGCGTCGTCGACGAGGAGACGGTGGCCCGCTACTACACGGGCCGTGCGGAGGCGTCCAGCTTCGACGTCGCCGACAAGGCCGTGGAAGGGCGTACCGCGGAGGCCCTGGAGCAACTCCGCTGGGCGTTGTCCGTCGGGGTGGCCCCGGTCCTGGTGACCAGCGCGCTCGCCCAAGGCGTCCGCAACATCGCCCGGCTCGGCGGCGCCCCCCGCGGTGCCCGCCCGGCCGACCTGGCCCGCGACCTCGGCATGCCCCCGTGGAAGATCGACCGCGTCCGCCAACAGCTCCGCGGCTGGTCCCCCGACGGCATCGCCCGCGCCCTCCGCGCCGTCGCCGCGGCCGACGCCGCCGTCAAGGGCGGCGGCACCGACCCGGCCTACGCCTTGGAAAAGGCCGTCGTGACCGTGGCCATGACCCGCAACACCTGACCGGCGGGGCAGCATACGGCTCGGCGGCCCGGCCGGTCGACTTCGGCACCACCTTGCCCACCCCGCCACGACAGGTCCTGGTCGTTGCCCGCACCCCGTCCGCGGCTCGGCCGTCGTCGCGCTCCGGTTGGCCGGTCGGGCGTCCCGACCGGCCCGGATCGCCCGGCGTGCCCACCCGTCCCGGCCCACACGGTCATGTCCCGGCCAGACCCGGCCCCGCGTCACGCCCCACCCCGACGCGGCTGCTTCTCCCTCGCCGTTCCCCGAACGCCAAAAACGCCGCCCCCGCCCGAATTGCTTCGGGGGAGCGGCGTTCCCGGGTGCCACAGAGACCGGCGGACCGGCCGGAAGGTCAGGCCTGGAGGGAGGAGACCTTCTTGGCCAGCGCGGACTTCTTGTTCGCGGCCTGGTTCTTGTGGATGACGCCCTTGCTCACGGCCTTGTCGAGCTTCGCGTTGGCCTCGCGGGCGAGCACGGTCGCCTTCTCGACGTCGCCGGCCTCGACGGCCTCGCGGGCCTTGCGCACGGCGGTCTTGAGCGCCGACTTGACCGCCTTGTTGCGCTGGCGGTCCTTCTCGTTCGTCTTGATCCGCTTGATCTGGGACTTGATGTTAGCCACGGTAGAAAGAGCCTCGTCTTGTCGGACGTGAGTTGTCCACGTCGGGGTAGAGGGCCCTCGGTGAACTGACGACTGGTTGCGCGGCTGAGACAGTGGCACACGCAGTGGGACAGGCTACCAGGGGCCGATCAGGCCCCCCAAATCGGACCTGGGGCCCAACCCGCCGCCGTGAAGTGCGTGACCTCGGGGAACGGATCGTAGAAATGGTGCAGCAGCTCGCGCCAGCGCCCGTACTCGGCGGAGCCGCGGAAGCCCTCGGTGTGGTCCTCCAGCCGCTCCCACCGCACCAGCAGAAGGAACCGCGACGGGTGCTCGACGCACCGCTCGAGCCGCAGGTCCACGAAGCCTTCCCGACCCTCGATGAGCGGGCGGGCCTCGGCGAACGCGGCGAGGTACTCGTCCTCGCGGCCGGGCAGGACGTCGAGCAGCGCGTGTTCGAGGATCATGACCCGTCATCCTCCCGGGCCCGCCGCAGCCACACCAGCGCTTTTGCCGCCCGCGCCGCCTCGTAGGCGCGCAGTCCGGGCGCATACGGCGGCGCCGCCAACCGGGCCGCGTCCGTCCAGTGCCCCGCCGCCCCGGCGAGCAGCCCGCACAGCGCCTCGTGCGGGACGTCGTAGTCGGACAGGAACCACTCCGGCAGCGCGGTGACCCCCGGATCGCGCAGGCAGAACAGCAGCGCGTCGACCCACGCCGCGCCGCGCGCCGGCCGCGTCCAGTCGACCGCGACCGCCTCCCGCGCCGCGCGGCCGCGCACGAGGACGTTCCCGGGATGCAGATCCGTGTGCAGCGGCCCTTCACCCTCCGCGGCGGAAGCCCACCGCCGCTCCAGCGCCCGCAGCTCCCCGAGCCGCCCCGCCGCCCACGGGTCGAGCCCCGGCGGCGGCTCCGCCGCCACCCGCGCCCACCCCGACGCCAGGTGCCCGAGCGCCACCCCGGCCGGCGGGATCCGGGCCGACCACGCCGCCGGATACTCCGCGGAGGCGAGCCGTGTGAGCAGGTCCCGGCAGGCCGCCAGGTCGGCCGGGTCGCTCAGGTCGGCCTCGCCGCCGGGAACGTCGGCGAACACGTCCTCGAAGAGCAGCACGAACCACCCGGCGGCGTCGAACGACGCCAGCAGCCGCGGTGCGGGGAACGCGTCCGGCATGCGCGTGCCGAACCACGCCTCGACGTCGTACTGGGCGGCGATCGGGTGGTCCTCCGGGCAGCCCTTGAGGAAGACGCGGCGCCCGTCCGCGAGCGCCAGCCGGGCTGCGACGCCGCCGCTGAACCCGCCCGCGCGGTCCTCCGCGGACACCGCGGCCGCGCCCGACCGGGATGCCGCCGCGGCACGGACCTCGGGTGGAAGCGACCGGTACTCGACACGCATGGGACGATGATGGTCTACATGCCCCGCGCGCTTGCCCGCGTGCGACAGCAGTCCCCACGTCAACGACCGAGAACCTGGAAGCCTGCGTGCCCGCGACCCCCGTGAACGTGCCGGAGCCCAGCCGTACCGACCCGGCGCTGATCCGCAACTTCTGCATCATCGCCCACATCGACCACGGCAAGTCGACACTCGCCGACCGGATGCTGCAGATCACCGGCGTGGTCGACGCACGGCAGATGCGGGCGCAGTACCTCGACCGGATGGACATCGAGCGCGAGCGCGGTATCACCATCAAGTCGCAGGCCGTGCGGCTCCCGTGGACCGCCGAGGACGGGCGCACCTACGTCCTCAACATGATCGACACCCCCGGCCACGTCGACTTCACCTACGAGGTCTCGCGCTCCCTCGCCGCCTGCGAAGGCGCGATCCTCCTCGTCGACGCCGCGCAGGGCATCGAGGCGCAGACCCTCGCCAACCTGTACCTGGCGCTGGAGAACGACCTCCAGATCATCCCGGTGCTCAACAAGATCGACCTGCCCGCCGCGCAGCCGGAGAAGTACGCCGAGGAACTCGCGCACATCATCGGCTGCGAGCCGAGCGACGTGCTGCGCGTGTCCGGCAAGACCGGCGAGGGCGTCGCCGAACTCCTCAACGAGGCCGTGCGCCTGGTTCCCGCGCCGGTCGGTGTCGCGGACGCGCCCGCCCGCGCGATGATCTTCGACTCTGTGTACGACTCGTACCGCGGCGTCGTCACGTACGTCCGTGTCGTCGACGGCCAGCTCAACAAGCGCGAGCGCATCCAGATGATGTCGACCGGCGCGACCCACGAGCTGCTGGAGATCGGCGTCATCTCGCCGGAGCCCAAGCCCGCGGACGGGCTCGGCGTCGGCGAGGTCGGCTACATCATCACCGGTGTGAAGGACGTCCGGCAGTCCCGCGTCGGCGACACCATCACCAGCCTGCACAAGGGCGCCACCGAAGCGCTCGGCGGTTACAAGGACCCGCGCCCGATGGTGTTCTCCGGCCTGTATCCGCTCGACGGATCGGACTACCCGGAGCTGCGCGACGCGCTCGACAAGCTGCAACTCAACGACGCGGCACTGGTGTACGAGCCGGAGACGTCCGCGGCCCTCGGCTTCGGCTTCCGCTGCGGCTTCCTCGGTCTGCTCCACTTGGAGATCATCCGCGAGCGCCTGGAACGCGAGTTCGGCCTCGACCTGATCTCCACCGCGCCGAGCGTGGTCTACCGCGTGGTGATGGAGGACGGCACCGAGCACACGGTGACCAACCCGAGCGAGTTCCCCGGCGGCAAGATCTCCGAGGTGCACGAGCCCGTCGTGCGGTCCACGGTCCTGGCGCCGAGCGAGTACGTCGGCGCGATCATGGAGCTGTGCCAGTCCCGGCGCGGCAGCCTGCTCGGCATGGACTACCTGTCCGAGGACCGCGTCGAACTGCGGTACACGCTCCCGCTCGCGGAGATCGTCTTCGACTTCTTCGACCAGCTGAAGTCCAAGACCCGCGGCTACGCGTCGCTGGACTACGAGCCCACCGGCGAGCAGATGGCCGACCTCGTCAAGGTCGACATCCTGCTGCAGGGCGAGGCCGTGGACGCGTTCAGCGCGATCGTCCACAAGGACAAGGCCTACAACTACGGCGTCGAGATGACGAAGAAGCTGCGCGAGCTGATCCCGCGCCAGCAGTTCGAGGTGCCGATCCAGGCGGCCATCGGCGCGCGCGTCATCGCCCGCGAGAACATCCGCGCGATCCGCAAGGACGTCCTCGCCAAGTGCTACGGCGGCGACATCTCCCGCAAGCGCAAGCTGCTGGAGAAGCAGAAGGAAGGCAAGAAGCGCATGAAGATGGTCGGCCGCGTCGAGGTGCCGCAGGAGGCCTTCATCGCCGCGCTGTCGACCGACTCGGACGGGCCCAAGAAGGAGAAGTAAGCCCGCACGCAAGCCCGGCCGCGTCGTCCGCACGACGCCCGCGCCGCACAGGAGTCCGCCCGCCGACCGGTATCCGGTCGGCGGGCGGTGTCCGTTTGCCCGGGGCGAAGCAGGCTGCCGTTCATCGGCCTTGGGCCTGCGAGGAGGGAAGGCCCCGGTTTTCCAGCGCGAGGATGATTAACCCGACAAGTCCGACTCACACCCGCCGTTCGTTTATCGGGCACCCTTGGAATGGCGATGGCGCCGGGGTCCGCGGCCTCCGCTACTACCGCGTAAGGGCCCGCCGGACTATGTTGACCGATCATCAATAAGCGTGACGCAGGGCACAACCACCGCTCCACCACACCGCTCCACCACACCGCGCCGCCGTGAAACCGCTCGGCGGCGTGACCCCACACCCCAGGGTCTCGGAGGCCGCCGTGAGCGAAACCCTTGACGCGATCGAGAACCGCCCGCCGTCCATCGCCGTGGACTTCGTCGCCCGGGTCCGGGACACACCCGACGCGGTGGCCTACCTGTTCCCGCGCCCGCTGCCGGACGGCGGCGAGGAATGGGCGTCGCTGACCTGGGCGCAGACCGCGGAGCGCGTCGACGCGATCGCCGCGGGGCTGGTCGCCCTCGGTGTGGCACCGACCGACCGGGTCGCGATCATGTGCCAGACCCGGATCGACTGGATCCTCGTCGACCTCGGCATCGTGTGCGCCGGCGCGGCCACGACCACCGTGTACCCGTCGACCAACGCCGACGAGGCCGCGTTCATCCTCGACGACTCCGGCAGCACCGTCGTGGTCGCCGAGGACGCCGCCCAGGTCGCCAAGCTCCGCGCCGAACGCGAACGCCTCGGCGCGGTCCGCAAGGTCGTCGTCATCGACCCGGAAGGAAGCCGCGAGGCCCCCGAGGACGCCGGGGACGCCGGGGACACCGAAGGCGACGACGACTGGGTCGTCACCCTCGCCGACCTCGAAGCCGCCGGAACCGCGCTCCTCGGCAAGGAACCCGACGTCGTCGAACGCCGCATCGCCGGCATCGAAAGCGACCAGCTCGCCACGATCATCTACACGTCCGGCACCACCGGCCGCCCCAAGGGCGTCCGCATCCTGCACGACAGCTGGTCCTACCAGGCCGCCGCCCAGGCCACCATGGCCTTCAGCGACGGCAACGACCTGCAATACCTGTGGCTGCCGCTGTCGCACTGCTACGGCAAGGTCATGATCTCCGGCCAGCTGCGCATCGGCTTCCCCACCGCCGTCGACGGGCGCATCCCGAAGATCGTGGAGAACCTGCCGATCGTCCGCCCCACCTTCATGGCCGCCGCGCCGCGCGTGTTCGAGAAGGTCTACAACACTGTCGTCACCCGCGTGAAAGCCGAAGGCGGCGCCAAATACGCCATCTTCACGTGGGCGGTCGGCGTCGGCCGCCGGCACGTCCGGGCCCGGGCCGCCGGGCACCGCCCCGGCCTGCTGCTCGACCTCCAGTACAAGCTCGCCGACAAGCTGGTCTTCGCCAAGCTGCGCGAGCTGTTCGGCGGCCGGATGAAGGGCTGCATCTCCGGCAGCGCCGCGCTGTCCGACGACGTCGCGGAGTTCTTCGAAGCGATCGGCGTCCCCGTCTTCCAGGGCTACGGCCTCACCGAGGCCACCGCCGGGAACAGCGTCAACCGCTACGGCGAGAACCGCCTCGGCACCGTCGGCCGCCCCCTCCCCGGCACCGAGATCCGCATCGCCGACGACGGCGAAGTCCTGGTCCGCGGCCCGGCGGTCATGGCCGGCTACCACAACAACCCGGACGCCACCGCCGAGGTCCTCGACGACGACGGGTGGCTGCACACCGGCGACATCGGCGAACTGGACGCGCACGGCTCCCTGCGCATCACCGACCGCAAGAAGGACCTCATCAAGACGTCCGGCGGCAAGTACGTCGCCCCGTCCGACGTCGAGGGGCGCTTCAAAGGCATGTGCCCGTACGTGAGCAACGTCATCGTGCACGGCAACAACCGCAACTTCTGCTCCGCCCTGATCACCCTCGACGCCGACGCGATCCGCGGCTGGGCGGACACCTCCGGCCTCGCCGGCCTCGAGTACGCCGACCTCGTCGCGCACCCCAAGGTCCAGGCGCTGCTCGACGGCTACGTCGCCGACCTCAACGCCGGACTCCAGCGCTGGCAGACGATCAAGAAGTACGCGATCCTCCCGCGCGACCTCAGCGTCGAACACGGCGAGCTGACCCCGTCCCTCAAAGTCAAGCGCGTGGTCGTGGAACGCGAGTACGCGGCCCTCCTCGACGCGATGTACAAGGGCACCCTCGTCGAGACCTGACCTGCCCGAACACCGCCGCACCGCCGCACCTCCCGCCCCGCGGGCCCCGCCGGCCACACCGGCGGAGTCCGCGGGGGCGCCGCGCACCGGACCGGGTTCCTGACCGGGTTTCGGGCCGGGTTTTGGGCCGCGCCCCGCCGTGGGGGACACTGGGCCGATGCCTTCCGCACTTCCCGACGGCCTGCCCGCGCCCCTCGACGGCTCGCTGCCCGCGTCCGCCACGGCCGGCGACGAGCCCCGGCCGTTCGGGTTCTACGTGCACGTGCCCTACTGCGCGTCACGCTGCGGCTACTGCGACTTCAACACGTACACCGCCGCCGAGCTGGGCGGCGGCGCCTCCCAGGCCGGGTACGCCGACGACGCGATCGCGGAGGTCCGCCTCGCCCGCGGCATCCTCGGCGACGCCGACCGGCCCGTCGAGACGGTCTTCTTCGGCGGCGGCACCCCCACCCTGCTGCCCGCCGCCGAACTCGGCCGGATCCTCGCCGCGATCCGCGACGAATTCGGCCTCGCCGCCGACGCGGAGATCACCACCGAAGCGAACCCCGAGTCGGTCACCCCCGCCTATCTGGAGACGCTGCGCGAGGCGGGCTTCACGCGCCTGTCCTTCGGCATGCAGAGCGCCCGCACCCACGTCCTCCACGTGCTCGACCGGCACCACACGCCCGGCCGCGCGCAGGAGTGCGTCGCCGAGGCCCGTGCGGCCGGCTTCGACCACGTCAACCTCGACCTGATCTACGGCACCCCCGGGGAGACCGACGACGACTGGCGGGCGTCCCTCGAAGCGGCCCTCGCCGCCGGACCCGACCACGTGTCCGCGTACGCGCTGATCATCGAGGACGGCACCCGCATCGCGAGCCGCATCAAGCGCGGCGAACTCCCGTCCCCCGACGACGACGCCCTCGCCGACCGCTACCTCATCGCCGAGGAACTCCTCACCGCGGGCGGCCTCGGCTGGTACGAGGTCAGCAACTGGGCCGCCAACGGCGCCGGCCGCTGCCGCCACAACGAGCTGTACTGGACCGGCGCCGACTGGTGGGGCGCGGGCCCCGGCGCGCACAGCCACATCGGCGGCGTCCGCTGGTGGAACGTCAAACACCCCAAGGCCTACACCGAGCGCGTCACCGCGGGCCACTCCCCGGCACAGGGCCGCGAGATCCTCACCGAAGAGGACCGCCGCATCGAACGCATCCTCCTCGAACTCCGCCTCAAGGACGGCGCCCCGCTGTCCCTGCTCAAGCCCGAGGGCATGGCCGCGGCGGAACGTGCGGTGAAGGAACGCCTGTTGGACGAGGACCGCTTCGCGGACCGGCACGCCGTGCTGACCCTGAAGGGCCGCCTCCTGGCCGACGCGGTGGTCCGCGACCTGGTGGACTGACACGCGAGCCGACGGCCACGCGAGCATCGTTCGCACGACCGCCACCGGTCTACTCGGCTCGGTGGTCAGATGTCGATCATCAGCCGCAGGTAGACGCGAATATCCTCGGCTTCCTTGTCGGAGACCTTGCCCAGCGGCCGGCCGACGAGCCGCTGTTCCGAGATCGTCCGGATATCGTCCGTCCGCGCCCAACTCGGCCGCTGCAGCCCGGACCCCTCGGAGTCCACGGCGACATGATGGGGCAACCCGCGACTCCGGGTCGTCAGCGGCACGACGATCGCCATCTCGGTCGGGAACTCGGCGAACAGCGCCGAAGACACGACGACCACCGGTCGGCGGCCCGCTTGCTCCGAGCCGACGACCGGTGACAGGTCGGCCATCCACACCTGCCAGGGCTTCGACCGCCGGCTCACCCGTCGCCTCGCAGTCCGTCGCCGGCGACGCCGTCCCACTCGCCCAGTTCATCCTGGTATTCGGCCCACGCGACGGGATCCGCCTGCAGCCGCTCGTACGACCGGAGTATCGCGGCCTTGCGGTGTTCCGTCAGAAGGTGCTCCAAGGCGGTGTTCAACGTGACACCGCCGAGGTCCTGCTCGGCGACACGCGCCAGGTCGTCCCGGACATCGGCACGAACCTTTATCGTGGTCATCGTCATACCCTGGAGTATACCGCCGGGGGTGCCGATGGGCGGCCGGGCGGCCCAAGGCCTCCTACAGCGCCACGTCCATGATCAAGTCCGCGAGCTGCTCGTCGATCCGGTTCAGCTCCGACGAGTAGCGGCGCAGGTCGGCGCCGGTCTTCTTGGCGTCCTCCTCGCCCTGCTCCTTGGTCTTCAGCGCGTGGCCGACCTCGTCGCGGATGCTCTTGATCTCCGAGTCGAGACCCTGCGCGATCGCGTCGCGCATCACGCGGAGCTGCTTGGTGATCTCGTCGCCCAGGTTCTGCACATCGACGTCGGCGCGGCCGCGGAGTTCCTCCACGACCTGTTCGGCGACCTGCTCCTTCATCCGCTGGTTGGCCTTGTTCAGCTGCAGAGCGCCGCGGAACAGGTTGCCGCCCAGCAGCATCGCGAAGATCGCCACCGGGCCCAGGCCGACCATGACGGCCAGCGCGCCCACCGCGATCTGCGGCAGGAGCGTGGTGAGCATGGTGCGCAGGCTGAACTTCCCGCCGCTCAGGGCGGTACCGGGGTCGAGGACGAACGAGACCGCGTCCGCGAGGAGGCGTTCCAGCGGTGCCGCGTTCTTGTCGGACACCTTGAGCATCTGCGTCTCGGCCTCGGCCGGGGTGAGCGAGGCGCGGATCTCGTCGATGCGGGTGACGAACTGCTTCACGTCGTCGTCGATCGACCGCTCCAGGTCCTCGACGCGGCGCTGCAGCAGCGGCTTGAGCTCCTTCTCCTGCCACTCGGCGAACGCGACCTGGATGCGGCCGGAGAGGTGGTCGGAGATCTCCCGGACCGCCATCTCCATCTTCTCGCGCGCCTTGAACGGGTTGGCGCCGAGCTTGTTCTCCGGGTCGTACTCGCGCGCCCACGTCGGGACCTGGCCCATCACGCGCTGCATGAACCGGCGGCCGGCGTCCTCGACTTCGGCCCGGGTCTCGCGCAGGTGGCCTTCCATCTGGGCGACGATGACCCGGCGGTTCTGCTCCAGCCGGTTCAGCGGCACCTGCACGCGCTCGTAGGTGGAACGCAGTTGGTCGACGTTCTGGTTCAGCAGCGTCTCGCGGCGTTCGATCTGCTCGCGCGCCTCGATCAGCAGGTACTTCAGCTCGCGCGCGGGGGAGAGGATCTTCGCCCGGCCCCGGTCCCGGGTGAGGAAGTCCTCCAGCGCGCGCTCGAGTTCCACCATGCCGGACTCGCCGACCAGCGCCGGGTCCTCCTTGCGGCGGCCGTTCAACGCGGCGCGCGCGTTGACGAAGAACACCCGGTCCGGGCGGGAGACGTAGGGGCCGAGGCGCTTGCGGATCTCCCGCTGCACGTCCTCGCGCTCTTCTTCCTCGACCAGGTTGATCTTGTTGCCGACGTAGAACACGTCCTCGTGGCCGCGCGCCTTGACGTGCACGTCGAGGAACAGCTGCTCGCTGCGCGACATCGCGGCCTGGCAGTCCACCACGAACACGAGCACGTCGGCCTGCTCCAGATACGCGAGCGTCACGCGCTCGCGCTCCGGCGCCTCGTTCAGCCCCGGCGAGTCCACCACCACGACACCGTTGCGGCACAGCTCCAGCGGCCAGCGCACCACCGCCCGCTGGTACGGGTTCGGGGTGTTGTCGTCGTCCGCGCCGATCGTCACGTAGTCGACGATCTCCTCGACGCCGATCGGAATCGGGTCGCCCGCGCTGCCGTCCGCTTCCAGGGGGTAGATGAGGGCCGAACGCTGGTCGGCCCACATCACCTCGTTGATGATCGCCGTGCACGGCCGCGCGAACGACGGCAGCACCTTGTCGCCGAGCATCGCGTTGATCACGGTGCTCTTCCCGCGCTTGAACTCGCCGACGATCATCACCTTGAACGCCTCGGACGCGGCGCGCGTGCGCACCGAAGCGAGCTTCTTCACCCCGCTGCCGATGGACAGTCCGGAGATGATCGGGGTCAGCCGGTCGATCAGCTCGACCAGCGTCTCCTGCCGGGCGCGCCACGCGCTGTACCCGCCGTTGGAGCGCCGCATCACCGGGTTGTCGTCCACTGCTCTCCTGTCCCTCCGCGCTGGTCCCCGCGGATCATACGGTGATCGGGCCGAACTACTTCCGGACGGTCTCACCGTCGATCAATGCGCCGACCCCGGTCAGCAATTCCTGCGTAGCGGAAAACAGCCGCTGCCAGTCCGGGCCGCCCTTGCCCTGCGAAGTCAGCGCCGCCAGCCGGTCCTTGCGCCACGCCTGCTGCCCGCGCACCGCCTCGTCCATGACCCCCGCGTACAGCGTGTGCAGCCGCTCCGACACCTGCTCGGCGAACCCGGCCAGCACCTGCTCGACGGCCGGCGCCAGCGCCTTCGACGCCTGCGAGCGCTGCCCGTCGGTCAGCGAACCCGACTTCACCTCGCCCAGCACCATGCCGCCCACCGACGCCGCCATACCGGCACCCATCGGCATCGACAGCCCGCCGGTCAGCGGAATCAGCAGCATGCCCAGCACCGCGATGCCGCTCGGCCCGATCCGCCACGCCAGCTTGCGGCTCTTGAGGTCCTTCAACCCCAAGTCCTCGGCCTCGTGCAGCTCGAACTCCGTCGACAACTGCTCGGCCTTGTCCACCTTGTGCAAGGTGCCCTTGCCGAAGTGCTTCTTCATCTGTGCGTCGAGCCACTGCAAGTCGCCCTGCACACTCGCGTGCAGCTGGCCCTCGTACTTCTTCGCCAACCCGGTCAGCTCGCGGCGCAGCCGGAACGGCAGATCCCGCTCCCACCACGTCTTCGGGTCCGGCGTGCGCTCCATCTCGTACGTGAGGACCCCCAGCAGGTCCTCCTGCGACTGCGCCAAGTGCTCGCGGAACTTCTCGGCGGTCTCCCCGCGCCGCCGCTGCAGCTCGACGCGGACCTTGCCCCACTCGGCCGTCATCTTGTCGATCTGCACCTCGGCCTCGTCGGCCGCGCGGCGCCGCTCCTCGTCGCCGAGCGCCGCGTCCGCGACACCCTGGCGCGCGAGTTCCGCCATCTCCTCGAGCAGCCCCAGCAGCTGCCCCGCGGTCTGCCGGGCCCGCATCGACCGGCGCCCGCCCGACGACGCGTACTCCTCCAGCCGGCGGCGCACCGACGCCAGCGGCGCGGCGTCCTCGCGGTGCGGGCCCGCGAGCACCTCCAGCACCGGCGAAATGCGCCGCACCCGGCCGCCGAGGTAGTCGACGATGTCCTCGCGCTCGTCGTCGTCGACGGTGTCCAGCTTCGACACCACCACGGTGATCCGCGGCACGTGCCGCGAGATGACCTCCTCCTCCAGGAACGAGGTCTCCGAAATGCCCAGCGGCTGACTGGCCGACACCACCATGAACACCGCGTCGCTCGCCGCGACCGTGCGGCGCACGAGGTCCTGCGCCTTCTCGTCGTCGGCGCCCTCGCCCGCGTTCACGCCCGGCGTGTCCACGATCTCCACGTCCAGCCGGGCCAGTTCCGGATCGGTGACGAGCACCCGGACACCGACCAGCGCGCCGTCGCCGGAACGCTGCGCTTCCTCGTCGATCTGCTGCCACGTCGACGGGACGGCAGGCCGCACGTCGGACTTGCCGTTCGCGTACTGGAGTTCGATGCGCTCCTCGGGACCCGGCGCGACCACGACCGGCACCCGCGTGTGCCGGCCCTCGGGCACGACCTTCGCGCCCAGCAGCCGGTTCACCAGCGACGACTTGCCGCGCCCGAACTCGCCCACGACCGCCAGCCGGAAGCCCGGCCGGCGCATCCGGGTGCGCAGCCGGTCCACCTCGGTGCAGATCTGCCCGAGACCGAACTCCTCGGCCAGCTCGCGGGTGCGGGAGATGGGATCGGACAACGCGGCACCCGACGTCTCGGCCGGGCCGCCGGTCACCCCGGACGTGCCGGGAGCCGCGAGCCGGGCGGGACGGGGTGCCGCGGCGGCGGCCCGCTGGGGTGGGACGCCCGCCGAGGACGGGCCGTTCGCGCGCGCCGGGGCCCCCGCCCCCTGCGGCGCGCGAGCGGCCGGGGCCGCCTTCGGCGCAGCGGGACGCTGCGCCGCGGTCCTCGACGGGCCCGGTAGACCGGAGACCCCGGCCTCGGCCGAGGCACCCGCGGCGGCGCGCGCCCGCGCCTCGCGGCCCGCGGCCGACTGGCCCGGCGCGGCGGCGGCCTGCAGCCAGCTCCGCGTGCTGGGCACCAGCACGTGGTAGATCGGGTAGGCGGCGCGCGGCAGCACCTGCGCGTAGGCGCGGGTGAGCAGCTTCAGGTCGCGCTCGACGGGCTCGGACACGAACCGGGTCAGCGTCTGGAAGAACCGGGCGCGCGCGGCGAGCGCCTCGGCCTGCATCGACAGGTTCCAGGTCGCGCCGGAGCCCGCGGCCTTCGCCAGCATGGCGGCGGCGGCCTCGTGCTCGGACAGGGTGACGGTCTGCAGCACCTTCTGCGACGGCCACGCCCACTGCACCGCGGCCCACGCCGGGGCGACGTCGATGACGGGCGCCTGCGGTTCGCGGCGGCCCACGGCGAGCAGCGCGGTCAGCGTCCACTGGCCGTCGACCCGCTCGGGCACCGGCGGCAGCGCTATCGAGGCGGGCTTGAGCCAGCCCTTGAGTTCGGCGCTGCGGTGGATCCCGCCGAGGAGCCCGGCCACACCGCCCTGGCGGCGCGGCTGGGCCTGGGCGACGCGGGCGTTGACGGCCTCACGGTCGATGGTCACGGAGGTTGTCCTCTCCAGGTTGTTCGGGAGGTTGTTCGGGGTCTGCCTGGCGACCTGCCGTCCGACACGAGTGTCGGCGTGGGGTGCCGGCGCACCGGCCGTCCGGGGACGACGCGCCGCCGGAGCGGTACCGGACGCCCCGGGATTGCGGTCTCGGCAGGGTGGTTCGGGTGGTTCGGGTGATTCCGATGCCTCGGGTGTCCCGCGTGCCCCGGGTCCGGCGGCGGTGGTGCCGGGCGGGCGCCCACCCGGCACCACCGCCTACCGGACTACGGTGCTAGCGAGTTCAGCGGCCGGTCGGCTCGCCGGTGTGCGCGATGACCGCCTGGTTGTCGCCGTCCGCCCACGCGTTCGCGAAGTCCTCGACGGCGATCGCCTGGGTCTGGCCCTCGGGCCACGTCGGGTCGTTGACGATGACGAACGCGTGGCCGTTCTCGTCGACGTCGATGCCGGTGACCCACACCGAGTTGAGCGCCGGCGGGTTCTGCTCGATCGGCTCGCCGGTGGCGACGTCGCGCAGCGGGTCGGCGGTCTCGTTGGTGTCCACGACGGCGATGACCTGGTCGCCGTGCTCCAGCGCGTCCATGAGGGTGTTCATGTCGGCGCCGTACACGGTCTCGGTCTCGATGCCGTGCAGCTCCAGGTAGCTGCCCACCTGGGTGTTGTACATGCCGGCCTCGGGGTCGTAGATCCCGGCGTTCTCCGCCTCCTGGACCGCGGAGGTCTCGTTGTACGGCTCGCCGGTGATCTTCTCGACGATCGACGCCTCGACGCTGATCGGACCGTGCGCCGGGTCCTCGACCGGGTGGAAGAAGGCGCCGTCGGACAGCGGGGTGCCCGCACCGTCGAAGTCGGTGACGTCGAAGGTCGGGGCGTAGTGCGCGACCTCCATGGCGTCGTACGACTGGTACGGGGCGTCGTAGGACTGGTCCCACCCGGTGTATGTCGTGTCGTAGTTCGTGTCGGGCGTGTAGTCCACCTCGGCAGGCGCGTAGCCGTCGTTGTTCTCGATGACGGTGGTGTCCGAGGCCGAGGCGTAGACGTCCTGGTGCACGTCGATGTGCGTGCTGTTGTCGACGTACACGTTCTGGTACGAGTCGTAGTGCGAGTCGCCGTAGCACGGGTCGAACTGGACGTCGTACGAGTCGCCGTACACGTTGTCGTCGTACGGGTTGTAGCCCGGCTCCTGGTACGGGTCGTAGCCGGGGTCGTAGCCGTCCTGGCCGAACGGGTCGCTGTAGTCGTACTCGACCGGCTGGTAGTCGGCCGGGTCGTAGCCGGTGCCGTCCTGGACGTCGCTCGGGCCGTCGTACGGGTGGCCGTTCTCGGCGTAGTAGTGGTCGTAGTTCGGGTCGGACGGGTCGAGGCCGACGTTCGGGTCGTTCGGGTCGTAGGCCGGCATGTCGCCGCCCTGCGGCACGTCCAGCGGGTCGACGTACGGCTGGCCCGTGGTCGGGTCCAGCAGCTCGCCGTTCGCGTTGTACTCGTCGCCGGTGACCGGGTCGACGTAGTGGCCGGTCGACGGGTCGAACTCGGAGCCGCCGCCCTGCGGGTTCCACTCCTCGGTGCCGTCGTTGACGTCGGCGTCGAGGGTGTCCGGGGCCTGGGCGCCGTACGGGTCGTTCGCGGCGTCGATCTGGTCCTGCACCCACGGGTCGGCCGAGGTGCCGGCGGCCGGGTCGGCGCCGAAGTCCTGGGTGCCGGCGGGCGCCGCGTCGAGCGGGTTGCCCGACGGGTCGAGCGCGGCCTGGTCCTCGGTGGCCGCCGGGTCGTACGACGGGTCGTCGTAGGTCGGCAGCTCCGGCGCGTCCGGCACGGAGTCGTACGAGATGTCCGACGCGGGCATGTCGTCCGGCAGGTTGGGCGACAGGTCGTCCATGCCCTGCTCGACGCTCCACAGCTGGTCGTTGACGCTCTGGTCGTCGAAGCCCGTGCCGTCGTGCGACATGCCGTCGTCGTACCCGGTCTGGTCCAGGTCCGAGTTGTACGCGTCTTCGCTGAAGTGGTCCGTCATGTTCGGGATCCCCCCCGAGTCGTGAGCCGCTCGCGCTGCCTCGTGATGGTCGCGCGCCGCTGCTCGGTCTGCCTGGTGGCGTCGTGCAAAAGATTCCTGCGTGCCGTGAGGATGCCCTCGCGGCGTTCGTACTCCGTGACCAGCTCGTCGACGGTGTGCGCGTACGTGGCCCGGTACTGCTCCACGTGCTCGCGGACCGTCGCCGCGTAGTGCTCGGTCGCGGAGAGGATGGCTTCGTCGATCTGCCGTGCGAGGCCGTCCGCGACCGTCTGGAGTGTCTGATGCATTTCGGCCCGTGCGTGGTTCCGCAGTGCGTTCATGTCCGTCGACGACATCGAGTCGGCGATACGGGCCGCGAACGCCCCCAGCCCACTGCGCGGTTGGGGCGGCGGGCCGTAGTTCGGCGCCGACTGGCCGGGCATCGGCGGCGGCGGAATGCTCGGCGCCCCCGGGGGAGGCGGCGGGGGGTAGGAGTGGATTCCGCCCGAATTGGGGCCGCCGTATTGCGGAGAATGCCCGGATGGGTACGCGGGATAGGGCGCCGAGCCGGGCAGCCGCGGCGGCGGCATGTTCGGCGGCACGCTCCCGCGCCGCGGCCCGGTGGGCGGCGGCATCGACGCGAACCACTGGTCCACACCGGACCCGATCGGGCCCGATCTTGTTGCCTGGCCGCGAACCGCCCGTATCTGTTGTGTGACACCCGAGACGTTCGATTCGTACGCCCGCAGGGCGTTCGACGCGAGCACCGTCCCGGACACGATCGTGACGTTCGTCCGTATCTGCACGACGGCGGTCTGGTCGAGCTTCGCGTACTCGGCCTCGAAGGCGGCCTCCACGGCCCCTTCCGCCTCGCGCGCGCTGTCCGCCAGCGCCGACGTCACCGCCTTCTGCACGACGTCGCCGATGCGCGGCAGGTCGCGCCGGATCAGGTCGGGCACGTCCGCACGGATCACCCGGCGCATGTCGTCCGGCGTGACCGCGGTGTCGATGGCCGTGTCGATCGACCGGCGCGTGTACTGCTGCCACTGCGCGGCCATCGCCCCTACCGCACGCCGCGCGTTCTCCGCGCCCGCGTCCACCAGCAGGGCGCCGCGTGCCGCGTGCCGTTCGCCGAACGCGGCCAGGTTCGGGATGCGGTTCGCGTCCAGCTCGGCTTCCTCGGCCGCCAACCGGCGCTGGGCGTCCTCGAGTTCGCCGCCCAGCTCGGTGAGCACGTCCTCCATGAGGCGCAGCAGGTGGTCGGACACGGCGATGATCCGCTGGCGCTGCATCTGGTCCCGCAGCGTCTCCAGCGTCGCCGGGAACATGTCCGCCCAGTACTCCTGTTCCGGCCCGAGGAGTTCCCGGCCGGTGGCGCGGCGCAGCACGGCGTCGGCGGCGACGCCCTGCACGACGACGTCGTCGAGACCCAGCAGGCGCGCGAACCGCTTGCGGACGTGGCCGAGCAGGTCGTCGTGCTCGTCGTCCTCGACGTGGTCCATCTTCGTGACGAGGAAGATGCAGCGGCGCAGCAGCCCGGGGTCGAGCGCGTCGGTGAGGAACGCGGTCAGCGACGTCGAGGCGGGGGAGGCGGAGGGGGTGAGCACCGCGGCCAGGTCGGCTTCGGTGCGCATGACCTCGCTGGTGATGTCGGTGTGCCCGACCTCGGCGTTGGTGCCGGGGGTGTCGATGATGACCAGCCCGTCGCGCAGCGGCGCGGCGGGGTGCCGGACTTCGAGGTACGACAGGTGCGGGGCGAACCGCTCGTCGGCGGTGAGCAGCGACAGGATCCCCGCGGTGTCGTCGGGGACGGTGGCGTCGGGCGCGAGGTGCAGCAGCATGCGGCCGAGGGGGCTGTGCGGGCCCGCGGCGCGGCCGGTGGGGTACTGGTAGCGGATCCCGTCGAGCCGGAACCGGACTTCGAGGGCGAATTCCGGCCCGTGCGTGATGCGGGTCGCGGCGGCGGTGGTGCGCAGCGCGGACGTGGGGAGGAGGTCCTGGCCGAGCAGGGCGTTGATGAAGGTGCTCTTGCCGGCCGAGAACTCACCGATGACCGCGAGGTAGTAGCGGTCGTCGTGGAGGCGTTCCTCGACGGCGTGGATCCGCGTGGTGAGTTGGCCGAGCCGGGCCTGGTCGGCGACGATGCGGCGCACCAGGCGCAGTGCGAAGTCCAGGTGGTCCGAGACTTCGGTCAGCGCTTCGATTGTGTCGCGGCGCTCTTCGCGCGCCGCTTCGGACCGGTTTCCGCCCGGCCCATGAGTTATCCCCACGTGCATGGCTCCCCCCAGAGTGGGGCCAGTCTCTCGACCGCCGGGCGTCGCGTCAATGCGGCGGGAGGGGAGCGGGCGCGCGGGGGGCGCAACGCGCGTCGACCATGCCGTACGCAGGTCGTTCCTCGCCGCCGAACTCGCTTCCGACGGGCGGTGGGAGCGGCCTTCGGGCATCGGGTTCATCGGGTTCTTGATCGTGCAGGAATGTTTCTTCGTCACCCGCACCGTAAGCCAGCTTGGGGTGGCGGGGGTTTCTGTTTCCCGTGGGATTGGCAAAGAACATGCCAAAGAACGGTTGCGGGGCGGTTGCTGGTCTTTCCCGAGGGCTTTCCCCCAGGTCGGAGCGGGTGCGGGCGGCTACGATCCGGGCAATTGACCGCGGGTCAATACATCCCCCGGTGTTTCCCCCCTTCTGCAAAGGACTTCGATGCGTTCCGCACGCGCGCGTTTGGTCGGTGCCGCCTTGGTGCCGCTGCTTCTCGCGGCCACGGCCTGCAAGTTCGGCTCGGACGACAAGAAAGACGACACGAAGGCGGACAACGCGGCGGCCTCGACCACCGCCCCGGCGTCCGCACCCGCCGCCCCGTCCGCCGAGGCACCCTCCGGTGCGGCTTCCGGCAACCCGGGCGGCGACGGCAAGGCGCTCACCGCCGCGCAACTCCAGACCGCCCTGCTCTCCGCGAAGGAACTCCCGTCCGGCTGGAAGACCGCCGCCGGCAAACTCCCCGCCCCCACCGCGCAGACCGTCACCCCCGCGGGCTGCCAGCCGGTCTGGGACCTGGTCTTCGGCGACCCGAAGAAGCAGCCCACCGCCAAGGCGGGCGCCACCCTGACCGGCCCCGGCGGCAGCTACCAGGTCTCCCTGGCCGAATTCGCCCCCGGCGTCGCCGAGAAGCTCTTCGCCGACACCGCCGGCGCGGTCAAGAACGACACCACCACGGACTGCCTCGCCTACAGCGCCAAGAACGCCAAGGGCGACATCACCTCCGTCGAGGGCGGCACCCAGGACGCCCCCAAGCTCGGCGACGCGTCCCTGAAGCTCCTGGTCGCCTACGGCCCCAAGGCGTCCATGGACAACCCCTCCAACGCCAACCCGGCCGGCTACGTCCAGTTCATCCGCGTCGGCACCGCGATAGCCGCCGTCTACGTCGTCAGCGACGTCAACGTCGGCATGTTCCCGAAGGACTTCCCGGACGACCTGGTGAAGACCCAGGTGGACAAGCTGACCGCGGCGAAAAAGGGCTGACCCGCGCCCCGGCGTCGGTGAGCGGTGCGGCATGATCCGGACTCGACCACTTGCCTTGTCCGGCCTTCCCGGGGAGTCTCATGCGCGCCGCTCGCCATGCCGCAACAGCCGCCGCACTGCTGGCGCTTGTGATCGCTTCCGCCGGCTGTTCCGGCGGCGGCAACGCGGCAGGCAGGGCGGCCGGCGAGTCGGCTGACAAACCCGCGCAGGGGCAGCCCGTCGCGCCTGCGGCCGGTGCGCCTTCGCCGGCCGGCTCCGCGCCGGCCGGGGAGCCGTCCACGGCCGCGGCTTCGGCACCTGCGGCGGGCAAGGACATCGACCCGGCGAAGGTCCCCGACTTGCTGGTGGCCAACGCCGACCTTCCTTCCGGCTGGAAGACCGGCTCCGCCGTCTTGACCGACGACACCGGCACGGCGAACCCGGAGAAGTGCCAAGCCGTTGCCGACCTGCTGCAAGGGCGCAGTGCCGCCGTGGAGCCGGTCGCAGCCGTGCGCACCGGGCTGCAAGACGGTTCCGCCAAGGGCTCGCTGCGCGCGATCGGCATCCGCGCTTACACCGACGACGGCGCCGCCAAGCTGATGGCCGACGCCGCGGCCGCCCGCCCCGGCTGCGCGACGTTCCGAGCGGTCGACTCGCAGGGCGAAGAAGCCGAATACCACCTCGCCCCCGGCATCCCGCCGAAACTCGGCGACGAAGGCTTCGCCTCACTGGTCACCACCAAGGCCGGCAGCAAGAGCTACACACTGCCCGCCACCTTCATCCGGGTCGGAAACGTCATCGTGAGCTTCATGGCTTATGAAGGCTCGTTCCCCGACGACGTCATGCGCGCCCAGGTCGCCAAGGTCGTCGCGGCGCGGAAGGCCTGACGCCTTCCGGCCCGGCTCCCCGCGCGTCCGGGCCACCTTTTCCGTGGTGGATCTTGCTTCGGCCGCCCGTGCGGGTATGCGATGGACGCAGTCGAGGCGATCCCTCGCAGATGTGCCGCTGCGCGGGGCCGGCGGGTGCCTTCACGGGTGCCGGCGGGGTCCGGTCCGGGGGCGTTGCCGGAGCCGTCACCCACGGCATACGGGCGCATACTGGACATAGCGGGTCGCGTGGTGATCCCCGCGCGCCCGTGGGCGGCGCCGCTGTGCGGTGGTCCTCACCCGTCGGCCGACGCCCGGTCGCCCGGCGGATACCGGTTCCGTCCGGACCCGATCGGTCCTGTCCGGCCCCGCGAGGAGGCGGCGATGTTCGAGGAAGCGCAGTACCTGGCCCCGGTGACCCGGCGTGCCGACGGCAGCATCGAAGTCGAGCTGTCGCGAAGCCACCCGGGGTTCGCCGACCCGGTGTACCGCGAACGGCGCAACCGGATCGCCGAGCTGGCGCTGCGCCACGTGCCCGGCGAGCCGATCCCCGCCGTGGAGTACACCCCCGAGGAACACGAAGTGTGGCGGATCGTGTCCGCCGAGCTGGCCGTGGCCCACCGCGAGCTGGCCGTCGCCGAGTACCTGCACGGCTGCGAGCGCCTCGCGCTGCCGAAGGACCGCATCCCGCAGCTGGAGGAGGTCAGCGACTGGCTGGAGCCCCTCACCGGCTTCCGCTACCTGCCCGCGGCCGGCCTGGTCGAGCTGCGCGAGTTCTACGGCACGCTCGCCGACTCCCTCTTCCACTCCACGCAGTACATCCGGCACCACAGCGTGCCGCTCTACACCCCCGAGCCGGACGTCGTCCACGAGGTCATCGGCCACGCCAACGCTCTTGCCAGTGACCGGTTCGCCGCGCTGTACCGGCTGGCCGGCGAGGCCGCGCGCAGGGTGGAGACCCGCGAGGCGCTGGAGTTCGTGTCCAAGGTCTTCTGGTTCACGCTGGAGTTCGGTGTGATGGCCGAGGGCGGCGAACTCAAGGCCTACGGCGCGGGCATCCTGTCCTCGTACGGCGAGATCCGCGAGTTCCGCCAGATGGACATCCGCCCGCTCGACCTGGCCGCCATGGGCACCACCACGTACGACATCACCCACTACCAGGACGTGCTGTTCCGCGCCGAATCGATGGCGCATCTCGAAGACGTCGTCGGCGCGTTCTGGGCCACCTGCGACGACGACGCCATCGCGCGCCTGGCGCTCCCGGTGTCCTGAACCGATGTCCTGAACCGGTGTCCAGAGCCGGTGTCCTGAACCGGCGTCCCGAAAGCGCAGAATCCGGCCGCGCTCCGCAGCACAAGAAACGCGGGGCGCGGCCCGTCACTCCTCCGACGGCGCCGTCACGAAGTCGATCAGCTCCTCGACCCGCCCCAGCAGCGCCGGCTCCAAGTCGCGGTACGAGTGCACGTGGGACAGGATCCACCGCCACGTCTCGCCGGTCGACGACGTCCGCCCCAGCGCCGCGTTGATCCCCGTCTTCCAGTCCGTCCCGCGCGGCACCGACGGCCACGCGTCCACGCCCAGCACGGACGGCTTGACCGCCTGCCAGATGTCCACGAACGGGTGCCCCGCCACCAGCACATGCGCGCCGAACGGGCCCGCCGCGACCTCCGCCGCGATCCGGCTCTCCTTCGACCCGGGCACCAGGTGGTCGACCAGCACCCCCAGCCCGCGGCCCGGACCGGGAGCGAACTCGCGTACCACCGCGGGCAGATCGTCGACGCCTTCGAGGAACTCCACGACCACGCCCTCGATCCGCAGGTCGTCGCCCCACACGCGCTCGACCAACTCCGCGTCGTGCTTGCCCTCGACGTAGATCCGGCCCGCCCGCGCCACCCGCGCCTGATGCCCCGCCACCACGATCGACCCCGACGCGGTGTGCGTCTTCCGCCGCGGCGCCGGCTGCCCGGCCCGCGGCCGCACCAGCGTCACCACCGCACCGTCCACCAGGAAGCCCCGCGGCTCCATCGGGAACACCCGCAGCTTCCCGTGCCGGTCCTCCAACGTGACCGTCAGGCCCTCGGGGGTCTTCTCCACCCGCACCACCGCGCCGCAGAACCCGGTCCCGGCCTCCTCGACCACCAGGTCCCGCTCCGCCTCCACCTCGGGAACCGGCTTCGGCTTCTTCCACGGCGGGGTCAGATCCGGCCCGTAACTCCTGCTGCGCATGGCAGCGAACGCTAGCGGGCTCAACCCCCGTCGACGGGGTCGCCGCGCCGCGCCTTCACGTACTCCCATTGGCCCAGTACGAACTCCCGGTCCACCGGCTCGCCGTGCCCCGGCACCACCACCGACTCGGGCAGTTCCAGCAGATGCGCCAACGTGCCCGGCCACTCCGCCGGGAACGAATCCGGGCCGTACGACGGCGGCGCCGACTCCTCCACCAGATCCCCGGCCAGCAGCACCCCCGCCTCCGGCACCCGCACCACCACATCGCAGCCGGTGTGGCCGCGGCCCGGCGCGTAGAGCAGCGCCTCGGCACCGCCGATATCCAGCCGTACTTCACGGCCCGCATCCACCAGATGCGTCGGCGCGACGATCCGCACCGCCGCCATGTCCTCCGCCGGCATACCGAACCGGACCGCGTCCGCCCGGCCCTCCTCGCCCCACCGCGCCAAATACGCGGGCAGGCCCGTGTGACCCCACACGTCCGCGTCCGGAAAACGACGCAGCACCTCCGCATTGCCGTAGCAATGGTCGAAGTGCCCGTGCGTATTCACCACCGCCAACGCGCGCGCCGGCAGCCCGTCCCGCTCCAGCACCGCCGCCAATCCGTCGAGCAGCGCCGCGGTCTCCCGCTCGTACGAGCCGGTGTCGACCAGCACGAACCCCGCACGCCCCGCGACCGCCGCCACATTCAGTGCCAAAGCGGGCACCCGGGCGACATACAAACCCGCCCCGAAAGACCGCCACGACGGGCTTTCGTCATGTTCCGCGTGTACCATCCGTCGACCCTTGCACAGACGGCAGGGTACGGACCCGACGACACCGCCGTACACTGGCACTCCGACAAGAGGAGTGCCAAGGCCAGGCCAGGGAGGTGCGCACGGTGCTGGACGACCGCAAGCTCGACGTGCTGCGCGCCATCGTGCAGGACTACGTCGCCACCCAGGAGCCCGTCGGCTCCAAGGCGCTCGCGGAACGCCACAACCTCGGAGTGTCCCCGGCCACCATCCGCAACGACATGGCCGTGCTCGAAGAAGAGGGCTACATCACCCAGCCCCACACCAGCGCCGGACGCGTCCCCACCGACGCGGGCTACCGGCTCTTCGTCGACCGGCTCGCCGGCATCAAGCCGCTGTCCACGCCGGAACGCCGCGCCATCCAGAGCTTCCTCGACGGTGCCGTCGACCTCGACGACGTCGTGGGGCGCACCGTCCGCCTCCTCGCCCAGCTGACCCACCAGGTCGCCGTCGTGCAGTACCCCTCGCTGACCCGCTCCACCATCCGGCACGTCGAACTGCTCACCCTCGCGCCGACCCGGGTCATGCTCATCCTCATCACCAGCACCGGGCGCATCGAACAACGCGCCATGGACGTGGCGGCACCCATCGGCGAGGACCTCCTCGCCGACCTGCGCGCCCGCATCAACGCCCGCGTCGTCGGCAAACGCTTCGCCGACGTCGCGCTGCTGGTCCAGGACCTCGACGAATCGTTCACCGTCGAAGAACGGCCGATCGTCGGTACCGTCCTGGCCAACCTGCTCGACACTTTGGTGGAACAGCAGGAAGAACGGGTCGTCCTCGCCGGCACCGCCAACCTCACCCGGTTCGGTCCGGATTTCCCGATGACGATCCGCCCGGTCCTCGAAGCCCTGGAGGAGCATGTCGTCCTCCTGCGCCTGCTCGGTGAAGCCACCGAGCCGGCCATGGTGGTGCGGATCGGGCACGAGAACATGCACGAGGGACTGGCCGCCACCTCGGTGGTTTCCGTCGGGTACGGCAGCGGTGACGAGGCGCTCGCCAAACTCGGCGTGCTCGGGCCGACCCGGATGGACTACCCCGGAACGATGGGAGCAGTGCGCGCCGTGGCACGGTACGTCGGACAGATTCTCGCGGAGTCGTAGTTGACCACTGATTACTACGAGGTCCTCGGTGTTCGGCGCGATGCCACGCCCGAGGAAATCAAAAAAGCCTTCCGTCGCCTGGCGCGCGAACTGCATCCGGACGTCAATCCGGACCCCAAGACGCAGGAGCGCTTCAAGGAGATCAACGCCGCCTACGAGGTCCTCTCGGACCCGCAGAAGCGGCAGATGTACGACCTCGGGGGCGACCCCCTCGGGGGCGCGGGCGCCGCGGCCGGCGGCTTCGGCGCCGGCTTCGGGTTCAGCGACATCATGGACGCCTTCTTCGGCCAGGCCAGCCAGCGGGGACCGCGCTCGCGCACCCGCCGCGGCCAGGACGCCATGATCCGCATCGAGGTGCAGCTGGAGGAGGCGGCGTTCGGCACGACCCGGGAGATCCAGGTCGACACGGCGATCACCTGCACCACCTGCAACGGCGAAGGCGCCGCCCCCGGCACCACCGCCCAGACCTGCGACATGTGCCGCGGCCGCGGCGAGGTCAGCCAGGTGACCCGGTCGTTCCTCGGCCAGGTCATGACCTCGCGGCCCTGCCCGCAGTGCCAGGGCTTCGGGACGGTCGTGCCGAACCCGTGCCCCGAGTGCGCCGGCGACGGCCGGGTCAGGGCCCGCCGCACCCTCACCGTCAAGATCCCCGCGGGCGTCGACGCCGGCACCCGCATCCAGCTCGCCGGCGAAGGCGAGGTCGGCCCCGGCGGCGGCCCCGCGGGCGACCTGTACGTGGAGATCGCCGAGGTCCCGCACCCGACGTTCCAGCGCCGCGGCGACGACCTGCACTGCACCGTCACGATCCCGATGACGGCCGCGGCGCTCGGCACCAAGGTCCCCCTGGAGACCCTGGACGGCATGACCGAGATCGACATCCGCCCCGGCACCCAGTCCGGCCAGTCGATCCCGCTGCACGGCCGCGGCGTCACCCACCTCCGCGGCGGCGGCCGCGGCGACCTGATCGTGCACGTCGAGGTCCAGACGCCCTCGAAGCTCGACCCGGAGCAGGAGGAACTCCTGCGGCGCCTGGCCAAGCTGCGCGGCGAGGAACGCCCGCAGGGGCAGTTCTCGCCGGGGCAGCAGGGGCTGTTCTCGCGGCTGAAGGACGCGTTCAACGGGCGCTGACACGCGGTAGTCGGATTCGGATGCCGTCGCCCCGCGCCCCGGAGTTTCGGGGCGCGGGGCGCGGTGGTTCCCGGGCGCCGCGACGTAGGGTCGGTCCGTGACCGTGTCCTGGCCCCTGCCCCTCGTCCAAGCCCCCATGGCGGGCGGCGCCTCCGGCCCCGAGCTGGCCGCGGCGGTGAGCGACGCCGGAGGCCTCGGCTTCCTGGCCGCCGGCTACCAGACCGCCGCCGCCACCGCCGCCGACATCACCGCCCTGCGCGGGCGCACCGACCGGCCTTTCGGCGTCAACCTCTTCGTCCCGGGCGAGACCTCCGAGGCCGTCGTCACCGACGAACTCCCCGCCTACCGCACGCGCCTGGCGGCCGACGCCGACCGCTACGGCGTCGCCCTCGGCGACGTGCCCGCGCACGGCATCGACGACGACTGGAACGCCAAGGTGGCGCTGCTCCTCGACGACCCCGTCCCCGTCGTCTCGTTCACCTTCGGCTGCCCCGCCCCGGACCTCCTCGCCGCCTTCCGCGACCGCGGCACGCTGACCGCCGTCACCGTCACCGCGCCGTACGAAGCCGGCCTCGCCGCCGCGGCCGGCGCCGACCTGCTCGTCGTCCAAGGCACCGAAGCCGGCGCCCACCAGGGCCGTTGGGACAACACCGGGCCGATCGGCGAGCCGTACGGCCTCCTCACCCTCCTCGCGCTCGTCCGCGAACTCACCGGACTGCCGCTGATCGCCACCGGCGGCCTGATGACCGGCGCGCAAGTCCGCGCCGTCCTCGCCGCGGGCGCGGTCGCCGCGCAACTCGGCACGGCGTTCCTCCGCTGCCCCGAGTCCGGCGCGCCCGCCGCGCACAAGGCGGCCCTCGCCGACCCGCGGTTCGGCGAGACCCGGCTGACCCGGGCGTTCTCCGGACGCCCGGCGCGCGGTCTCGTCAACGCGTTCGTCGAGGCGCACAGCGCCGAAGCGCCCGCCGCATACCCGGAAGTCCACTACGCGACCGCACCGATTCGCCGCGCCGCGGCCGCCGCCGACGACCCCGCCGCGATGGCCCTGTGGGCCGGCCAGGGCTGGCGGCTCGCGCGCGCCGAACCCGCGGCGGACGTGGTGGCGCGGGTGACGGCAGACTTGGGCTGAGTCTTCGGAAGTCCTCCGAAGCCTTCCGAGAACCTTGCAGAAAGAGCCCCCACCGTGAGCGCACCCGTTTTCCTCACCGGCGACCCCGCCCTGCGCACCGCGCGCCGGGTCGTCCTCGACGGAGCCGAGGGACGGCATGCGGTCACCGTCCGGCGGATCGCCGTCGGCGAGGAGGTCGTGCTGACCGACGGGCAGGGCCTGTCGGTGCGCGGCACGGTCGCGGTGGTCGAGGGCAAGGACACGCTGTACGTCGACGTCGCGGAGCGCGCCGAAGAGCCGCCGCCGACGCCGCGGATCGTCGTCGTGCAGGCGCTGCCGAAGGGCGACCGCGGGGAGCTGGCGGTCGAGACGATGACCGAGGTCGGCGTCGACGTGATCGTGCCGTGGGCCGCGTCGCGCTGCATCACGCAGTGGAAGGGCGGGCGGGGGGCGAAGTCGCTGGCGAAGTGGCGGGCCACGGCGCGGGAGGCGGGCAAGCAGGCCCGCCGCGTGCATCTGCCGGACGTGACCGAGCTGATGACGACCCGTCAGGTGACGGGGCTGCTGGGCGGGGCCGCGTTCGCGGGCGTCCTGCACGAGGAGGCGGCGGAGCCGCTGGCCACGGCGGAGTTGCCGGGCGACGGCGATCTCGTGCTGGTCGTCGGACCCGAAGGCGGCGTCTCGCCGGAGGAGATCACCGCGTTCACGACCGCCGGGGCGGCGCCCTACCGGCTGGGGCCGACGGTGCTGCGGACGTCCACCGCGGGCGTATCGGCCGCATCGGTCCTGCTGGCCCGCTGCGGCCGCTGGTCCTGACCGGCCCGCGCGGCGCCAGCCGATAGCATCGCGCCGAACCTGCACTCACTAGGAGGCACGCATGGCGGCTGGGGAACCCCAGGCGGACTGCCTGTTCTGCAAGATCGTGGCCGGTGACGTGCCCGCCACGGTCGTGCACGAGACCAAGGACGTCGTCGCGTTCCGCGACATCAACCCGCAGGCGCCGACCCACATCCTGGTGATCCCGCGCGCCCACTACCCCAACGCGGGCGACCTCGGCGCCAACGCACCCGACCTGGCCGGCACGCTCCTCGCCGAGGCCGCGTCGGTGGCGGCGGCGGAGGACATCGCGGACAGCGGCTACCGGATAGTGTTCAACACCGGCGCCGGCGCGGGCCAGACGGTGTTCCACGTGCATGCGCACCTGCTGGGCGGGCGCGGGCTGAGCTGGCCGCCCGGGTAAGCCCGAACGACCGGGGCCGGTCACGGCGGTGGCGGTGCGGGACGCGCCGCCACCGAGACCTCCACGATCCGGCCGTCCGGGTCCGTCACCTGGAACCGCTCGCCGGCCGCCCGCCCTTCCGCCGCGGACACGGTGAAGCCGAGCCGGAGCGCCCCGGTCTCGCCCCGCGCACCGGCCGGGTACAACTCCACGACCAGCCCGCCGTCCAGCACGGCCGCGTAGTGCACCGGTCCGCGCCCGTGCTGCTCGCGCACGAACTCCAGCCCGAGCGCCGCGTAGAACTCCCGGCATTCGTCCACCCGCGCGCTGTAGAGCACCAGCAACGCCATCCGCCCCGTCACGCGGCGCACCCTACATCCCGAAGTCTGCCGCGCGGTCGTCCCGCCCGCGGCACCTCGCCCACAGCCTGTGGACAACAGCTCCCGCAGGCCAACACGTCACCCACAGCCGCCCTCAACCGCCTTCGGTTGACCGGCCATCTCCTGGCACGCCCCTCCCCGCAAGCCTTCCGCCCCCGCATCGTCGAAAATAGACCCCATGTCCCCACGCGAACTCCTCGTCCTGGGCACCGCGAGCCAAGCCCCCACGCGGCACCGGAACCACAACGGCTATCTGCTGCGCTGGGACGGCGAAGGGCTGCTGTTCGATCCGGGGGAGGGCACCCAGCGGCAGATGGTCCACGCCGGGGCGGCCGCGACCGACATCACCCGGATCTGCGTCACGCACTTCCACGGCGACCACTGCCTCGGCCTGCCCGGCGTCGTGCAGCGGCTCAGCCTCGACCGCGTGCGGCACGAGGTCACCGCGTACTACCCGGCGAGCGGCCAGGCCTATTTCGACCGCCTGCACCACGCCAGCGTGTTCCACGAGACCGCCGTCCTGCGCGAGCACCCCGTCGCCGGCGACACCGCGACCGTGCCACTCGACGCCTTCACGCTCACCGCGAGCCGCCTCTCCCACCCGGTCGAGTCGTACGGCTACCGCCTCGCCGAACCCGACGGCCGCCGCATGCTCCCCGAGCGCCTCGCCGAATACGGCGTCACCGGCCCTGCCGTCGGCCGCCTCCAACGCGAAGGCTCCGTCGACATCGACGGCAAGCTCGTCGTCCTCGACGAGGTCAGCGAAGTCCGCCGCGGCCAGAGCTTCGCGTTCGTCATGGACACCCGGCTCTGCGACGCCGTCTTCGAACTCGCCGACGGCACCGACATGCTCGTCTGCGAGTCCACCTTCCTGCACGAGGACGAGGCCCTCGCCGAAGCCCACGGCCACCTCACCGCCCGCCAAGCCGGCGCCGTGGCCCGCGAGGCCCGTGCCCGCCTGCTCGTCCTCACCCACTTCTCGCAGCGCTACACCGACCCCCACGCGTTCGTCGACGACGCCCGCAAGGAATTCGACGGCCCCATCCACGTCGCCGCCGACCTCGACCGCATCCCCGTCCCGAAACGCCGCTGACCGGCCCCCTTCCCCAGCCGTCGCATCCACCCCACACTTGGCTCCGCGGACGCCCGGGTCCGAGGAACGAGGGGGCATGAACGCCGTACTGCGCGCGAGTCTCGCGTTCGTCCTGCTCGCAGTGCTCTACCTCGCACTCGTCGGTGCCGCCGCCGCGGTGGCGTACGCCGGCTCCCGCATGGTGCTCGCGGGCGGCGCCTGGGCATGGGGCGGCGGCGCCGTCTTCGCCTTCCTGACCGCCCTCGGCATCGCCGTCCTGGTGCGCTTCGCCCGCCCGACGTTCTACGCCCGGCCGACGAGCCTGCGCGTCACCCGCGCCGAACAGCCCGAGCTGTGGAAGCTCGTCGAGGAAGCCGCCGAGGCCCTCCGCACCCGAGCGCCCGACGACGTGCGCCTGCTCCCCGACGCCAACGCCGCCGCCCACGAAGACACCCGGTTCTTCGGCCTCGCGTCCGGCCGCCGCACGCTGTACGTCGGCACGCCGCTGCTCCTCGCCCTCACCCGCGGGCACCTCCTCGCCGTCCTCGTCCACGAAATGGGCCACTACGCGGGCGGCCACACCCGCCTTGGCACCCTGACCACCCGCTGGCGCACCGCCATGACCCGCCGCTTCGAAGGGCGCCGCGCCACCGCCCGCCTGTGGGTGCCTCTCGACGCGTACGCGAAGCTCACCCTCCGCCTCACCCTGGCGTTCGACCGCCGCCAGGAATACGAAGCCGACGCGGCCGCCGCCCGCGCCGTCGGCAAGCACGAGACGATCGCCGCGCTCGGCGAGGTCCAGGCCGTCGCCGCCGTGTGGGACACCTTCCTCGAGCGGCTGCGCGCCGCACTCGACATCGGCCACGCCCCCAAGGACGTCTACGCCGGCTTCACCCGGCTCCTCGCCGAGCCCGGCACCCGGGCCATGCTCGACACCTTGCGGGCCACGCCGCCCGAGCCCGTCCGCGGCCCGTACGACAGCCACCCCCCGCTCGCCGACCGCCTGGCCGCCCTCGCCCTCCTGCCCGACACCGGCGCGACGCCGCCCGCGGCCGACACCCCCGCACGCGACCTCCTCGCCGACCCCGCGGCCACCCTGCGCGCCGGCCAGGAGGCCTTGCTCGCGGGCCACCGCGACGACAAACCGCGCCTCGACTGGGACGTCCTCGACCGCGTCGTCGCCCGCGCCGGGACCGCGGCTCCCGCGTGATCACCGGCCCGAAAACCTCAAGAGCGTGTCAAGGGCGAAGGGATACCATTGCCAAAAGGAAAACCCGTATCCCGAGTCCCGGAAAGTAGGCGTGATCAGGCCGTAAGGCCGCCCATGGCTTCCACACGACACGCTCGCGGCGATGCCGGCAACGCCGCCGAAAACGCCGCCACGACCCCGCAGGCCGCCGAGGCCACGCAGGCTCAGGCCAAGATCGTGATCCCGGCGAAGCATCCGATGGTCGCGCTGCTCGGCTCGGGAGACTCCTTCCTCCGCGTGATCGAGGACGCGTTCCCGACCGTCGACATCCACGTCCGAGGCAACGAGGTCACCACCACCGGCCCCGACGAGGACGTCGAACTGGTCAAGCGCCTCCTCGACGAGATGATGCTCGTGCTGCGCACCGGCCAGCCGCTCACCGCGGAAGCCGTCGAGCGCTCGATCGCGATGCTCCGCTCCGGTGCCGACACCGCGCCCGCCGAGGTCCTCACCCTCAGCATCCTGTCGAACCGCGGCCGCACGATCCGTCCCAAGTCGCTCAACCAGAAGCGCTACGTGGACGCGATCGACCGCCGCACCATCGTCTTCGGCATCGGCCCGGCCGGCACCGGCAAGACGTACCTCGCGATGGCCAAGGCCGTCCAGGCGCTGCAGATGAAGCAGGTCAACCGCATCATCCTCACGCGTCCCGCCGTCGAGGCCGGCGAACGCCTCGGCTTCCTCCCCGGCACCCTGTACGAAAAGATCGACCCGTACCTGCGGCCGCTCTACGACGCCCTGCACGACATGATCGACCCCGACTCGATCCCGCGCCTGATGGCCGCGGGCACGATCGAGGTCGCACCCCTGGCCTACATGCGCGGCCGCGCGCAGCCCACGTTCACCAAGGTTCTGACGCCCGAAGGTTTCCGTCCGATCGGCGACCTCGAAGTCGGTGACCTGGTCATCGGATCCAACGGCGAGCCCACGCCGGTGCTCGGCGTCTACCCGCAGGGCGAGAAGGACATCTACCGGGTCACCGCCCAGGACGGCTCCTGGACGCTGGCCTGCGGCGAGCACCTGTGGACGGTCCGCACCGCATCCGACCGCCGCCGCAACAAGCCGTGGCGTGTCCTGGAAACCAAGGACATGATCGGCAACCTGCGGGCAGGGCATGCCCGCCGCTACGAGCTGCCGATGCTGACTGCCCCGGTCTGCCTTCCCGAGCGTGACGTCCCGATGGACCCCTACGCCCTGGGCTTGCTGCTCGGCGACGGCTGCCTTACCGGCTCCACCACCCCGTCGTTCGCTACGGCCGACCCGGAACTCGCGGAGGCGTTGGATGCCGCGCTGCCCGGGGTTCAGCTGCGGCACCGCGGCGGCGTGGACTACGTCCTCAACCGGGTCAAGGCTCCCGGCGACGTCGTGACGCTGGCCAACCCGGTCACGGAGGTCATGCGCGGGCTGGAACTGCTCGGCGCGCGCTCGCATTCGAAGTTCGTGCCCGACGTGTACCTGCAGAACTCGGCCGACGTGCGGCTGGCCGTTCTGCAGGGCCTGCTCGACTCCGACGGCGGTCCGGTCGTGCAGGAGGGCCGTACCTGCCGGATCCAGTTCACGACGACGTCGATCATGCTCCGGGACGACGTGGTCGGACTGGTGCAGTCGCTGGGCGGTGTCGCCTATACACGTCGGCGCCGGGCGATCGGCCGCAAGCCCGGCCTGGCCAAGGGCCGCCCGGTTCCGTACCGGTACGACGCGCACATCGTCGACATCCGTGTGCCCGAAGGCATCGAGCCCTTCCGCCTGACGCGGAAGAGCGACGCCTACCACGCCGCCGGGGGCGGCGGCCGTCCGATGCGCTTCATCGACAGCATCGAACCGGCCGGCCGCGAGGAGGCGGTCTGCATCCAGGTGGCGGCCGAGGACTCGCTGTACGTCACCCAGGACTACCTGCTCACGCACAACACCCTCAACGACGCGTTCATCATCCTCGACGAAGCCCAGAACACCTCCGCCGAGCAGATGAAGATGTTCCTCACCCGCCTCGGCTTCGGGTCGAAGATCGTCGTCACCGGTGACGTGACGCAGGTCGACCTCCCGAACGGGACGGAGAGCGGGCTGCGCGTCGTGCGGCGGATCCTGGACGGGGTCGAGGACATCGAGTTCTGCCAGCTGAGCAGCCAGGACGTCGTCCGCCACCAGCTCGTCGGCCGGATCGTGGACGCCTACGGGCGCTACGACGCCGAGCGCGACGCCCGGGACGTGCCGCGTTCGCGCGGGCGTCGCGGTCAGATCCACAGCACCACCGGCAACGGCAACGGCAACGCAGAACGGGATGTGAACTGACGGCCATGTCCATCGACATCGCCAACGAGTCCGGCTACGGGCTGGACGAGCACCGCATCGTGGACGTGGCACGGTTCACGCTCGACCGGATGCGGATCCATCCGCTGGCCGAGCTGTCCGTCGTCATCGTCGACGAGGCGGCCATGGAGCAGCTGCACATCCAGTGGATGGACCTGCCCGGCCCCACCGACGTCATGTCCTTCCCGATGGACGAGCTGCGTCCCGGGAAGGACAACGAGGACCCGCCGCAGGGCCTCCTCGGCGACGTCGTGCTGTGCCCCGAGGTCGCGGCCCGGCAGGCGAAGACCGCCGGGCATTCGACCGACGAGGAGCTGCAACTGCTCACCGTGCACGGTGTGCTGCACCTGCTCGGCTACGACCACGCGGAACCGGACGAAGAGCGCGAGATGTTCGGCCTGCAGGCCGAGATCCTGCGCGCCTGGCGGGAGCGCGGCGCGGCCGGCCCGGCCGGGGCGGACGGATGAGCCGCGCCGATTCGCCGGGTCCGCATAGCCGCGCCCTCGCCGCGGCCGCCGTACCGGTGACCGCATCCGGCACGGCAACGGCGGTCGCCGACGGGGGCAGCGGTGTCCTCTGACGAGGTCTTCCGGTTCGTCGTCGGCGCGGTGGTGCTGACGGTCGTGGCCGGGCTGTTCGCGTGCCTGGAAGCCGCTCTCGCGCGGCTTTCCCGGCCGCGGGTCGAGGAACTGGTCCGCAACGGTCGCCGCGGCGCCGGGCGGCTGCTGACCGTCGTGCAGGATCCGGCGCGGTACGTCAATCTGGCGCTGCTGGTCCGGGTCGCCTGCGAAGTGTCGGCGAGCGTGCTGATCACCGTGGTGTTCCTGGACGGCTTCGACGCGACGTGGCAGGCGGTCCTCGCGTCGATCGGCGTGATGGTGCTGGTGTCCTACGTCGTGGTCGGTGTCTCGCCGCGTACGGTCGGCCGCCAGCATCCGATCTCGGTCGGTATCGCGGGCGCGCCGGTGCTGATCGTGCTGGCCCGGATCCTGGGGCCGATTCCGCCGCTGCTGATCCTGCTCGGCAACGCGGTGACGCCCGGCAAGGGCTACCGGGAAGGCCCGTTCGCGTCCGAGACGGAGCTGCGGGCACTCGTCGACCTGGCCGAGAAGGAGTCGCTGATCGAGGACGAGGAGCGCAAGCTGCTCCACTCGGTCCTCGAACTCGGCGACACCATCGTCCGCGAAGTGATGGTGCCGCGCCCGGACATGGTGTTCATCGAGCGCCACAAGACGGTCAGCCAGGCGCTGCGTCTGGCACTGCGCAGCGGCTACAGCCGAATCCCGGTGATCGGTGAGAACGAGGACGACGTCGTCGGCATCGTCTACCTCAAGGACTTGGCCGAGCATGCCGCGGGCCAGGACGACCGGTGGAACACCGAGCCGGTGTCGAGCGTGATGCGGCAGGCGACGTTCGTGCCGGACAGCAAGCCCGCCGACGACCTGCTGCGCGAGATGCAGGCGAGCCGCACGCACATGGTGCTGGTCGTGGACGAGTACGGCGGCACCGCCGGGCTGGTGACCATCGAGGACATCCTGGAGGAGATCGTCGGGGAGATCACCGACGAGTACGACCGGGCGACGAACCCGGTGGAGGACCTGGGCGACGGCCGGTTCCGGGTTACCGCGCGGCTGCCCGTGGACGAGCTGGGCGACCTGTTCGGTTTCGAACTGGACGACGAGGATGTGGAGACGGTCGCGGGCCTGCTCGCCAAGCAGCTCGGCCGGGTGCCGATTCCGGGGGCGACCGTGGAGGTGGAGGGCCTGCGCCTGACCGCCGACCGGCCGTCGGGGCGCCGGAACCAGATCGGCACCATCGTGGTCGAGCGGGCCCCGGAGGGGGAGCACGGGCGGAGCGGCGACAGCGGGGCGCACGCGGAGCACTGAGCGCCCGTACGGGGGAGCGGGCCACGCCGTGGTCACGGCCGTACGTGCCTTGTCCCCGGATTGTGCCGTCCGCGTAACAGGGGTCGGTTTCCGGTAATCGGGCCCCTAAAGTCGTGCCCACATCAACGGCACCGCCGCAGCGCGCCTGGCACCAGGGGGGTTACGGGCAGCGCATCCGCGGCGGCGGGCCGCTTCATCACGCACACCGCTAACTGGGGGGTTCACGGTGCGTACCCGTATGCCGCGACGCGCGGCGATCAAGGCCGTCGTTCCGCTGACCGCAATCGCGCTGGTCGGTTTGACGGCTTGTCAGAAGTCCGCCGACGACGCGAAGAGCACGCCGTCGGCGTCCGTCTCGGCGGACGCCGGAAAGAACGACGTGAACGCGACTCCGCCGACCGACGACCAGCTGAGCGCCGTCCTCCTGGACGGCAAGGACATTCCGGCCGGGTTCAACGGCGGCAAGGTCAAGAACGACCGGTCCGACACGTCGGGCGAGACCGCCGCGCCGGCCGAGTGCGGGGTGCTGGCGGGCATCGGCAGCCCCGACCCCGTGGGCCACGCCGAGCGCTCGTACGCCACCGGCGGCAACGACCCGGAGTCCGACGACTCGATCCGGGTCAGCATGTCCAGCGCGCCGCGCGACCAGCTCAAGAAGCAGCTCGACGACGCGGTCAAGGCGCTCAAGACCTGCACGGTCTACACCGTGTCGCAGGGCGCCGACGCCATCACCTTCACGGTCTCCGACGTCAAGAACGCCCCGTACGGCAAGGACAGCCTGAGCTACCGGGTGACGGTCGCCGACGCGTCGCAGCGGGCCATGGGCACCGCGGTCAACACCCTGGTCCTGAAGGGTGCCACCGGCCTCGCCGTGACGTCCTTCGCGTCGCCCGGCAAGGGCGACCCGGCGGACGGCGCCGCGTTCGTGAAGGCGCAGAGCGCCAAGCTCGACGCGATGCCGAAGGGCACCGGCGGTTCGTCGGTCAAGCCGAAGACGCCGACGGCGAAGCCGTCGTCGTCCTCGGCGTCGGGGAACAAGAACCAGCCGTCGACGGACGCGCTCACCGCGGCGCTGCTGACCAAGCAGGAGATCGAGGCCGACTACTCGGCGGACGGGGCGCCGTCGACGGAGCGGCCGACCGACTCCGGGGCGGTGGTCTCCGACCCGAAGTGCGCGCGCATCACCGACGATTCCGTGGGGCGTTCGTCCACCGGGTACGTCGACCAGACCTACGAGAAGGCGCCCGCCGCGGGCGGCACGTCGACCGAGGCCGTGATCATCTCGTTGGCGAGCCAGTCGCACCCGTTCCTCAAGCAGGAATTCGACGGCTACGTGACGGCGCTCAAGGCGTGCGCGTCGTTCTCCGAGACCAAGATCGACGGCTCGGTGGACCAGTACACGATCACGGATGTGACCGTCGGCAACTACGGCACCGACTCGGTGTCCTACCGAGTGCGGGACGACAGCAAGGACGGCCGCGCGTACGTGTTCATCGTGGTGTCCGTCCAGGGCACCGTGTTCACGCAGATGGCGTCGGTGTCCGGCACGGGCCCGGCGGTCGAGCCGACCAACATGTTCACCGGCCAGCTCGACAAGGTCGCCGCGCTGACCCGATGACCCGCTGACACACGGCACGCACCCGACCGCCCCGGGCGTACGGAACTCCCGTACCCCCGGGGCGGTACTGTGCCCGGGACGCACCGACGAAGCACCCGGCAGGAAGCAGGAATCAGGCACCATGGCCGACATCGCCCCCGAGGACGCCAAGATCGTCACGCTGGCCCGGTCCACCCGCGCCCGCAACCGGACGGCCGAGGGCGCAGCCGTCCGCGACGAGACCGGCCGCACGTACGTCGCGTCGACCGTCGACCTGCCGTCCCTGAAGCTCTCCGCGCTGCAGACCGCGGTCGCGATGGCGGTCGCGGGAGGCGCGCGCGGACTGGAGGCCGCGGCGATCGTCGGCGAGGCCGCGGAGGTCGCCGACACCGACCTGGCGGCGGTCCGCGACCTGGGCGGCGCGGGCACCCCGGTGCTGCTCGCCGGGGCCGACGGCACCGTTTCGGCCACCACCCCGGCCTGACCGGCGGACCTGCGGGTCCGAGCGGGTTCCGGACTAGGGGAGAATGAAACCCATGAGTGATCGCACCACCTCCGCCGGCGCCGTCGACGTGCCTGTCCACCGCAGCGGCTTCGCCTGCTTCGTCGGCCGCCCCAACGCGGGCAAGTCCACGCTTACGAACGCGCTGGTCGGCACGAAGGTCGCGATCACCTCGGGCCGTCCGCAGACCACCCGGCACACGGTGCGCGGCATCGTGCACCGTCCCGACGCGCAGCTCGTCCTGGTGGACACACCCGGCCTGCACAAGCCGCGCACGCTGCTCGGCCAGCGCCTCAACGACCTGGTCCGCAGCACGTGGGCCGAGGTCGACATCATCGGGTTCTGCCTGCCCGCGGACCAGAAGGTCGGCCCGGGCGACCGGTTCATCGCGAGCGAGCTGGCCGAGATCCGCAAGACGCCCAAGGTCGCGATCGTCACCAAGACCGACCTCGTGGACAAGAAGACGCTCGCCGAGCAGCTGATCGCCGTGCAGAAGATGGCGCAGGACCTCGGCTTCGAGTGGGCCGAGATCATCCCGGTGTCGGCGGTGTCCGGCGCGCAGGTGGGCCTGGTCGCCGACCTGCTGGCCGACCTGCTGCCCGAGGGTCCGCCGCTCTATCCGGACGGCGAACTCACCGACGAGCCCGAGCAGATCATGGCCGCCGAGCTGATCCGCGAGGCCGCCCTGGAAGGCGTCCGCGACGAACTCCCGCACTCGTTGGCCGTCGTCATCGAAGAGATGATCCCGCGCGAGGACCGGCCCGCGGAGAAGCCGCTGCTGGACATCCACGCGTACCTGTACGTCGAGCGGCCGAGCCAGAAGGCCATCGTCATCGGGGCGAAGGGCTCGCGGCTCAAGGACGTCGGCACGCGTGCCCGCAAGCAGATCGAAGCGCTGCTCGGCACGCCGGTGTACCTGGATCTGCACGTGAAGGTGGCCAAGGACTGGCAGCGCGACCCCAAGCAGCTGCGCCGTCTGGGCTTCTGACCTGCGGGAATTCGCCGAGGGAGGGTGCGGGCACGGAAAGGCGCCGCCCTCCGGGGGGAGGTGAGGGCGGCGCCCGTGTCTCTCCGCCCGTCCATTCTGACCCGGATGCGTGTAAAGGGCACGTGAACGAGCGTGAACGTGGCGCGTGCCACACTCCGCACCGGGCGTGGGATGTGACTCCCGTCCGGGGACTCGGGTAAGGTGCTGGGCATCATGCGTCAGTGGCAGCTTCTTCTTAGCCGCCGCGGCGAGGGCTCGCCCCGCTAGACCGCCAGGGCCGGCCTCCCTCGCCGCGGGGTTGAGGCATTGCCTGATTCGGTTGTACGCGCCGGCCAATTTGCGAGTCCGCTTCGCGAGTCATTCCGCGAACCCGTCCGCAGAGCCCATCCAGAGCACGCCGACAAGCCGACGCGTTGCGAGCCGCAGCGCCGACCACTCCTCGAGGAGCCTGCCGCATGTCCGCCATCCGCCGCGCCACCCCCGTCACCGCCGCCACGGTCGCCCAGCAGCCGTCCGGGATGCCGATCCACAAGTACACGCCGTTCCGCGGCGTCGAGCTGCCCGACCGCACCTGGCCCTCGAAGACCATCACGACGGCGCCGCGCTGGCTGTCCACCGACCTGCGTGACGGCAACCAGGCCCTGATCGACCCGATGAGTCCGGCCCGCAAGCGCACCATGTTCGACCTGCTGGTACGCATGGGCTACAAGGAGATCGAGGTCGGCTTCCCGGCCGCTTCGCAGACCGACTTCGACTTCATCCGCAGCATCATCGAAGACGGCGCCGTCCCCGAGGACGTCACCATCTCGGTGCTGACCCAGGCCCGCGAGGAACTGATCGAGCGGACCGTCGAGTCGCTGGTCGGCGCGAGCCGCGCGACCGTCCACCTGTACAACGCGACCGCGCCGATCTTCCGCCGTGTGGTCTTCAACGTCGACCGCGACCAGTGCAAGGCCATCGCCGTCGACGGCACCGCGCACGTCATGCGGTTCGCCGAGAAGCACCTGGGCGACGAGACGGTCTTCGGCTACGAGTACTCGCCGGAGATCTTCATCGACACCGAGATGGACTTCGCGCTGGAGGTCTGCGAGGCCGTCATGGACGTCTGGCAGCCCGAGGCCGGCCGCGAGATCATCCTGAACCTGCCGGCCACCGTCGAGCGCGCCACCCCGAACGTCTACGCCGACCAGATCGAGTGGATGAGCCGGAACCTGACGCGCCGCGAGCACGTCGCGGTGTCCGTGCACCCGCACAACGACCGCGGCGCGGGCGTCGCAGCCGCCGAACTGGCCGTCATGGCGGGCGCGGACCGCGTCGAAGGCTGCCTGTTCGGGCACGGCGAGCGCACCGGCAACGTCGACCTGGTGACGCTGGGCATGAACCTGTTCAGCCAGGGCATCGACCCGATGATCGACTTCTCCGAGATCGACGAGATCCGCCGCACCGTCGAGTACTGCACCCAGCTGCCGGTCCACCCGCGCCACCCCTACGCGGGCGACCTGGTCTACACCGCCTTCTCCGGCTCCCACCAGGACGCCATCAAGAAGGGCTTCGAGATGCTGGAGAAGGACGCCGCCGAAGCCGGCAAGGCGCGCGACGAAATGCCGTGGGGCGTCCCGTACCTGCCGATCGACCCGATGGACGTGGGCCGCACCTACGAGGCCGTCATCCGGGTCAACAGCCAGTCCGGCAAGGGCGGCGTCGCGTACGTGATGAAGTCCGACCACAAGATGGACCTGCCGCGCCGCCTGCAGATCGAGTTCTCCCGGATCATCCAGGGCAAGACCGATGCCGAGGGCGGCGAGGTCACCCCGGCGGCGATCTGGGCCGCGTTCCAGGACGAGTACCTGCCGACGCCGGACGCTCCGTGGGGCCGCCTGGCGCTGCGCACCCACCAGACCGCGTCGGTGGGCGAGGACAAGGACTCGCTGACCGTCGAGATGGTCGTCGACGGCGCCGCGGCCACGCTGGACGGCATCGGCAACGGCCCGATCGACGCGTTCGTCCGCGCCCTGGGCGGCATCGGCTTCGACGTGCGGGTGCTGGACTACACCGAGCACGCGATGAGCGGCGGCGAGGACGCGCGCGCGGTCGCGTACGTCGAGTGCGCCGTCGACGGCAAGGTCCTGTGGGGCGTCGGCGTCGACGAGAACATCGTGCGGGCCTCCCTGAAGGCCGTGGTCAGCGCGGTGAACCGGGCGGCGCGCGGCAGCGAGGGCTGATCTTCCCGCGAACACGGCACGCCGGCGGCCCCGAGGACTTCCTCGGGGCCGCCGGCGTTTCCGGGTTGCCGCCGAAAACTACGTGCCCCTTCCCTCTTTAAGTCACGTGTCTTAACCTCTCGCCATGCGCCCCCGTTCCGGCGCATCCCCTTCTCGGGAGGTCCCCGTATGACCACCATCCGCAACCGCGTCGCCGAGCGCCGCACCGCACTCGGCACGCGCGTCCTGCACCGCCTGCCCGCGGGCGAAGTCACCGCCCCCTACGAGCTGTTCGAGCTGCGGCCCTGCGGACCGCTGATCGGCGCCGAGATCCACGGCGTCGACCTGCGCGAACCTGTCGGCCCCGAACTCTTCGCCGAACTCGACCGCGCGCTGCTGGAATGGAAAGTGCTGTTCTTCCGCGACCAGCCCATCACCTCCGCGCAGCACCGCGCGTTCGCTCAGCTGTGGGGCGAGTTGGAGGTCCACCCGTTCCTCGCCCAGGGCGACGTGCCGGAGGTCGTGCGGTTCGCCAAGGACGCCTCGATGGTCGGCGTCGAGAACATCTGGCACACCGATGTCACGTGGCGCGCGGAGCCCGCGCTGGGCTCGGTGCTGCGCGCGGTCGAGGTGCCCGAGTTCGGCGGGGACACGCTGTGGTCCGACTTGGCCGCGGCGTACGACAACCTGCCCGCGGACGTGCGGGAGCGCATCGACGGGCTCACCGCCGTCCACGACTTCGCGTTCTCCTTCGGGATGTCCATGGACGCCGAGCGGTTCGCCGCGATGCGGGCCGAATTCCCGGCCGTGGAGCACCCGGTCGTGCGCACCCACCCGGTGACCGGGCGCAAGACGCTGTTCGTCAACGAGATCTTCACCGAGCACATCGTCGGACTGCCGGACGACGAGAGCGAAGAGCTGCTGGCGTACCTGTTCAAGCAGGCGAGCTACCCCGAGTACCAGGTGCGGTTCCGGTGGGCGGCGGACTCGGTCGCGATCTGGGACAACCGTGCCACGGCGCACTACGCGGCCAACGACTACCACCCGGACATCCGCGTCATGGAACGCGCGGCGATCCTCGGCGACCGCCCGTTCTGACCCGGGGCGGCCGTGCTCGGCCCCGCCGCGGCCCCGCCCGACCCCGCCCGGTTCCCTGCTCTTCCGGGCGGGGCCGCGGCGGCACCCACGAAGTAGGTAGCTCTATGTGCCTACTTGATGACGCGTGGTGAAAACTGTGCCACCATCGAACGCGGAAGCGCGTTGGCGCGTCGCGGCCGAGGTGCAGGGGAGCCACGCCATGGTGGTCATCGTGGGGGTCCGGCAAATCCGGACGGTGCTCGACGACGGCGAGTTCTTCTGCCCGGAATGCGGTGGTGACCGCAGATACCAATACGGCGTCGGCAGACGGTGGTTCATGCTCGCGGGGCTGCCGATGTTCCCCGTGTCGAAAGCCCTCGGCAGCGTCAAGTGCGCGGTGTGCCGGATCGACTTCGCCCGCGCGGTCCTGGTCGTCCCCACCGCGCGGCGCCTCACCGGACTGCTGCGCGAGGCCACCCGCTCCCTCGCCGCCGCCGCCCTGGTCGCGGGCGGCGAGTCGTCCCCGGCGGCCCGCGCCGCCGCCGTCGCGGCCGTCCGCGACACCGGCCTCGGCGCCTACACCGACACCGTCCTCGACGCGGACCTGCGCGCCTACGACCCCGACGACGACCCCGACGACTCCCTGGACGCCCTCGCCGACCACCTCGCCCCCGAGGGATGCGCCCGCCTCGTCGCCGTCGCCGCCCGCATCGCCGTCGCCGACGGCCCCTACCGCACCCTCGAACTCGACATGCTCCTCACCGCGGGCAACCGCCTGGGCCTCACCCGCCCGGAAATCGACCGCGTCCTGGACGAGGCCGCGGGCCACATGCCGCTGTAGGACGGGGGGAGGGGGGTGGTGGGGCCCGGGCAGCCGATGTCACGGCTTCGCACCCCACCCGCACCCCACCCGCGCGCCGCCTGCGCAGGCTGTTCGCGCCTCTGCCCCGCGCCTTGGCCCGCGCGGTACCTCCCCTTGCCGCGCCACCCCATGCCCGCCGTCGCGCGGGCCATCACGCGCCACCCCTCGCGAATCCGCCCACCTCCCCTGGTCCTCCCCGGGTGTCGCGATCGGTCCCACGACACCGCGCCCGTCGAGCGCTTCGCCGTCGCGCGGTCCGGAGCGTCGGACCCCGGGTCGATAATGGGTGCGTGAGTCTCTACCGTGACGAGGGTGTCGTGCTGCGTACCCAGAAGCTGGGCGAGGCCGACCGGATCATCACCTTGCTCACCCGGGGGCACGGGCGGATAAGGGCCGTGGCGCGCGGGGTGCGGCGGACCAAGTCGAAGTTCGGCGCCCGCGTCGAACCGTTCGCGCACGTCGACATCCAGTTCTTCGCCAAGGGCAGCGAATTCCCCGGCCGCGGGCTGCCGTCGATCACGCAGGTCGAGACGCTGTCCGCGTTCGGCGGCGTGCTCGTTGCCGACTACCCGGCCTACACCGCCGGCACCGCGATCCTGGAGACCGCCGAACGCCTCACCGACCACGAGGGTGAACCGGCGCTCCAGCAGTACTTGCTGCTCATCGGCGCGCTCCGGACCCTGGCCGGCGGGGCGCACGAGCCCGCGCTGGTCCTCGACGCCTTCCTGCTGCGCTCGCTCGCGGTCGCCGGATACGCCCCCAGCTTCGGCGACTGCGCCCGCTGCGGCCTGGTCGGACCGCACCGGTTCTTCTCCGTCCAGGGCGGCGGAGCCGTGTGCGGGGACTGCCGTCCGGCCGGATCCGTCGTACCCTCTCCCGAGGCCCTCGATCTGCTCGGCGCGCTGTTGACCGGCGACTGGGCGGGCGCCGACGCCACCGCACCGCGGGTCCGGCGCGAGGGCAGCGGCCTGGTGGCCGCATATCTGCAATGGCATCTGGAGCGGGGTATCCGCTCGCTGAAACTGGTGGAGCGTTCATCGTGAGTCAGGCACGCGGCCGATTCGGACTGCCCATCCTCCGGAGAAGGGCGAGGCCCGCCGCCCGGTCGGGCGTGCGCCACCCGCACGAGTACCGCGACCCCAAGCCGCACGCGGGCGGCGTCCAGCCGCCGGTCTTCCCGGCCGACGCCGTGCCCCGGCACGTCGCGCTCGTCATGGACGGCAACGGCCGCTGGGCCAAGGAGCGCGGGCTGGCCCGCACCGACGGGCACACCGCGGGCGAGGCGTCGCTGTTCGACGTCGTCGAGGGCGCCGCGCAGATCGGCGTCGAGTACATCTCGGCGTACGCGTTCTCCACCGAGAACTGGAAGCGCTCGCCCGAAGAGGTCAAGTTCCTCATGGGCTTCAACATCGACACGATCCACCGCCGGATCGACGAGATGGACGAGCTGGGTGTGCGCATCCGCTGGTGCGGGCGGCGCCCCCGGCTGTGGAAGAGCGTCATCAGGGAACTCGAGATCGCCGAAGAGCGCACCAAGGACAACACGCGCCTGACGCTCGCCATGTGCATCAACTACGGAGGCCGCGCCGAGATCGTCGACGCGGCGGCTGCGCTGGCGCAGGACGTGCGCGACGGCAAGGTCGACCCGAAGAAGATCGACGAGTCGCTGTTCGCGAAGTACCTCGACGAGCCGGACATGCCCGACGTCGACCTGTTCATCCGCTCGTCGGGCGAGCAGCGGACGTCGAACTTCCTGCTGTGGCAGTCGGCGTACGCCGAGATGGTGTTCGACAACGTGCTGTGGCCGGATTTCGACCGCACCCACATGTGGAAGGCCGTCGAGTCGTACGTGGCCCGCGACCGCCGCTACGGCGGCGCGCTGCCGAACGTCGTCTCCACGGCGTCCGGCGAGGCGCCCGACACCGCCCCGGCGGCGGCCGCGGACGGTCCGGACGGCGCCGAAGCGGAAGCTCCCGTCGAGTCGAAATCCCGGTAAACCCAGGGCAAAACGCGCCACGCGCGGGTGAATGTGCCGGTGGCACGGGTCTTTGGATGCCAGCATGAACCGCATGTCCGAGCAGACCATGCCTCCCCGAGGCGCGCCCCCGAGCGGGTCGGCGCCGCCCGCCGCCACGGCCCCAGGGGAGCCCGCCTCCGAGCGGCCCGAAGGCATCGGGGCCGCCACCGCCGCACGCCGGCCGTGGCGGCCCGGTCAGCTCGAACTGTTCGTCGCCGGACTGTTCTTGCTGCTGATCGGCCAGACGTGGATCACCGACCGGCTCGACTCCCGCGCGATCCAGGCGTGGAGCACGGTCTTCGTCGCGATCGCCGTGCAGGCACTGCCGTTCCTGGTGCTCGGCACGGTCATCTCCGCGGCGATCACCGCGTTCGTCCCGCCGTCGGTGTTCACCAAGGTGCTGCCCCGCAACCAGGCCCTCGCGGTGCCGATCGCGGGTGCGGCCGGCGCCGTGCTGCCCGGCTGCGAATGCGCGTCCGTGCCGGTCGCGGGCGGCCTGATGGCCCGCGGCGTGGCACCCGCGGCGGCGCTCGCCTTCCTGCTCTCCGCGCCCGCGATCAACCCGATCGTGCTGACCGCCACCGCGGTCGCCTTCCCCGGCCGGCCGGAAATGGTCGTCGCCCGGTTCGCCGCATCGCTCGCCACGTCCGTGGTCATGGGCTGGCTGTGGATCCGCTTCGGCAAGACCGAATGGCTGCGCATCCCGCGCCGCTTCACCGAGCCCGGCTCGGGATCCCGCTGGGAGGACTTCCGCACCGGCATGCAGCACGACTTCCTGCACGCGGGCGGGTTCCTCGTGGTCGGTGCGACCACCGCGGCGACGCTCAACGTGACGGTGCCGAAGGACATCATCAACGCGGTGTCCGGCCACTGGTGGTTCGGCATCGTCGCGCTGGCATTCCTCGCCGTCGTTCTGGCGGTGTGCTCGGAGGCCGACGCGTTCGTCGCCGCCTCGCTGTCCGGCTTCTCGCCGACCGCGAAGCTGGCGTTCATGGTCGTCGGCCCGATGGTCGACGTGAAGCTGATCGCCCTGCAGTCCGGCACGTTCGGCAAGGGCTTCGCCGTCCGGTTCTCCACGGCCACCTTCGTCGTCGCCGTGGCCACCAGCATCGCCGTGGGGTGGTGGCTCCTGTGAAGCGCGACGTCCAGTCCGTCGTCCTCGTCCTGATCGGCGCCGCGCTGCTGCGGATCTCGCTCGGCGGCGAAATGTACCTGCGCTACGTCAAGGCCGGGCTGCGGCCCGCCCTCATCGCCGCGGGCGCGATCCTGCTGCTGGTCGGCCTGATCGGCGTGGTCCGCGACGGAATCCTGCGCAAGCACGAACAGCCCGCGGGGGAGGAGCACCACCGCGACACGCACGGGCACGAAGACCACGCCGGGCACGAAGGCCACGAGCACGCCGGAGACGACGAGCACGCCGCTTCCGGGGGCAGCCACGGCCACGACCACAGCCAAGGCCCGCGCGTCGCCTGGCTGCTGTGCCTTCCGGTGATAGCGCTGTTCCTCATCGCCCCGCCGGCGCTCGGCTCCTACACCGCGGAGCGCTCCGACAACGTGGTCGCCAAGCCCGCCGCCAAGACCGTCGACGCGGGCTTCCCGGCGCTGCCCCCGGGCGACCCGCTCGACATGACCATCGGGGACTACAGCGTCCGCGCCGTGTGGGACACCGCCGACACCCTCAACGGCCACAACGTGCGGCTCACCGGCTTCGTGACGCCCGGCGCCAACGGCACCTGGTACGTGACCCGCCTGGTCATCAGCTGCTGTGCCGCCGACGCGACCGTCCGCAAGGTCGAGATCCACGGGATGGCCGCGCCGCCGACCGACGCCTGGGTCCAGGTCACCGGCACGTGGCTCAAGTCGGACGGTCCTCCGGCGTCGGAAAGCACCATCCCGGCGCTGACGGCAACGAAGGCCGACCGGATTCCGACGCCGAAGGAACCGTACGAGTAAGGCGCCACCGCGTCCCGGCGGGGCAGGTCACTTCGACCGTTCCCAATACGGGCCGACTCCGCGGTCCTGGTCAGGGCGGAGGGAACCGTTGACCGACCCGCCGGGAGCCGAGGAGGGCCACGGTTCCGGCTGTGCGCGCCGGAGGGGCGGCTTGGTCGGCGAAACGGCGCGGATGCCCTGAGCGGCGGCTACGGCGGCGAAGTGCGCCGGGTCCGCCGACGCGGCCGTGTTGCGAACCGGCCGCGGCTCCGGCGGACCCGGGGCGTGTGGGGGCGAATGGTCGACGCCGGACGGTGAGGGCACCGCACCGGATGCTCCGCCCTCTTCGTCCTCCAGGAGGATCTCGCGACGTATGGCGAGCAGGTCCGCGGGGATGTCGAAGTCCGGCGCCGGGCGTCCTTGGACGAAACGCTGCTGGGCGATCGCCTCCCTTCCGATGGCGGAAGACATGACGTTCGTCGTCACCGTAGTGAAGAACGCCCCCTCCTTGCGGTAGCGGTCGCGTGCCGTCCCGTAGGCCTGCAACAGGGTCCCTCGCTTGCGGTCGGCGCCGCGGCCTAGTGCTTCCGCGGGAGTGCCGGTCTGTTCGGGTGTCCGCTCTCGGTCGGCTTCGTAGGCGGCGAGCCGACGGCCGCTTTCCACCCATTTCTTGCGGGTTGCCGCGACGCGGGATTGCAGGGTGACGATTTCGCGGGCGATGCCTGGAGAGTTGACCCTCATCCGGTTCTCGGCCGCGCTGATGGTCGCGGCCGCCGCCACGAATTCCGCCGACGGCGTCCAGCCTCCCGACAGCGTCCGGGCCACCTCGACGTCCGTCTCGGTGACCGCCACCGTTTCGACGGCCGTGTGCGCGGAATCGCGCTCGGGCGCCGGATCCTGCGGCGGCACGGGGGCCGCCAGCCCGTGGCGGTCGACGTGGTCGTCGACGAGCCGGGCCAGCACGTGCACCGGTGGTACGGGTTTGCCCATCGCGGACAGCACCCTCTGGGCAGCGCGAGCGGTGATCTGCGAGTCGACACGGACCCATCCGCTGCCGTCGTCCTCCAGTCCTCGCAAGAAGTCGATGAAACCGGACTCGAAATCCTGGGCACGGCGCGCCGCAGCGAGTCGCTCCGTGTCCACCGGCCCGATCATGTCGGTCCAGGTATCCAGGATCACCGCGCTGTGGCCGGGCAGTTGGTGGAGCAGGCGGCGCAGGTCGTGGTCGGCGTTGCCGATGCTCATAAGGTCGGCATCGATGAACTGGTACCAGAGCTCGGCGACGGTCTTGGCCATCTGGTTCACCCCCATCGGGGACAGCAGCGCCGCCGCGACGTCCCGACGGCTGCGACCTGCGAAGGGATCCGGCTTCGGTCGCGCGTCCCCCTTCGCCACATGCACGGCGTTCCGGTTGAACAGCCGCGTCCGCTCGTCGCGGGTGCGTTCGTCGGGCAACGCCGAGAAGCGCTCTGGAGGACCCGCGGGGTTGAGGTGCGCGTCCCACTCCGCGAGGGACGAGCGGAGGGTGGCCTCGAGCTCGGCGACGGAGGCTCCGAGTGACGCGGGGTCGATCGACAGGTCCGCCATGGGCAGCCGCCGTTGCAGGCCCCGCATATGTCCGAACACTTCCTCCGCGAGTCCGACCGGCATCGGGCTCCCGTCGAAGATGGCTCCGAAGGCGTCGACCATGCGCGGATGCGTGATGATCGTGTTGCCGCGGCTGGGATCTCCGAACTGGACAACCACGTCGGGCCCATACGGGTCGGAGGGCGTCAATTGGGGAAGAAAGGCGTCCAGTTCCTCGTGCGTGGTCGGTAGGCCGATCTTCTTGGCCAGCTCCGGCGCGCGGTCCACGACGATGTCCAGGAGTCGGTGCAGATTGGCGAGCTGCGCGTTCTCGAACACCGGCGCGCCACGCAAGGGGAGCGGATAGGCGCTTTGACGCGTCTGGGCTTCGTAGTACGCGCTCTGCTGGTCGGCGAGACTGTTCCAGCGCCCGGGATCGTCCTCGCGCATTTTGTCTGCCGTGATTCGCAACTGCTGGAGCTGGGCGACCAGTCCCTTGACTGCGAAGGGCGTCACCTCGGCGGCCGGTGGATAGAACCGGGGCAAGGCGCCGGCCTCCCACGCATGGGGCACCGTGATGAGGTCCACCGACTTGGCACCGACGACGTAGGTGCGAAGTCTCTTGGGTGCCGACACGGATGCATCGGCCTGGTTGCCCCCCAGCAGGGCGGCGACCTCGGGCAGCCCCGGCGGCAGACTGACCAGGTCGTAGCCGTCCTGGCAGTCCCGGGGTATGCGCACGACCGCGTAGCCACTGTTCTCCCGGTAGGTGCCGGTTTCCGTGGCCTTCGTCGGCAGCTTGCCGTGCAAGAGGGGCTCGGAGACCGGCAAACTGAACGCGGCGTAGCTGGCGCCGTTCCGGCGCTGATACTTGTCGAGGCTCTCCGCAAGCCTTGCCACCACAGCTTTTGCCTCCAGCCGTGAGCGCCCCGCCGCACCGGTCGGCCCGGTCCGCGAAAGCCGACGAAGGTCCGGGGGCGAAACACGCTCGTCCTGCGGACGGGTGCGAGCCGGGGAACTCTAACGGCTTTCGGCTCCCGACGGCATGCCGTCGGCGGGAAAACGGAGAACAGCGCTCGGCGGCCGGGCGGCCTCGTCTCCGAGCGCCTTCGGAGCGTGACTCAGCCCCGCGCCGCCTGTGTGCAAGGCCCGCACGTGCCGAAGATCTCCAGTTCGTGGGAGACATCGGTGTAGCCGTGTTCGGCGGCGATGCGGCCGGCCCAGCGCTCCACAGCGGGGCCTTCCACCTCGACCGTGCGGCCGCAGGCGCGGCAGACCAGGTGGTGGTGGTGTCCGCGGCTGCAGCGCCGGTAGACGGCTTCGCCGTCGGGGTTGCGCAGGACGTCGACCTCGCCGGCATCGGCCAGGGCCTGCAGCGTGCGGTACACCGTGGTCAGGCCCACCGAGTCGCCGCGCTGCTTGAGCAGGTCGTGCAGGTCCTGGGCGCTGCGGAAGTCCTCGACCTCGTCGAGGAGGGCCGACACGGCGGTGCGCTGCCGTGTGGATCTGCCGCGGGCCGGGCTGTTCGCGGTGGTCACCGGGGCTCCTCCTCCGATTTCGGCGGCTGCGGGGACGTGTCCCGCCCCGACATTGTGCCGGACGACGCCGAGGTGCTGCCGGTGAGCAGTGTGGCGTGCGCCACCTTCAGATCGTCTTCGGAGGCGGGGATGTCGGTGGCGCGGCCCCGGGCGCGGCGGGCTTTGAACGGTGCCACGACCACCCCGACCAGGACGAACAGGCCGATGGCGAGCAGCACGATGGTGGCGCCGGGCGGTGCCTCCACGTAGTAGGTGAGGGCGGTGCCGGAGACCGACACCACGACGCCCACGCCGATCGCCACGGCCGCGGTGACCGCGAACGTGCGGGTCAGCTGCTGGGCGATCGCGACCGGCACCACCATGAGCGCGCTGACCAGGAGCAGGCCGACCACGCGCATCGCGACGGTGACGGTGACCGCGGCGGTCACCGCGATGAGCAGGTTGAGCGCACGGACGGGCAGCCCGGTGACCCGGGCGAACTCCTCGTCCTGGCAGACCGTGAACAGCGGCTTGCGCAGCCCGATGGTGACCGCGAGGACGATGGCGGCGAGGACGGCCATGACCCGGAGGTCTTCCGGCGAGACCGTCGTGAGCTGTCCGAACAGGTAGGCGTTGAGGCTGGCCCCGCCGCCCGCGGATTGGCTGGCGAGCATGACGCCGCCCGCGATGCCGCCGTAGAACAGGACGGACAGGGCGACGTCGCCGCTGACCTTGCTGCGTTCACGGACGAGTTCGATGACGATCGCGCCCGCGGCGGCGGTCAGCACCGCGAACAGCACCGGCGACTGGCTGAACAGCAGGCCGAGTCCGACGCCGGTGAGCGCGATGTGGCCGATGCCGTCGCCCATGAACGCCTGGCGGCGCTGCACGAGGTAGACGCCGACGGACGGTGCGGTCATGCCGACCAGCAGCGCGGCGAGCAGCGCGCGCTGCATGAAGTCGTAGTGGAGCAGGCTCACGTCAGCAGTCCCGAGGTGGTGTGGTCGTCGGCGTGCGGGTGCACGTGGTCGTGGCCGGGCAGCGCGTGCTGGCCGAGGGCCTGGGGCGGCGGTCCGTCGTGGCAGACGCAGCCGTCGCGCAGCACGACCGCGCGGTCGATGAGGGGCTCGAGCGGTCCGAGTTCGTGGAGCACCAGCAGGACCGCGCGGCCTTGTTCCTTCTGCCGGCGCAGGGTGTCGGCGAGGACTTCCTGGCTGGCCAGGTCGACGCCCGCCATGGGCTCGTCCATGATCAGCAGGTCGGGGCGGCGGGCCAGGGCGCGGGCGATGAGGACGCGCTGCTGCTGGCCGCCGGACAGGTCCGCGACGCCGTCGCCGGCCCGGTCGCGCATGCCGACGGCGTCGAGGGCGTCGTCGACGGCCGTGCGGTCGTCGCGGCCGAGGTGGAACATGTGGCGCCGGGTGAGCCGTCCGGACGCCACCACTTCGCGGACGTTGGCCGGGACGCCCGCCGCGGCGGTGGTGCGCTGCGGCACGTAGCCGATACGCGACCAGTCCTTGAACTTGCCGTACGGGGTGCCGAACAGGTCGATCCGGCCGCCGCTCAGCGGCACCAGGCCGACGAGCGAGCGGACGAGCGTGGACTTGCCGGAGCCGTTGGCGCCGAGCAGCGCGACGACTTCGCCGGGCGCGACGGCCAGGTCGACGCCGCGCAGGACGGCGCGGCCGCCGAGGGCGGCGGTGCCGCCGGTCAGCCGGACGGCGGGGGCGTCGGCGTGGGGGGTGTTCACTGGCATCCGAGTGCCTTCCGCAGGGCGTCGAGGTTGGCGCGCATCACGGAGAAGTAATCGGCCTTGGACTCGTCCTTGATTCCCTCCAGGGGATCGAGGACGGCGGCGGTGGCACCGGTGTCGCGGGCGAGCGCCTCGGCGGTCTTGGGACTGGCGAGGGTTTCGAAGAAGACGGTGGTGACGCCGCGGTCCTTGACGAGCTTCTGCAGGTCGGCGATGCGCGCGGGGGAGGGCTCGGAGTCGGGGTTGACGCCGGTGACGCCGATTTCGTCGATGCCGTACCGCTCGGCGAGGTAGCCGAAGGCGGCGTGGCTGGTCACGAACTCGTGGCGTTCGCAGCTCGCGAGGCCGGTTCTGAACTCGTTGTCGAGCCCGTCGAGCTGGGTCTTCAGGTCGGCGGCCCGGGCCCGGTAGTCCGCCGCGTGGGCCGGGTCGGCCTCGGCGAGGGTCTCGCCGACGCCGACGGCGACGGTGGCCAGCCGGGTCGGGTCGAGCCAGATGTGCGGGTCGCCGCCGCCTTCCGCGGAGTGGTCGTGGCCGTCTCCGCCGCCGTGGTCGTGCCCGCTGTGCCCGTCGACCTCGTCGCCGTGCTCTTCGAGGGGGCTCAGCTCGCTCGCTTCCACGACGTGGTCCGGCTTCTCCAGATGCACGGCCTTGTCCACGGCGGGCTGCAGGCCCTTCAGGTACACCATCACATCCGCATCGGCGACGGCCGCGACCTGCTTGGGCTGCAGCTCCAGTTCGTGGGGTTCGGCGCCCGGCTTGGTCAGGTTCGTGACGCGTACTTCGGGGCCGCCGACCTGCTGCGCGACGAACTTCAGGGGGTAGAACGCGGCGACCACGCGTACCGAGCCGCTGCCGGTTGTGCTGCCCGCGTCGTCCTTGGCACCGCATGCGGTCAGCAGCAGCGCGGAGACCGCGGCGAGCGCGGTGAAGGACACGGGGGCAGCCCGGCGTATGTTCATGACAATCATTCTCAACTTAACTGACAATGATTGTCAATTGCGGAATCTTTGGGGGCGACCGGTACCCCGGACCGCCGGTACCCTGTGCGAACACCGTCACTGACCGCATCGTCGCACCGAAGAGAGCATCGTGGCCGCCGACAAAATCGAGACCATCGTCAGCCTGAGCAAGCGCCGCGGGTTCGTGTACCCGTGCTCCGAAATCTACGGCGGCCAGCGGGCCGCCTGGGACTACGGACCGCTCGGTGTGGAGCTGAAGGAGAACATCAAGCGCCAGTGGTGGCGCGCGATGGTCACCTCGCGCGACGACATCGTGGGTCTGGACTCGTCGGTCATTCTCGCCCGCGAGGTGTGGGAAGCATCCGGCCACGTCGAGGCGTTCGTCGACCCGCTGACCGAGTGCACCTCCTGCCACAAGCGGTTCCGCGCGGACCACCTCGAAGAGGCCTACGAGGCCAAGCACGGCCGCCCGCCGGCCAACGGCCTCACCGAACTCAACTGCCCGAACTGCGGCACCAAGGGCGCGTTCACCGAGCCCAAGATGTTCAACGGCCTTCTGCAGACCTACCTGGGCCCAGTCCAGGACGAGTCCGGCCGCGCCTACCTCCGCCCGGAGACCGCGCAGGGCATCTTCGTGAACTACAAGCTGGTGCAGGACAGCGCCCGTAAGAAGCCGCCGTTCGGCATCGCGCAGGTCGGCAAGAGCTTCCGCAACGAGATCACGCCGGGCAACTTCATCTTCCGCACCCGCGAGTTCGAGCAGATGGAGATGGAGTTCTTCGTCAAGCCGGGCGAGGACGAGCAGTGGCACGAGTACTGGCTCCAGGAGCGCTGGAACTGGTACACCGGCCTCGGCCTCCGCGAGGAGAACATGCGCTTCTTCGAGCACCCGAAGGAGAAGCTGTCGCACTACTCGAAGCGGACCGCGGACATCGAGTACCGCTTCCAGTTCGGCGGCAACGAGTTCGGTGAGCTGGAAGGCGTCGCCAACCGCACCGACTACGACCTCAGCACGCACTCCAAGCACTCCGGCACCGACCTCTCCTTCTTCGACCAGGAGACCAAGGAGCGCTGGATGCCGTATGTCATCGAACCGGCAGCCGGCGTCAACCGCGCCATGCTCGCGTTCATGATCGACGCGTACAGCGAGGACGAGGCGCCCAATGCCAAGGGCGTCATGGAGAAGCGCGTCGTCATGCGCCTCGACCCGCGCCTCGCCCCGGTCAAGGCCGCGGTCCTGCCGCTGTCCCGCAACACCGACCTGTCGCCCAAGGCCCGCGGCCTCGCCGCCGACCTGCGCCAGTTCTGGAACGTCGACTTCGACGACGCGGGCGCCATCGGCCGCCGCTACCGCCGCCAGGACGAGATCGGCACGCCGTTCTGCATCACGGTGGACTTCGACACCCTCGAAGACAACGCGGTCACCATCCGCGACCGCGACACCATGGGCCAGGAGCGCGTGGGCCTCGACCGGGTGCGCGAGTACCTGGCGCCGCGGCTGATCGGCTGCTGACCTTCACGTGCCACGCCGAGCGGCCCGCTCCCCCTCCGCGGGGGAGCGGGCCGCTCGGTTTTTGCGTTGCTCGGTTTGCGTTGCCCGGTTTGCGCTGCGGGCAGGCCTGAGGGGGCGGGCTGCCCGGCTTGTGCGCGGATCGTCAGGCGAGGTCTTCCGCGGACGCCAGCCGGGCCCGGGCCTCCATCAACGCGAAACCCAGCAGGTTGAGGCCGCGCCAGCTTTCCGGACGGTCGGCGTTCTCGTTCCGCGCGCCCAGCCCGATGCCCCAGATGCGGTCGCGAGGGCTCGCCTCGACCAAGACGCGGCTGCCGGTGCCGAGCAGGAACGCCCGCAACGCCGGATCCTGCCCGAACTTCGCGACATTGCCTTCCACCACCAGCTCGAAGCGGCCCGCCACCCACGTCGCCTCGTCGAAGCCGCGGACCTCCCGGCCGACTGCCTTGGCCTCCTTCGGATGCGCGGCCTTGACCGCGCGCTTCTCCGCCGTCGCGTCCCCGAACATCCGGGCCTTGCCCGCCATCATCCAGTGCTCGGCGGTCGCATAGGTGACGCCGTCGACAGTGAACGGGGACGGGTACCACTGGCTCAGACACCCCGCGCCGACCGATCCGTCGGCCTGCGGCTGGTGCCCCCAGAAGTGCAGGAACTTGACGCGCTTCCCGGTGCCCGTCAGGGCGAGCAGCGCGGCGACGTCCCGGGGCTCGGGGGTGCTCGCCGGTTCGGGGGTGCTCGCCGGCTCGATCGATGCGGATTCCGTGCTGGTCATGTCACGTCCCCAAGTGCCCGGTGCGGTCAGGTCCCGACCAGCCTGGCAGCGGCCGGGCGGAGCGCGCCACCGGTTTTTCTCGATGTGAGGACAACCTGCCCCGAGGGTGGCCCCTGTGCATATCCGGCAGCCCCGCCGCCCGCTTGCGCGACAATAGGGAAACCCGTCCGCACGACCTGGAGCGATCCGCCATGACCACCACCGGGACGACCGACGCCGAGACCGCCGCGGCGACGGACTTCGCGCCGCTGCGCCTCGGCCGCACCGAGGTGTGGCCGCCGGTCGTCCTCGCGCCGATGGCCGGAATCACCAACGCCCCGTTCCGCACGCTGTGCCAGGAGCAGGCCGAATCCGTCACCGAGTCGCGGCCGGCCGGGCTCTACGTCAGCGAAATGATCACCACGCGCGCCCTCGTCGAACGCGACGACAAGACCATGCGCCTGATCCGCTTCGCCGCCACCGAACGCCCGCGCAGCATCCAGCTCTACGGCGTCGACCCGGACGTCGTCGGCCGCGCCGTCGCGATGATCGTCGACGAGGACCTCGCCGACCACATCGACCTCAACTTCGGCTGCCCGGTGCCCAAGGTGACGCGCAAGGGCGGCGGATCCGCGCTCCCGTACAAGCGCAACCTGCTCCGCGACATCCTGCGCGCCGCGGTCAAGAACGCCCGCCACCTGCCCGTCACCATGAAGATGCGCAAGGGCATCGACGACGACCACCTCACCTACCTGGACGCGGGCCGCATCGCCCAGGACGAAGGAATCACCTGGGTCGCCCTGCACGGCCGCACCGCCCAGCAGCACTACGGCGGCACCGCCGACTGGTCGTCCATCGCCCGCCTCAAGGAAGCCGTCGACGTCCCGGTGCTCGGCAACGGCGACATCTGGGACGCCGACGACGCCCTCCGCATGCTCCGCGAAACCGGCTGCGACGGCGTCGTGGTCGGCCGCGGCTGCCTGGGCCGCCCATGGCTCTTCCGCGACCTCGTCTCGATCTTCGAAGGCAGCGACCACCGAGCCCGCCCCACCCTCCGCGAAGTCACCGGCGTCATGCGCCGCCACGCGGAACTCCTCGGCGACTGGATGGGCGAGGAACGCGGCGTCACCGACTTCCGCAAGCACGTCGCCTGGTACACCAAGGGCTTCTCGGTCGGCTCCGAAGCCCGCCGCGGCCTTGCCATGGTCGGCAACCTGAGCCAACTCGACGACCTCATCGCCACCCTCCACCTCGACCAGCCCTGGCCCACCGGCGCCGACGGCCCCCGCGGCCGCACCGCAGGCGGCAAGAAGGTCGTCCTCCCCGAGGGCTGGCTCGACGACCCCGAATGCGCGGTCCCGCCGACGGAGGACGCGGAGACGGACCACTCGGGGGGCTGAGGCGCGGTCCGGAGGCTTTGGCCGGAGTCGGGCCGCTCGGGCGACGGGCAGGTGTGCCGGACGGCTGAACGGACGCGCTGCCGCGCGCGAGCCTGGGCGGAGGCGGCCGCGGCACAGCCGGTCCGGAGCTGTTCTCCGGGCGCCGCGGCGAACTGCCTGGCCGATCGGGGCGTCGGACCGGTCGAGCAGCGTCCATAGGCGGTTTGCCGGGCGGAGCCAGGCTGGTCCGGGGCCGGGTGGACACCGGGCGGTGGGCTGCGCTGCGTTGCCCTGCCACGGCCGCCACGCGGCGGAAGCTCAGGCCGCCGTGCGGCGGCGGTCTCGAACGTGCGGGCCGCGCGCGTCGCGAGCGCCCGCCTCCCCAAGCGAGCCCCGTCCGCTTGGCCCGAATCTGCCGCGCACGGTCGGCCGAACTCCGGTGGAGGGCTTGGATCTTGCCTGGCCGGGGCGGAGCCGCGGAGCGGTCAGTCGGCGTAGGCCTCGACCTCCGCGGCCGACAGGTCCGGGTCGGTGCCCGGCGTGTCGGACTCGCGGGCTGCGGCGCGGTCTTCGGCTTCGCGGCCTTCGAGATGGCGGCGGATTCCGGCCATCGCGATGTCCGGGTCGGCGACCGGGCCCGCGCTTTCCGCCAGGGTGCAGGCGGCGAAGCCGTCGCGGAGGGCGGCGGCATCGAAGCCCGCGCCGATCGCGACCAGGGTGGTGGTCGGCTGCTGCCCGCGCGGCCAGCCCGAGCGGGTGTAGGAGAGGTGGCGTCCGACCAACTGCAGGGTGTAGCGGTCGGGGCGGCCGGGGAGCGCGAAGCGTACGAACCCCTTCATGCGGTACACACCCGGGAACCCGCGTTCCATGAACGCGGCGAACGCCCGCGGGTCCAGCGGCTCCGCGGACTCCAGGTTGAGCGTGTCGTAGGCGCTGTGCAGGTGGTCGGCGTGGGCGTCGTCGGCTGCGTCGGTGCCGTGGTCACCGTGGGCTTCGTGCGTGGCCGCGTCGCGGAGCAGGTCGTCGAAGGACAGCTGCCGGGCCCGCGGCACGGTGCGCGCGCCGTGGGGAGCCGCGTCGAACAGGAGCGCGGGGTCGATGCGGCCGCGCAGGGACGGCACCACGGGCGCGCCGGGGGCGAGTTCGGCCAGAGTGGCGTGCAGCGCGGCGCGTTCCGCCGGGTCGAGCAGGTCGTCCTTGTTGGCGACGACGAGGTCGGCGTAGTGCAGGTGGCGGTCGATTTCCGGGTGTTCGGCGCGGGTGGCGGCGAAGTGGGCACCGTCGACGACCATGAGGAGTCCGGCGTACCGGATCCGCTGGTGGCGGCTGGCCAGCACCATCTGGACGAGTTCCACCGGCTCGGCGAGACCGCTGGCCTCCACGACGATCACGTCGGGCTTGGTGCGTGCGAGGCGGCTGAACATGCCGTCCAGGTCGGACGTGTCGAGCACGCAGCACAGGCAGCCGTTGCCGAGCGACACCATCGAATCGACCTGTGCGGACACGAGCATCGCGTCGATGTTCACGGATCCGAAGTCGTTGACGACGACCGCGATCCGGGTGCCGTCCGCGTGCCGCAGCAGGTGGTTGAGCAGCGTGGTCTTGCCCGCGCCGAGGAACCCGGCGACGAGGACGACCGGGATGCGCTTGCCCACGGGATGCCTTTCGTCGGTGCTGTGCGTCGCCGACCATTCGATCAGACGCGGCGGTCGTCGGCGGACGGTGCCGGGGGTCGGCCGGTCGGACCCGGGTCGGGGCGGCGCCGGTGCGACGGAGTGACGCCGTGGGCGCGTTTGAAGGCGACGCTGAAGGCGAACGCGTCGGTGTAGCCCACGAGTCGGCCCACCGCGCCGACGGTGGCATCGGTGTCCCGGAGCAGGTCGGCGGCGAGGGTCATCCGCCAGGCGGTGAGGTAGGTGAGCGGCGGCTCCCCGACCAGGGCGGCGAAGCGCGCGGCGAACGCGGCACGGGACAGGCCGGCCTCGGCGGCCAGCGCGGCGACCGTCCACCGGCGGGCGGGCTCCTCGTGCAGGGCGCGCAGCGCGGCGCCGATCGCAGGGTCGGCGGTGGCCCGGTACCAGGCGGGCGGGCGCGCGTCCGGGGCGGCCCACCACGCGCGCAGCGCCAGGACGAGGACGAGGTCGAGCAGGCGTCCCAGGACCGCGTCCTGCCCGGGCTCGTCGTGGGCGGTCTCGGCGGCGAGGAGGTCCAGGGCGGCCCGGGTACGCGGCCCGGCGGGCACGACGGCGAGGGGCGGCAGCGCGGCCAGCACGCGCTCGCCGACCTGGCCGTGCAGGTCGTAGCTGCCGCGGAGCACGGCGTCGGCGCCGGACCGGCCGTCCCCGTACGTCCGAGGCGCGAGGCTGCGGCGCACCCGGTCCGCCGCTTCGCTGCCGTCGACGGAGAGCTTGCGGCCGTCGCGGATCACGACGAGGGGCCGGGTGGTGGGCGCATCGGAGATGGTGTGCGGCGCGGGGCCGCGGACCAAAGCGATGTCGCCTTGTGCGAGGCGGGTGGGGGAGGCGTCGTCGACGCCGACCCAGGCGTCGCCGTGGAGCGCGGCGACGAGCGAGAGCAGCGGCGGGTCGGCGAACGTCAGCGACCACGGTGGTCGCTGGATCAGTTGCCGGACGGCGGTGTGCGAGGCGCGGGCCCGGTGCAGTAAGTCGCTCAGGACGTCCACAGGGCGACGTTAGACGATGGCAAAGGGAACCGCGACTATCACCTATGGATCGTCTGGCCGGTGTGGAGTTCGCTGGTGGCCATGAATACGACCCTTGTCCTCGGCGGCACCGGAACGACCGGCCGCCGCATTGCCCGGCGACTGCGGGAGGCCGGACACCCGGTACGGACCGCGTCGCGCACCGGCGGCGACGTCCGCTGCGCACTCGGAGAACCGTCGACGTGGGCGGCGGCGCTCGACGGGGTCGCCGGGCTGTACGTGCTGGAGCCCGACCTGCGGACGGGCCTCGACCCGAGCGTACGGATCCCCGGACTGGTCGAGGCCGCGGCCGCCGCGGGGGTGCGGCGGGTGGTGCTGCTGTCCGCGCACGGCGTGGGGGAGGCGGACGACGGGCGTCCGCTGAAGGGCGCGGAGGACGCCGTCCGCGCCTCGGGCATGGACTGGACGATCCTGCGGCCCGGCTGGTTCGCGCAGAACTTCAGCGAGACGTTCTGGCGTCCGGCGGTCCTGACGGGAACGCTGGCGCTGCCGACCGGCGACGGACGCACCGCGTTCGTCGACGCGGACGACATCGCCGAGGTCGCCGCGGCGGCTTTGACGGATGTGCGGCATGCGGGGCGGATCTACCAGCTCACCGGCCCTCGGTCGCTCGGCTTCGCGGAAGCCGTGGAGATCATCGGCAAGGCCACGGGCCGAACCGTCCGGCACGTCGACGTCACGGCGGAGGCCTTCGTCGAGCAGCAGGTTGCCCACGGGGTGGCTCCGGACGTCGCAGCCCGGCTGTGCGGCCTGCTGGTGGCGGTCCGCGACGGGCTCGGGTCGGGGGTGTCCGACGGGGTGCGCGAGGCCTTGGGGCGGCCGGCCCGGGGATTCGAGCAGTTCGTGGCGGGGGCGGTGGGGGCTTGGAGCGAGTCGGACTTGCCGTGAACAGCTGGGGGCCCCACCCCCCTCCCCCAACCCCCTGAGAATGCCCCACCCCCCATTCCCGGGTTCTCCGCAAACCGCTCGCCGCGCCAGACCGCCCCCCTTGGCGTGATCCTGGTCTCAAGGCGTGCCCGGTCGGCTGGGCTGGGTACGCTCCCCGCCATCAGGGCAATCGGGCCGTGCGACTTCTGCCGGTGTCAGGCGCGGGGGCCCCTCACCCCCGCACGGTGGTCATGCGGCCCACCGTCGTGCGCGAGGGGGATACCCGTGCCGAACATCCCGAAATTCGTCTACGCCTTCGCCGAAGGCAACAAGGACCTCAAGGACCTGCTCGGCGGCAAAGGCGCCAACCTGGCCGAGATGCACAACCTCGGCCTGCCGGTGCCGCCGGGCTTCACGATCACCACGGACGCCTGCCGCGCCTACCTGCACGCGGGCGAGGAGCCGACCGGGCTGCGCGAGCAGGTGGATGCGCACCTGGCCGCGCTGGAGAAGCGCATGGCGCGGCAGCTCGGGCAGCCCGACGACCCGCTGCTGGTGTCGGTGCGTTCCGGTGCGGCGTTCTCGATGCCGGGGATGATGGACACCGTCCTCAACATCGGCCTCACCGACGCCTCCGTCGCCGGGTTGGCCGCGCAGGCGGACGACGAGCGGTTCGCGTGGGACTCGTACCGGCGGCTCGTGCAGATGTTCGGCAAGACCGTGCTCGGCATCGACGGCGACCTGTTCGAGGAGCGGCTGGAGGCGGCCAAGCAGGCCAAGGGGGCGGCGACCGACGTCGACCTCGACGCGGACGATCTGCGCGCCCTGGTCGGCGAATTCCAGGACCTGGTCGCCGAGCACGCGGGCGTCGCGTTCCCGCAGGACCCGCGGACGCAGCTGGACATGGCGGTCCGCGCGGTCTTCGCGTCGTGGAACGGCGAGCGGGCGCGGCTGTACCGCCGCCAGGAGCGCATTCCGGACGATTTGGGTACCGCGGTCAACATCGTCGCGATGGTCTTCGGCAACCTCGGCCCCGACTCCGGCACCGGCGTCGCGTTCACCCGCGACCCGGCCACCGGGCAGCCCGGCGTGTACGGCGACTACCTCGCCAACGCGCAAGGGGAGGACGTCGTCGCCGGCATCCGCAACACCGTGCCCCTGGCCGCGCTCGAAGAACTCGACAAGACCTCCTACGACCGCCTGCTCGACATCATGCGGATCCTCGAAGACCACTACCGGGACCTGTGCGACATCGAGTTCACGATCGAACGCGGCACCTTGTGGATGCTCCAGACCCGCGTCGGCAAGCGCACGGCGGAGGCGGCCTTCCGCATTGCGGCGCAGCTTGCCGACCAAGGGCTGATCGACGCGGACGAGGCGCTGTGCCGCGTCACCGGAGCGCAGCTCGCGCAGCTGATGTTCCCCCGCTTCGCCGCCATCGGAGAGGACAGCCCCGACGGGCCCACCGCGATCGCCCGCGGCATCCCCGCCTCGCCGGGCGCCGCCGTCGGGCGGGCCGTCTTCGACCAGGCGACGGCGGTGGCCTGGGCGGCCCGCGGCGAGCACGTGATCCTGGTGCGGCGCGAGACCAACCCCGACGACCTGGCCGGCATGGTCGCCGCGGACGGCATCCTCACCAGCCGCGGCGGCAAGACCTCGCACGCCGCGGTCGTGGCCCGCGGCATGGGCAAAACCTGCGTGTGCGGCGCCGAGGACCTCGACGTGGACGCGCGCGCCCGCCGCTGCACGGCGCCGGGCGGCATCATCGTCGCGGAAGGCGACGTGATCTCGGTGGACGGCATGACCGGCCGCGTCTACGCCGGGGCCGCCCCCGTCGTGCCCCCGCCCGTCGTCGACTACTTCGAAGGCCGCATCACCGCGGACGACGACACCGACGGCCTGGTCGCCGCCGTCGCGCGCATCCTCGGCCACGCCGACCGGCGCCGCCGCCTGCGGGTCCGGGCGAACGCCGACACCGGGCCCGACGCGCAGCGCGCCCGCCGCTTCGGCGCCGAAGGAATCGGACTGCTGCGCACCGAGCACATGTTCCTCGGCGAACGCCGCAAGTACGTGGAACGGCTCGTCCTCGCCGACTCCGACGACGGCCGCGCCGCCGCCCTCGACGCGCTGCTGCCGCTGCAGCGCCAGGACTTCGCCGAGGTGCTGGAGGCCATGGACGGCCTGCCGGTGACCATCCGGCTCATCGACCCGCCCCTGCACGAGTTCCTGCCCGACCTCACCGACCTGTCGGTCCGCGTCGCGGTCGCCGAAGCGCTCGGCGACCCGGTCGGCGAGGAACGCGAACTGCTGGACGCCGTCCGCCGGTTGCACGAGCAGAACCCGATGCTCGGGCTCCGCGGCGTGCGCCTCGGACTGGTCATCCCCGGCCTGTTCGCGATGCAGATCCGCGCGGTCGCCGAGGCCGCGGTCGCGCGCATCCGGGCCGGCGGCGACCCGCGCCCGGAGATCATGGTCCCGCTGGTCGGCGCGCTCCGGGAGCTGGCACTCGTCGGCGACGAGGCCCGCACGGTGTTCGCCGAGGTCAGTGCCGAATCCGGCACCGAGGTGGCGTTCCCGGTCGGCACCATGATCGAGCTCCCGCGTGCCGCGCTCACCGCCGGCCGGATCGCCGAGGCCGCCGAGTTCTTCTCGTTCGGCACGAACGACCTCACCCAGACCACGTGGGGTTTCTCGCGCGACGACGTGGAGGCGTCGTTCTTCACCGAGTACCTGGACGCGGGCATCTTCCGGGTGTCGCCGTTCGAGACCCTCGACCGCGGCGGCGTCGGGCGACTGGTGGCGCTGGCCGTGGCCGAGGGCCGGGAGACCCGCCCCGGTCTCGGGCTCGGCGTCTGCGGCGAGCACGGCGGCGACCCCGAGTCGGTGCGGTTCTTCCACGACACCGGGCTCGACTACGTGTCGTGCTCGCCGTTCCGGCTCCCCGTCGCCCGGCTGGAAGCCGGCCGCGCCGCGGTGCTGGGTACCCCCGACGGGGCCGGAAGCGGCGGATCGGGCGGCGATACGCGATGACACCCGAGTGACGGCGGGCGGGCGGAGTGCCCCGGGTGCTCCGCCCGCCCGCGGGGCCGAAGCGGGGCGCGGAACGGGCCGGACGACGGGTCGGCGGTGGCCATTTCGCGTCTCGGGCACGGAAGGCCTTGGGGCCCGGGCGGGGGCACGTTCTACAGTGATCTCGTGCCGAAGATACGTGCAGCCTCCGTTGCCGAGCACCGCGCCATGCAGCACGCCGCCCTGCTCGATGCCGCCCGTGCGCTCCTGGACGAGGGCGGTTTCGCCGCGCTGACCTTCCCCGCGCTCGCCGAACGCACCGGGCTCGCCCGCTCCTCGGTCTACGAGTACTTCCGGTCGCGCGCGGCCGTCGTCGAGGAACTGTGCGCGGTCGACCTGCCCGCCTGGGTCGCCGAGGTCGAGGACGCCATGGCGGCCGTCGACGACCCGGCCGGGAAGATCGCCGCCTACGTCCAGCGGCAGCTGGAACTCGTCGGCGACCGCACCCACCGGGTCGTGGTGGCCATCTCCACCGGCGAACTCGACGCCAACGCCCGTGAGCGGATAAGGGCCGCGCACGGCCGCATCGTCGAACTCGTGGTGAACGCGCTCGACGACCTCGGCCACCCCGATCCGATGCTCGTCGCCTCGCTCGTGCAGGGCATGGTCGACGCGGCCGTCCGCCGCATCGAATGCGGTGCCGACGGGGCGGAGGTCACCGCGGCCACCCTCGGGCTGGTGCTCGGCGGGGTCGCGGAGATCCGGCTGCCGGGGGCGGTCGAGGAGTCGTCCGAGGATGCCGAGGGCGCTGCGGACGGCGCCGAGGGCGCGACGGAGACCGAAGCCGCGGTCTGAGTCCGGAGTGCCGCGAGGACGTGCCGAGGCGCGTCCGGCGGTGGCCGGCCGGGGGCGGGACGGCAGGGGGCCGTGCGGCGGATAGAGCCGCACACGGCCACGGTGCACCAGCCCCGACGGGTCGGCGTACTTCGGCGCGCCCTGGGCGGCAGCGCCCGAAGGGCCGACGATGAGGCCCCAGTGCAGGCACACGTCGGCACAGTGCAGGGGCTGCGCGGCGACCGTGCCGATCGGGGTTCCCACGTCGACGGTCTGACCGGGGGAGACGGTGGACGCGACCGGTTCGTAGGTGGTCAGCAGATTGCCGTGCCGGATGCTGACGACGCCCTGGCCGGCAATTGCTCCGGCGAACGCGACGATCCCGGCACCCGCCGCGCGCACCGCCTGTCCGGCGGCCGCGGCGAGGTCGGCGCCGCGATGGCCGGGCAGCCAGTCCCGCTCCGGCGGCGCGAACGGCCGCACCACCACGGGCCGCGGATCGAGCGGCCACACCCACCGCCCCGACGGCGACGCCGCCCCGACCGGATCCGGCCGCGACCGGGCGGGCGCGGCCATCAGCGCGGGTAACCCGGCTGCGGTGCCGAACAATGCCCCCGCGGTCACGGCGGCAACGGCAAGCAGGCGACGGCCGCCGCCTGCGGCGGCATGGTCTGGCCGACCCGACCCGACGAAGTCGTCGGCGCCCGCCAACGGGGTCCGGGTCTCGGAACGGCCTGCGGGGGCCGGGGGCTGCGTGGTCATGCGGGAGAGATTGCCCGGGAACGCAAACCGCTGCCGATCATTGCCGTGAAAGCTGTGGAAAGACGTTTCTTCACCGGGATATCCACAAATGGTGTTGCAGGGGAGCCGCGCGACAGGGCAGCCGACGGACCGGTGGCACTGCCCGGACCACGCACGACGCCAGGGGCGGACCTCGGCCGGGCCGAGACGTGGCGCACAAGCCGAGACGCGACCAGGTGCACGAGCCGAGAGGCGACCAGCGGAGAGGCGAGCCGCGGCCGGCGAGAGTCCGATGACCGGGGGAAACGCGGCTGGGTGTCCCCGTTGGCTCCCCCCTCTTTCCCACCCGATTTCCCGTCCGAGTGGCGTCCCCGGCCGCGGGTCGCTCCCCCGTTGGCCGGTCCCGTACACTTTCGACAGCGGCCCGGCTCTCCGGGTCGACTTCGCACGCCCACCTTCGGGTCTCCCGGCGAACCGTCGGTCACACGGTGACCAGGCGAAACGCCGTCGGATCCGGTGGGACACCTCTCGGTCCGGGTGCCTGGCCCCCGGCGCGGTGTCACGGGCGTCAGGCGCACCGGCACCCGCCGGTGCGGACAACCGAGCAGGCCCCGCGGTTTCGCGGGGCGTACCACGAGGAGTGCGGCCATGGCCGTCGTCACGATGCGGGAGCTGCTGGAAAGCGGCGTCCACTTCGGGCACCAGACCCGTCGCTGGAACCCGAAGATGAAGCGCTTCATCTTCACCGAGCGCAACGGCATCTACATCATCGACCTGATGCAGTCGCTGGGCTACATCGACCGGGCGTACGAGTTCGTCAAGGAGACGGTCGCGCACGGCGGCACCGTCCTCTTCGTCGGCACCAAGAAGCAGGCCCAGGAAGCGATCGCCGAGCAGGCGACCCGCGTCGGCATGCCGTACGTCAACCAGCGCTGGCTGGGCGGCATGCTCACCAACTTCTCGACGGTCCACAAGCGCCTCCAGCGCCTGAAGGAGCTCGAGGAGATCGACTTCGACGACGTGGCCGGCTCGGGCATGACGAAGAAGGAACTCCTCGTCCTCAAGCGCGAGAAGGACAAGCTCGACAAGACCCTCGGCGGTATCCGCGACATGCAGCGCGTGCCGTCCGCGGTGTGGATCGTCGACACCAAGAAGGAGCACATCGGCGTCGGTGAGGCGCGGAAGCTCAACATCCCGGTCGTCGCGATCCTCGACACCAACTGCGACCCGGACGAGGTCGACTACAAGATCCCGGGCAACGACGACGCGATCCGCTCCGTCACGCTGCTGACCCGCGTGATCGCCGACGCGGTGGCCGACGGCCTGATGTCCCGTGCCGGTGCCTCCGCGGCCGACACCAAGGCCCCCGAGGTCGCCGCCGGCGAGCCGCTCGCCGAGTGGGAGCTGCAGCAGCTGAAGGGCGAGAAGGCGGAAGCCGCCGCCGAGCCGGCTGCCGAGGCCGCCCCGGCCGTCGAGGCCGAGCCGGTCGCCGAGGCCGCTGCCGAGGCCGAGGTCCAGGAGTCCGCCGTGACCGAGAAGGCCGTCGAGTCCGAGCAGTCCTGACGCCGTGACGCGGGGGGTACGCCGGTAAGCCGAGCGTGCCCCTCGCGTTCGTGCGGGCGGCGGCCGGAACGCGCCGGGCTCGGCCCGGCGCCGGATTCCGTGGCCCCGCCACCGCGCGGATCCGCGCAAAAACAGAAGACCACCGCGAGACGACACGCGAGAAGAAGAGATCTGACAATGGCGAACTTCACCGCCGCGGACGTCAAGAAGCTCCGCGAACTCACCGCCGCCGGGATGATGGACTGCAAGAAGGCCCTGGAAGAGGCGGACGGCGACCTGGACAAGGCCGTCGAGATCCTCCGCGTCAAGGGCCAGAAGGGCGTCACCAAGCGCGAAGGCCGCTCGGCCTCCAACGGCGCGGTCGTCGCGGTGCTGGACGGCACCCAGGCCGGTGTGCTGCTCGAGCTGAAGTGCGAGACCGACTTCGTCGCCAAGGGCGACAAGTTCATCGCCGTCGCCAACACGATCGCCGAGCACGTCGCGAAGACGTCGCCGGCCGACCTCGACGCGCTGCTGGCGAGCGAGATCGAGGCCGGCAAGACCGTCCAGGCGTACGTGGACGAGGCCAACGCCACGCTCGGCGAGAAGATCGTCCTGGACCGCTTCGCGCAGTTCGCCGACGGCTACGTCGCCGCGTACCTGCACAAGACCAGCCCGGACCTGCCGCCGCAGGTCGGCGTGCTCGTCGAGCTGTCCGCCGAGAACGCCCAGGTCGCGAAGGACGTCGCGCAGCACATCGCCGCGTTCGCCCCGACCTACCTGACCCGCGACGAGGTCCCGGCGGAGATCGTCGAGAACGAGCGCAAGGTCGCCGAGGCCACCGCCCGCGAAGAGGGCAAGCCGGAGGCCGCGCTCTCCAAGATCGTCGAAGGCCGGGTCACCGGTTACTTCAAGGAGAACGTCGTCCTCGAGCAGGCGTTCGCCAAGGACAACAAGAAGTCGGTGCAGAAGATCCTGGACGAGGCCGGCGTCTCGCTCAAGCGCTTCGCCCGCTTCCGCGTCGGCGTCTGAGCGTCCGACCAGCCGTTTCGGGCATAACCCCGGAACACGAGCGACACCAGCGGTAAACAGGTGTCCGGGGCCGGAGCACCGGCCCCGGAAACCGGGAACGACGAGGAGGCCACTTCCGTGGAGGGACCCGTGCAGGAAACCGAAACGGGGGCGGCCCCTTTGTCGTCCGAGCCGACGACCGGGGCGACCGGAGACATCGACGCGCAGGCGTACCGGCGGCGCGTCCTGCTGAAGCTGTCCGGCGAGGCGTTCGCCGGCGGCGGCGGACTCGGCGTCGACCCGGACGTGGTGCAGGGCATCGCCCGCCAGATCGCCGAGGTCGTGCGCCTTGGCACCCAGGTCGCCATCGTCATCGGCGGCGGCAACTTCTTCCGCGGCGCCGAACTCCAGGTCCGCGGCATGGACCGGGCCCGCTCGGACTACATGGGCATGCTCGGCACCGTGATGAACTGCCTTGCCCTCCAGGACTTCCTGGAGAAGCTCGGCATCGACACCCGGGTCCAGACCGCGATCACCATGGGCCAGGTCGCGGAGCCGTACATCCCGCGCCGTGCCGTGCGGCACCTGGAGAAGGGCCGCGTGGTGATCTTCGGCGCGGGTATGGGCATGCCGTACTTCTCCACCGACACCACCGCCGCACAGCGGGCCCTGGAGATCGACGCGTCGGCCATCCTCATGGCCAAGGGCGTGGACGGCGTCTACGACTCCGACCCGAAGACCAACCCCGGCGCGGTCCTGTTCGACGCTTTGGACCACGCCGAGGTGCTCGCCCGCGAGCTGAAGGTCGCCGACGCCACGGCCATCAGCCTGTGCATGGACAACAAACTGCCGATCGTCGTGTTCAACCTGCTGGTCGAGGGCAACATCGCCCGCGCCGTGCGAGGTGAGAAGATCGGCACCCTGATCAGCCGGACCAACGGCTGAGCCACGGCGACACCGGACCGGGACAGGAGCCGAGACGTGATCGATGAGACCCTCCTCGAAGCCGAGGAGAAGATGGAGAAGGCCGTCTCCGTCGCCAAGGACGATTTCGCGGCCATCCGCACCGGGCGTGCGCACCCGTCGATGTTCAACAAGATCGTCGTGGACTACTACGGCGCCATGACGCCGGTGAACCAGCTGGCGTCGTTCGCCACGCCCGAGCCCCGCATGGTGCTCGTGACGCCGTTCGACAAGGGCTCCACGAACGCCATCATCAAGGCGATCCGCGACTCGGACCTCGGCGTCAACCCGACCGACGACGGCAAGGTCATCCGCATCGTCTTCCCGCAGCTGACCGAGGAACGCCGCAAGGAGTTCATCAAGGTCGCCCGCGGCAAGGCCGAGGACTCGCGGATCTCCATCCGCGCCGTGCGCCGCAAGGCCAAGGAGACCCTCGACAAGCTCGTCAAGGACGGCGAGTCCGGCGAGGACGAGGTGCGCCGCGCCGAGAAGGAACTGGACGACACCACCCACCGGTACGTCGTGCAGGTCGACGAGCTGCTGAAGCACAAGGAAGCCGAGCTGCTCGAGGTCTGATGAACAACTCCACCTGGGGCGGCGCTCCGGAGCCCGACTCCGGACCCGGCCCGTTCCAACCGTACGACCCGTGGGCGGGCCAGGCCGTGCAGGCGCCGGACCCCTACGGCACACAGGACGCGGACGCGCTGCGTACCCAGGTGATCCCGGCGATGCCCGCCGACCCGGCGGGCATGGCCGCGAGTGCGCCCGGGCCCGTCCCGGGCGGTCCGCCCGCGGACGATTGGGCGGTCGGCGGCGACGCCGGTTCCACCCGGGCGCAGCAGCACCCGGGCGCCGCGGGCGGGGTAGACCCCCACGGTGGCGTGTACGGCGACGGATTCGGCGAAGCGCCCGGCACGGGCGACACGGGTGGTGCGGACACTGCAGACGACGTTCAGCACACCGCGTACCTGCCGGTCGCGGATCCCGGCGTGCGCCCGCCCGCCGATCCCGGCGCCGTGCCGCCCACGCCTCCGCAGCCCGCGCGCCCTCCGGTGTCCGCGGGGACGCTCGTGACCGACCGGCCGGAGCACTCCGGCGGCGAGTCCGGACGGCCTGCCCAGCCGAAGAAGAGCCGGGCGGGCCGCAACCTGCCCGCCGCGATCGGCGTGGGCGTCGGCCTCGGTGCGGCGATCGTCGTATCTCTGCTGACGGTCCCGGTGATCTTCGTCGGGATCGTGATTCTGGCCGTGCTGATCGGCCTGTGGGAGCTGTCGGGTGCGCTGAAGCGCGGCCACGGCGGCGCGGGCGCGGCGAACGTGCCCCTGGTGCCGTTGGGTGTCGGCTCGATCGCGATGCTGATCGCGGCCTACGCGCGGGGACCCGAGGGGCTCGGCATCGCCACAGCGCTCACCGCGCTCGCGGTGATGATCTGGCGGATGACCGAGGGGCCGGAGGACTACCTGCGGGACACCGCGGCCGGTGTCTTCTCGGTGTTCTACCTGCCGTTCCTGGCGTCGTTCGCGGTGCTGATGCTCGCCGACGACGACGGGGCCAAGCGGGTCCTGGTCTTCTTCCTTGCCGTGGTGTGCAGCGACACCGGCGCGTATGCGGCAGGCGTGCTGTTCGGCAAGCACAAGATGGCGCCGACCATCAGCCCCGGAAAGACCTGGGAAGGCTTCGCCGGCGCGGTCGCGACCTGCGCGGTCGCGGGGGCGCTGTCCCTGACGCTGATGCTCGACGGCCAGTGGTGGCAAGGCGCGCTGCTCGGTGCCGCCGTCGCGGCCACCGCGGCGCTCGGCGACCTCGTCGAGTCGATGATCAAGCGCGATCTCGGCGTCAAGGACATGGGCGACCTGCTGCCCGGGCACGGCGGTGTGATGGACCGGCTGGACTCGCTGCTGGCGTCCGCGCCCGCGGTGTGGCTGCTGCTGGAGATCTTCCTCTAGGCGCGGCGGACGGGACAGACGCGGCAGGGGCGGCGGACGCGGCGCGGGGCGACGGCGGACCGGGCTCGGCGTGCGGCGGCAAAAGCACCCGTTCGGACCTGCGACACTGGATGAATCATGCCCAAGCCAGGAGAGCTGACCTTCGCCGCCCCGCGCCGCGCCAAGCCGCCGCGCCACCTTGCCGACCTCTCGCCCGACGAGCGCCGCGAGGCCGTCGCCGCGCTCGGAGAGAAGCCGTTCCGCGCCGGGCAGCTGTCCCGCCACTACTTCGCCCGGCTCGCCGACGACCCGGCGCAGTGGACGGACATGCCCGCCGCGCTGCGCGAGCGGCTGGCCGGCGAACTCATGCCCGAGCTGATGACGTCCGTCCGCGACATCGCGTGCGACGGCGGCGCGACCCGCAAGACGCTGTGGAAGCTGTTCGACGGCACGCTCGTCGAGTCCGTCCTCATGCGCTACCCGGACCGGGCGACGATGTGCGTGTCGTCGCAGGCCGGCTGCGGCATGAACTGCCCGTTCTGCGCCACCGGCCAGGCGGGGCTCACCCGCAACCTGTCGACCGCGGAGATCGTCGAGCAGGTCGTCGCGGGCGCTCGCGCGCTGCAGCGCGGCGACGTGCCGGGCGGGCCCGGCCGGGTCAGCAACATCGTCTTCATGGGCATGGGCGAACCGCTCGCCAACTACAAGGCGGTCCTCGGCGCGGTGCGGCGCCTCACCGACCCGTCCCCGGACGGGCTCGGCATCTCGCAGCGGTCGGTCACCGTCTCGACGGTCGGCCTGGTGCCCGCGATGCACAAGCTCGCCGACGAGGGCCTGAGCGTGACGCTCGCGCTGTCGCTGCACGCCCCGGACGACGAACTGCGCGACACCCTCGTGCCGGTCAACACCCGCTGGCCGGTCCGCGAGGTGCTGGACGCCGCGTGGCGGTACACGGACCAGACCGGGCGCCGCGTGTCGATCGAATACGCGCTGATCAAGGACATCAACGACCAGGCCTGGCGCGCCGACCTGCTCGGCAAGCGGCTGCGCAACCATCTCGCGCACGTCAACCTGATCCCGCTCAACCCGACCCCGGGTTCGAAGTGGACGGCGTCGACGCAGGAGCGCCAGGACCAGTTCGTGCGGATGCTGGAGGCCCACGGGGTGCCGGTGACCGTCCGCGACACCCGCGGCCGGGACATCGACGGCGCGTGCGGGCAGCTCGCGGCCGCGGAAGTCTGAGCCGCGGAAGTCCGAGCCGGACGGCACGCACGCACTCGGCGGCACACCCCGCCAAGGGGCCGGTGCAGCACCCGAAAAACGCCGGAAAACAACACAGCCGGACCGCCGTGGCGTCCCCTTCCACGGCGGCCCGGTCGTGTTTCCGTCACCGGGGCCACGCACTGCCCGGGACGTTCTCGCCGGACCTGGCCCGCATCCTGCCCGCGGGCGGTCTGGTCGCGCCGCCTCCACCGAGGTCCCGTCCGGGGGTGACAAGAGTCCGGCGGGGCGGCACTGAGTCAACTGTCGCGCACGGGACCTAAGAGGGCGATAAGCGTCCCCAGGAACCTCGCAGGAAGATCACGGCGACGCCCTCGCGGACCGGCCGCCGGGTCGCCAGGACCACGTCGGCCGCCGCCGCTCCGACCGGCACGACCGGCAGGGTGGTCCCCGTGGCGACCGCATGGCCCGATACCGGGACGCGCGGCCGGTTGCGCGGTCGTGCCGAGTACCAGGACAGCCGCCGAGACCGGTCCGACGAGGGCGTTTCCGGCGGTAGCGCAGGCCGTCGCGCACAGCGGCAGGACCGTGCCGACGGCGGCTACGAGTGCCGTGCTGGGCCAGGCGCGCGTGGTCCGCGGGTGTTCCCGAACGCAGATTGCCGAGCACGATGCGGATCACCGGGCGCTCCGGCCGCGTCAGGCGTCGGTGCGCACCGGGGCGGGGCGTCCGTCGCGGAGTTCGAGCGTCCGGTCCGCGTGCCGGGCGACCTGGGGGTCGTCGGTGGCGAGCACGAGCGCGATGCCGTGCGAGCGCGACGCGCTGACCAGGATGCGCATGAGGTGGTCGAGTTCGGCGCCGTGCAGGCCTAGTCCGGGCTCGTCGGCGAAGACCACGTCGGGCCGGACGACCAAGGCACGGGCGACGGCGATGCGGCGCAGCAGTGCGGGCGGCAGTTGGTGCGGACGTTGGTCGGCGTGGTCGAGCACGTCGAGGCGGCCCATCCAGTGCCGGGCGGCGGCGAACGCGGTGCCGCGGGTGCCGGGTTCGAGGAGCAGCGGCAGCGCGACGTTCTCCAGCACGGTGAGTTCGGGCATCAGCCGGGCGCGGCCGTCGAGCATGCCGAAGTGGGTGCGCCGGAGTTCGCCGCGGGCCCGGTCGCCGAGGGTGTGCAGCGGGCGGCCGTTGAACCAGACTTGGCCCGCGTCGGGGGCGATCACCCCGGAAAGGACGGCCAGCAGCGCGGACTTGCCCGCGCCGGTGGGGCCGGTGACGGCGAACGTCTCGTCGGCGCGGATCCCGACGGACATGCGGCGCAGGATCGTCGCCGGTCCGCGGGTGACGGTGACGTCGTGCGCGCGGAGCACGTCGTTGTCGGGATTGCGGGTGCCGTCTTCGGCGACGGCGAATCCGCGGTCCGGGGTGTGCGGGACGGCGGATCGCGCGCCCGCTCCGGCCGTCCGGGGCGGCGGTGTCGCACGGGGCGAAAGGGCCGGCCGGGGTGAAAGGGCCATAACGTTACCTCCGGGACAGGACTGTCCGCCCCCGTCCCGTGCAGTGCAACGAGCCGCGCCGACACGAGGGCACGGCCGGGCCCGGCACTGGTCCGGACGAGTGGATGCGGCGATGATGGCCGCCGGGGGTCTCCGGGGCGGAGGCCCGGGTGCGGGGGAGGAACGGGGAACACATGCACGACGTCGCCTGGCTCGATCTGCCCGACCAGCTCAACGCGCGCGATGTGGGCGGACTGCCCGTCGCGGGCGGCCTGCGCACCCGCTCGGGGGTGCTGATGCGTTGCGAGACGCCGGACTTGCTGACCGCCGACTCGGTCGCCCGGCTGGTGTCCGACTACGGGGTACGGCACGTGTTCGACCTGCGGTCGATCGGCGAGGGACTGCCGGTCGCGGATTGGCCGGGGATCGCCCGGCACCGGCTGCCGTTGCTGGGGAGGCGCGCGGGCACGGCCGCCGAGGAAGCGGCGAACGAGGCGGCGACCGAGCCCGGGGCGGCGCCCGCGGGGGTCGGCGACATATCGTCGGGCCAGGTCGATGTCCTCGGCGAGGACACGGACTTGGACCTGGCGACGGTGGACGTGCACGGGGCCGGCCGGCTCTACCTGGCGATGGCCGAGCGCGGCCGTGACGCGTTCGCACGGGCGCTGGAGCTGCTGGTGAACGACGCCGCGGGCCCGACGCTGGTGCACTGCACCGCGGGCAAGGACCGCACCGGCGTGCTGGTCGCGCTGCTGATGTCCGCGGTCGGCGTGGACCGGGCGGCGATCGTGGCGGACTACGCGGCCACGCGCATCCACATCGACGAGATGTTCCGGCGCATCGACGCCATCGCCAACCAGCCGCGGCTCAAGCCCGGGACGCCGGCCGCCGCGGCGCTGCGCGACGCGGCACCCGAGTCGATGGAGGCGTTCCTCGACGCGGTGCTGGAACGCTACGGCAGCGCGGGGGAGTTCTTCGTGAAGGCCGGGGCCCGACCGGAGTGGCTGGAGCTCTGGCGGGAGCGCTTCGTCGCGGCCTGACGGTTCGCGGCCCCGACGGTTCGAGCCTGACGGATCACGGCGTCACGGCGTCACGGCGTCACGGCGCCACCGGGTGCGGAACGTGCGACGGCGCGGCAGGGGGTTCCCTTGCCGCACCGTCGCAGTACGGTCCCGTGACCGTTGCCGGGCCTCAGTGCCCGAGGAACCGTCCGAACGCGTGGGCGAGCTTCGAGTTCTTCCTGGTGCGGGCTTCCTCGCCGTCGGCGGCTGTCATGACGCGCAGGCCGATGTTGGTACCGAGCCAGCGCAGCGGCTCCGGCTCCCAGCGCGGCGACCGGTGCTGCACCCACGGGAGCCGGGTCAGGTCGGTGTACTGGTCGCGGATCAGGTCGGCCAGGGTGCGGCCGGCCAGGTTGGTGGTGCCGACGCCGTCGCCGACGTAGCCGCCCGCCCAGGCGAGCTTGCGGTGCCGGTCGATGCCGCAGCTCGCGAACCAGTCGCGTGGGACGCCGAGCGCGCCGCCCCACTGGTGGCTGATCGGCACATCCGCGGTGACCGGGAACAACTCGCGCAGCACGCGTCGCAGTTCGGCGAACACGTGGTCGTTGCGGTCGTACTCGGGGCGGACCTTCGAGCCGTAGTGGTACGGCGCGCCGCGTCCGCCGAACGCGAGCCGCCCGTCGGAGGTCCGCTGCCCGTAGACGATCAGGTGCCGGAAGTCGCTGAACGTCTCCCGTTCGGCGAGCCCGATCTCGTCCCACATGTCCTGCGGGAGCGGCTCGGTGGCGATCATCAGCGAGTACACCGGTGCCAGGTCGCGGCGGAAGCCGGGGAGTTCCGGGGTGTAGCCCTCGGTGGCGCGGACCACGACGTCGGCGCGGACGGTGCCGTAGGGGGTGACCGCGGCGCCGTCGTCGATCAGGGTGACGGGGGTGCCTTCGTAGATCGCGACGCCGCGGCGTTCGACGGCCTCGGCGAGGCCGCGGGCCAGCTTGGCGGGCTGGATGGCGGCGGTGTGCGGGGTGTAGACGCCGCCGAGGACGTCGGCGGCGCCGACCCGGGCGCGGGCCTCGTCGGCGTCGAGGTAGCGGAAGTCCTCCTTGCCGAAGCCCCACGCGTGCTGGTCCTCGACCATGTCCCAGGCGCGGCGGGTCTGCACGTGGGTGCGGGCGAGGATGACCGTGCCGCCCTTGGTGAAGCCGCAGTCGATGCCCTCGGCTTCGACGACCCGGCCGACCTCGTCGACGGTGGCGTTCATGGCGCGCTGCTGGGCGATGGCCCGTTCGCGGGTGCTGGTGCGGGCGACCTTGGCGAGGCTTGCCGGGAACAGCGCGGAGCACCAGCCGCCGTTGCGGCCGGACGCGCCGAAGCCGGCGAATTCGCGTTCCAGGACGGCGATGCGCAGGCTCGGGTCGGCTTCGGCGAGGTAGTAGGCGGTCCACAGGCCGGTGTAACCGGCGCCGACGATGGCCACGTCGACGTCGAGGTCGCCGGACAGGCGGGGCCGCGGCGTGACGTCCTCGTCGAGGGTGTCGAACCAGAGGGACAGATCGCGGTAGCCGGTCACCGGCGCCACGTCCTCACGTACTCGGGAACCGGCAGCTCGAAGCGCAGGTCCGGGGCGGGAATCGGATCGTAGAACGTCTCGCCGAGGGGGACCGTTCCGGCCCATATCGGGGTGTCGAGGTCGTCCGCGTCGTCGTCGGGGTGCCCGGCGGAGATCTTGACCGAGGTCTCGTCGAGGGGCAGCGCGAGGACCAGGGTGGCGGCGAGTTCCTTCGCCTTGTGGGCGCGCAGTTCGGCGCGGCGGCCCGGCAGGAGGTGGTCGGTGAGCGTGTCGAGCGCGGTCGTCTTGGCGTCGCCGTCGAGGACTTCGCACACGCCGAAGACCATCGCGCTGCGGTAGTTCATCGACGACTCGAACGCGGAGCGGGCCACCACGAGGCCGTCGAGAAGGGTGACGGTCAGACACGTCGGGGCGCCCGCGGCGAGGCTGCGGAACAGGCGGCTGCCGGTGGAGCCGTGGATCAGGACGCGGTCGCCGTCGCGCGCGTAGGCGACGGGCAGCACGTAGGGCCGGCCCTGGTCGTCGCTCACCGCGACGTGCGCGACGAGGGCGGCGTCGAGCACGCGGTGCAGCACGTCGCGGTCGGTCACCGCCTTCTCGCCGAGGCGCCGGACGCGGGTGCGGTCGGTGGAACCGGGGGAGGGGAGTGCCACGGGGCCTTCTCTCGGAAGCGCGGGTACGACTGTGCCGTCGGCGCGGCCCACGGAGGGGCGCGCCGACGGCACAGTGTGAGGGTTCGTCAGTATTGCCGGGGAGTGCTGCGGACCGCGGCGAAATACGCGGTCCGTGGACGAACCTCCGCGCGGATCAGAGCTTGGTCCACGCCTCGGTCAGCACCGAACGCAGGATCTGCTCGATCTCGTCGAACGTCGACTGGTCGGCGATCAGCGGCGGCGACAGCTGGATGACCGGGTCGCCGCGGTCGTCGGCGCGGCAGTACAGGCCGGCGTCGAACAGCGCCTTCGACAGGAAGCCGTAGAGGACGCGCTCGATCTCGTCGTCGTTGAAGGTCTCCTTGGAGGCCTTGTCCTTGACGAGTTCGATGCCGTAGAAGTACCCGTTGCCGCGGACGTCGCCGACGATCGGCAGGTCGAGCAGCTTCTGCAGGGTGGCCAGGAAGGCGCCCTCGTTCTCGAGGACGTGCTTGTTCAGGCCCTCGCGCTCGAAGATGTCCAGGTTGGCCAGCGCCACCGCCGACGAGACCGGGTGGCCGCCGAAGGTGTAGCCGTGCAGGAACATCTCCTCGCCCTTGTAGAAGGGCTCGGCGAGGCGGTCGGAGACGATCATCGCGCCGATCGGGCTGTAGCCCGAGGTCATGCCCTTGGCGCAGGTGATGATGTCCGGCACGTAGCCGAACTTCTCGCAGCCGAACATGGTGCCCAGGCGGCCGAAGGCGCAGATGACCTCGTCCGACACCATGAGGACGTCGTACTTGTCGCAGATCTCGCGGACCCGCTGGAAGTACCCGGGCGGCGGCGGGAAGCAGCCGCCGGCGTTCTGGACCGGCTCGAGGAAGACCGCGGCGACGGTCTCGGGGCCCTCGTTGAGGATCTCGTACTCGATCTGGTCGGCGGCCCAGCGGCCGAAGGCCTCCGGGGAGCCGTCGGCGAGGAACTCCGGAGCGCGGTAGTGGTTGGTGTTCGGCACCCGGAAGGTGGACGGCACCAGCGGCTCGTACGGAGCCTTCAGACCCGGCAGGCCGGTGATCGACAGGGCGCCCTGCGGCGTGCCGTGGTAAGCCGTGGTGCGGGAGAGCACCTTGTGCTTGGTCGGCATGCCCTTGAGCTTGAAGTAGTGCTTGGCGAGCTTCCAGGCGGACTCGACCGCCTCGCCGCCGCCGGTGGTGAAGAAGACCTTGTTGAGGTCGCCCGGCGCGTAGTTCGCCAGGCGCTCGGCCAGCTCGATGGCCTTCGGGTGGGCGTAGCTCCACACCGGGAAGAACGCCAGCTCTTCGGCCTGCCTGCGGGCCACCTCGGCCAGCTCGGCGCGGCCGTGACCCGCCTGGACGACGAAGAGGCCCGCGAGGCCGTCGATGTACTTGCGGCCGTTGGCGTCCCAGATGTTGACGCCGTCACCCTTGACGATCGTCGGAACGGGCGCGTTCTCGTACGACGACATGCGGGTGAAGTGCATCCACAGGTGGTCGTACGCCTTCTTCGAAAGGTTGGCGGTGTCGAGCTGTTCGGTCATCGAGTACCCCATGTGTAGGTCTGCTTCCGGAGCTTGAGGTAGACGAAGCTCTCGGTGCTCCGTACTCCGGGGATTGCTCGGATCCTCTTGTTGATGAGGTCGAGCAGGTGGTCGTCGTCCTCGCAGACCAATTCCGCGATGAGGTCGAAGGAGCCCGCGGTGATGACGACGTAATCAACCTCGTCCATCGTCGCAAGGATGTCCGCGACCGGCTCGATATCGCCCTCGACGCGCAGACCGACCATCGCCTGGCGGTGGAAGCCCACCGTGAGCGGGTCGGTGACCGCGACGATCTGCATGACGCCCTGGTCGAGCAGGCGCTGTACGCGTTGGCGCACCGCCGCCTCGGAGAGGCCCACGGCCTTCCCTATCGCGGCGTACGAGCGGCGTCCGTCCTCCTGGAGCTGCTCGATGATCGCCTTGGACACGGAGTCCAGCGATCCGCCGTTGTTCCTGTCTCGACTGGCCACGTCGTCACTCTGCCTCATGGATCGGGTCTTCCGCAAGGGAATCCGTTGACTTTGGTCGTGATGGCAACTGATTCAGTTGTCCTGTCGGGGTCATGCTGATGATCCCGACAGATTTGGGGTTACTCTTGGCGCGAAGACGGCAGGTTCCGCGCGGGCGCGCGGAGCGACCACCCGGATACCGCAACGTCACGGCATCCTCCCGCGCCGTCCGGGCCGGCGTACGACCACTCCGGTGAAGTCCAGAGGAGACTGGGGACATGAGCGAACTGCGGACCCTGCGCAACTTCGTCGACGGAAAGTTCGTCGACGCGATCGACGGCCGGACCATGGACGTCGTGGACCCGGCCACCGGCGAGGTGTACGCCACCGCGCCCCTCTCCGGTGCCGACGACGTCGACGCGGCGATGGCCGCGGCCGCCAACGCCTTCGAGACCTGGCGGGACACCACCCCCGCCGAGCGGCAGCGCCTGCTGCTGAAGATCGCGGACGCCTTCGAGGCCCGCGCCGACGAGCTGGTCGCGGCCGAGTCCCGCAACACGGGCAAGCCCGTCGCGCTGACCGCCTCCGAAGAGGTGCCGCCGATGGTGGACCAGATCCGGTTCTTCGCGGGCGCCGCGCGGATGCTGGAAGGCAAGTCGGCGGGCGAGTACATGGCCGGCCACACGTCCTTCGTCCGGCGTGAGCCGGTCGGCGTCTGCGCCCAGGTCACCCCGTGGAACTACCCGATGATGATGGCGGTGTGGAAGTTCGCCCCGGCCATCGCCGCGGGCAACACCGTCGTCCTCAAGCCGTCGGACACGACCCCCGACTCGACCGTCCTGATGGCCGAGATCATGGGCGAGATCCTCCCGGCCGGCGTGTTCAACGTGGTCTGCGGCGACCGTGAGACCGGCGCCGCGATGGTCGCCCACAAGACCCCGGCGATGGCCTCCATCACCGGCTCCGTGCGGGCCGGCATGGCGGTCGCCGAATCCGCCGCCAAGGACCTCAAGCGCGTCCACCTGGAGCTGGGCGGCAAGGCCCCCGTCGTCGTCTTCGCCGACGCCGACGTCCCGGCCGCGGCCGAGGGCATCGCGGGCGCCGGCTACTTCAATGCCGGCCAGGACTGCACCGCCGCGACCCGCGTCCTGGTGCACGAGGACGTCCACGACGACTTCGTCGCCGCCCTCGCCGCCGCCGCCAACGGCCTCAAGACCGCCGGCCCGGACGTCGAGGACGCGGACTTCGGCCCGGTCAACAACGCCAACCAGCTCGCCCACGTGGCCGGCTTCATCGAGCGCCTCCCGGCGCACGCCAAGGTCGAGGCGGGCGGCCACCGGGTCGGCGAGAGGGGCTTCTTCTACGCCCCGACCGTCGTCTCCGGCCTGAAGCAGGACGACGAGATCATCCAGAAGGAGGTCTTCGGCCCGGTCATCACCGTGCAGAAGTTCTCCGACGAGGCCGAGGCGATCGCCAACGCCAACGGCGTCGAGTACGCCCTCGCGTCGTCCGTGTGGACCAAGGACCACGCCACCGCGATGCGCCTGGCCAAGAAGCTCGACTTCGGCTGTGTGTGGATCAACACCCACATCCCGCTGGTCGCCGAGATGCCGCACGGCGGCTTCAAGCACTCCGGCTACGGCAAGGACCTGTCGGCGTACGGGTTCGAGGACTACACGCGCATCAAGCACGTGATGTCGTTCATCGAGGGCTGAGCTTCCGGCTCCGACGGGAGCCGGTCTGCTTGTCGCGACGCCGCCCGGGCCTTGTGGCCCGGGCGGCGTCGCCGTGTCCCGGCCGTTTCCGGGCTGTGTCCGGGGCCGGGACCAAGCTGTCAAGGCGGCCGCGTCACGGCTGACACCCTGCGTGTTGTTCCCCCTTTGCGGAGAGCGGCAGGATGCACCAGGCCCGGTGTGCCGTCTCCGCCGGGCCCGGCCCGCGCAACCCGCGAACGCCGCAGCACATCGAACGAGGAGCCCCGCATGATCCGCGACCGCGCCCTGCCCGCTTTGCGCATCGGCGGCCGGAGCGTCGACCGGCGGGCCTTCCTCCGCGGCGGCGGTGCGCTCGCCGCGGCCGGGACCCTCGCCGCGTGCGGCGTGCCGTCCGCCTACGTGGCCGAGGACAAGCGCACCGGCACCGACAAGAGCGCGACCGAGAAGCGCGTCCGCTTCTCCAACTGGGCGCTCTACATCGACGTCGACGAGGACGACGCGGAGAAGCACCCGACTCTCGACCAGTTCACCGACCAGACCGGCATATCGGTGAAGTACACCGAGGAGATCAACGACAACGACGAGTTCTTCGGCAAGATCCACCCGGCCATCCAGGCCGGCAAGGAACCGGGCCGCGACCTCATCGTCATCTCCGACTGGATGTGCACCCGCTTCGTCGGCCTCGGCTGGGTCCAGAACCTCGACAAGGCCAACCTGCCGAACGTGCAGGCCAACCTCGCCGAGACGCTGCGCAGCCCCGGCTACGACCCGAACCGCGACCACACCGTGCCGTGGGCGTCCGGGATCACCGGCATCGCGTACAACAAGAAGCTCGTCGGCCGCGAGCTGCGGCACGTGAGCGACCTGTGGGCGAAGGACCTCGCCGGGCGCGTGACGCTGTTCTCCGGGTTCATGGAGGCCGTGACGCTGCTCATGATCGGCGAGGGCGCGGACGTCACGGCGTTCACCGAGAAGGACGTCGACACGGTCATGTCGCGCGTGCAGAAGCTCGTCGACCAGAAGCACATCCGCAGCTTCACCGGCAACGACTACACGTCCGGCCTGGCGTCCGGCGACGTGCTCGCGTGCATGGCGTACTCCGGCGACGTGCTGCAGCTCCAGCTCGACAACCCCGACATCGAGTTCGTGGTGCCCGAGGAAGGCGCCGAGCTGTGGTCGGAGAACCTGATGATCCCCAACCGGGCATCGCACAAGGCCAACGCCGAAGCGCTGATGAACTTCTACTACGACCCGGAGGTGGCCGCCGAGCTGGCCGCGTCCGTGCAGTACATCTGCCCGGTGCCCGCGGCCCGCGAGATCCTCGCCAGGAACGAGGACAAGGAAATCGCGGAACTCGCCGAGAACGAGCTGATGTTCCCCAGCGACGAGACCCAGGCCCGGCTGCACACCATGCGCGAGGTCGGCGTGGACGAGAGCCGCGGGTGGGAGAAGACGTGGGGCGGGATCATCGGTCTCTGAGGATTTCGTCCTCGGGATCGCCGGTGTCGTCGCTTCCGGGTTGCCCCTCGCCGGTGCCGGGTGCGGCTTCCCGCCGCCCCAGCGCCAGCTGCGGGAAGATCAGCACGGAGAGCATGCCGGCGCCGACCATCGCGGCCGCGGAGCCGGACCGCAGGTAGTCGTTCTCCACGGCGATCGTCGTGATCACCACGATCAGCGGCAGCGCGGTACTCGCGAAGAGCGCCAATTCGCGGCTCTCGGGGGCGAGTTCGCCGCGGCGTGCGGAGATGTACGTCGGCAGGCCGCGCACCGCGAGGAACAGCAGCAGGAAGACGGGGATCCGCGCCAGCAGCCCCGGGTCGTGCAGGAGCGCGTCCAAGTCGAACTTGACGCCGCTCATCACGAAGAAGATCGGCACGAGAAACCCGAACGCGATCGCGTCCAACTTCGCCGACACTGTCTCGACGAGACGCTCGGGCGCGTCGGCCAGCGCCAAGCGCAGCACCAGGCCGGCGGTGAACGCGCCGATCAGGTTGTCCAACTCCAGCCGGTCGGCGAACCAGACCAGTAGCACCATGACGAGCATCGCCAGGCGGATGGCGAGCTGGCCGCTGGAGTACAGCGTCTTGACCACCAGCCGGTCCAGCCACCGCGGATTCGGCTTGACCGCCAGCCACACGCACACCGCGGCCAGCACCGCGAAGATCGCCAGCGCCGCCACCGTCGCCCCCGGATGCCGCCCGCTGAGCAGCAGCGCGATCGCCACGATGGGCGCGAACTCGCCGACCGTCCCGATCGCCATGACGTGCGCCCCCAGCGGCGTCGGCAGCAGCCCGGCATCCCGGATGATCGGCAGAAACGTGCCGAGGGCGGTTGTGGTGAGCGCCAACCCGACCGAGATGCCCGTCGTCGACGGATCGTGAAACGGCAGCGTCATCGCCAACCCGGCCGCCAACCCCAGCCCGAGCGACACAAACCACACCCCGACCGCGCTCCGGAGCGGGGCCCCTTTGATCCGCGGCACGTCGATCTCGAACCCGGCCAGGAACATCAGCATGACCAGCCCGAAGTCCGACAACGCCACCAACGGCTGCCCATCCGGCGCCACCCACCCGAACACCGCCGGCCCGGCCAGGATCCCGAACACAATCTCCACCACCACCAACGGCACCCGCATCCCCCAACGCTCCAACCCGGCCCGCGCAATGGGCGCGAACGCAAAGAGCGCGACGACCACGACCAGGTCGGCGGTGTCGAGGGTCATGGAGGCTCCGGGGGGTGGGGCGTGACTGCGTGATGCGACGTTATGGTGCCGAGGCAGTAGGGCGATTGGTGATCATATGGAAAGAAATGTGTGCACGGTTGATGGCGCGCCAGACCTACCCGGCGGTTGCACAGGGTTACCGAGTCAACAAGGCGTTCGCCCGGCTGTGAGGGTGCGGGTTCCTATACTTGCGCCATGGACCAGGACCTGGAACGCGCCGCTCTCGTCGCACTGCTGCGACAGGCGGACGGCCCCTGGTCCGAGGTCACCGACCGGATCGAGAACGCGGGGAGTGCGCGCGAGGTCCTGGAAAGGCCCGACGGCCAGGGAGCCCTGTTCGCCACCGAACCTGCCGTGGACCTCGACGAGATCGTGGCCGAGATCTGCGCGTGGGAGCGCGAGGGCATGCGGCTCGTCACGATCCTGGACGAGGACTACCCGCTGTATCTCCGGTTGGTTCACCAGCGCCCTCCCTTCCTGTTTCTGCGCGGCGCGGTCGCCGAAGACGATCTGCGGGTTGCCGTCGTCGGCACGCGCACACCCTCGGCGCAGGGAGTCGCGCACGCCCGTGCGATCGCGGGTGGTCTTGCGGAACGCGGCGTTACCGTGGTCTCCGGCCTGGCCGCCGGTGTCGACACCGCGGCCCACACCGCCGCGCTTGCCCACGGCGGACGCACGGTTGCCGTCGTCGGGACAGGGCTCCGCCGCTGCTATCCGGCACAGAACGCCTGTTTGCAGCAGGAGATCGCGACCCGTGGACTGGTCGTCTCCCAGTTCTGGCCGGACGCACCGCCGTCCAAGACGTCGTTCCCGATGCGCAATGCGGTCATGAGCGGATACAGCCTCGCGACCGTGGTGATCGAGGCGGCATACCGCAGCGGTGCCCGCATGCAAGCCCGCCTTGCCCTCGAACATGGGCGCCGGGTCTTCCTCATGCGATCCTTGATGACGCACGAATGGGCACGCGACTACGCTGCGCGACCGAACACCACCGTGATCGACGGGCCCGAGGATGTGTTCCGGCGTATCGACTCGCTCGTTCCAGCGGCGGGCGAACTGACCTGGACCTAGGCGGATTGAACACGCGTGACAACAGTCGGGGAACTGTCCGCACGTTACGCCAACTCCTTGTCCATCCGTTGGTGTCCAGGCCCGGCGTGTGTCAGGTCTGCCGGGGCCCTGCCAAGACGGAGTACGCGACCTGCTGGCCCTGTCGCGAGGCGCGGAAGATCCTGGGGGCGGGAGTGGCCGATGCCGTGATCCCGGTCAGCCTGGCCCTCAAAGGGGAGCAGTACGCCAACGAGCTTTGGCGCTACAAGAACGCCGCGGGGCCTCAGCAGCAGTACTTCCGGACCGGACTGGCAGCCGTTCTTTGGCGTTTCCTCGACCGTCACGAGCGATGCATCGCCGACCACTGCTCGGTTCCGGCGCTGAGGGTGGTGACGACCGTGCCCAGCACCAGCGGCCGGGTCGACCACCCTTTACGCACAATGGTCTCGGTCATGGTGGGCGCCACCCGTGACCGCTACCGCGACATGCTCATAGCCGCGCCCAATGCGTCCGAACTCGGCCGTACGGCCTCCTCGTTGCGCTACACATCCGAGGCCCTGCGTGACGAGAGCGTGCTCCTCGTGGACGACACGTGGACTACCGGAAACCATGCTCAGTCCGCGGCATCCGCCCTCAAGGCTGCGGGTGCCGGCAGGGTGGCCGTCGTTGTCCTCGGGCGCCATCTCAACACCGACTTTGGGGACACGGCCACTCACGTCGAGCGGGCACGCCTCCGTCAGTTCTCCTGGGAGTCCTGCGTGCTGTGCAACCCGCATTCCGGGTGAGCCGCGGTCGCCTGGCCTTTCCATCGTCCACTTGGTCCGATCGACTGCGGCTTGCCATGCAGCGGCAGCTTGGCCGCTCGCTTTTGCTCACATTGTCCAGCTGCGGACATTCCCCCCCCCCACGCGTGGGAGCCGTGCCATGACTCGATCCCAACCCCCGCGCCACTAGGCTTCTGACCCATGACGACCACCCCCCTGCCTGCGTCCGTCGAGCCTGCGCGTGGTGAGGGTGGGTGGGATGTCGTCGTGATCGGGGCGGGGCCTTCGGGGGCTTCGGCGGCGTTGGCGGCGGCTGCGGCCGGGTGTCGGACGTTGTTGGTGGAGAAGGCCGTGCTGCCGCGGTACAAGACGTGCGGTGGGGGGATCATCGGGCCGTCCGCTCAGGCGTTGCCGGCCGGGTTCCGGCTGCCGGCGAAGGATCACGTCAAGGCGGTCACGTTCACCATGGACGGGCGCTGGTCGCGGACCCGGCGGGCGCGGCGCGGGGCGCCGGTGTTCTCGTTGGTGAATCGGCCCGAGTTGGATGCCGCGCTCGTCGACGAAGCGCGGAAGGCCGGGGCCGAGGTGCGGGAAGACACCACCGTGCAGCGGCTGGAGCAGGACGGGGACGGGGTCGTGGTGACGCTCGTCGGCGGCGAGACGCTGCGGGCGCGGGCAGTCGTGGGAGCGGACGGGACCGGGCGTACGAGCACGTACGTCGGCGTCGTCTTCGACCAGGTCGACCTCGGTCTCGAAGCGGAGATCCCCGTGCCGGCCGAGGTGGCCGCGCACTGGCGCGGCCGGGTGCTCATCGACTGGGGGCCGGTGGCCGGTTCGTACGCATGGGTCTTCCCGAAGGGCGACACGCTGACCGTCGGGGTCATCTGTGCGCGCGGCAACGGCGAGGCCACGCGGGAGTACCTGCGGGACTTCGTGGCGCGGCTCGGGCTCGCCGGTTTTCGGCCTTCGGTGTCGTCCGGGCATCTGACGCGGTGTCGGGCGGACGGGTCGCCGTTGTCCCGCGGGCGTGTACTGGTCGCGGGTGACGCGGCCGGGCTGTTGGAGCCGTGGACACGCGAAGGGATTTCGTTCGCGCTGCGGTCCGGGCGGGCCGCGGGGGAGGCCGCGGCGGCGGTGGCGGCCGCAGCCGACGACGCGGGGGTGGCCGACGCTGCGGACGCGTACCGCACGGGCATCGAGGCGACGCTCGGGCGCGAGATGCGCGCCGGGCGGATCATGCTGGCCGCGTTCGCGCGGCATCCGAAGGTGTTCCACACGGCGGTGACGATGATCCCGAAGGCGTGGGGCGCGTTCGAGCGGATAGTGCGCGGCGACCGGACGCTGGCGGACTACGTCGAGCGCCGCCCGATCCGCCGCGTCCTGGACCGCCTCGCCCGCTGAGGCACATGGCGGGGAGCGGGGCCGGGGGAGCGGGAAGTGCGGGACAAGGGGGCGCCCAGCCGCACGAGTCTCGGCGCGGCTTGGCCGCCGATTCCAGAGTCCCTCTGCCACCACACCTGCAATAAGGCCGAGCCCGCTCGCACGAGTCCCGGCCCGGCTCGCCAGCCGATCCAACGCCCCCGGCCATTACACCCGCATCCCACCCCCCCACCACGCAGGACGGGCCGCCGGATCCCCGGCGGCCCGTCCGCGACTCGGCGTCGTGCGCCTCGCTCACGCCTCCAGGTCGCGACGCCTCCGCATCCGGGTGAAGCCGACCATCGCGGTGCCCAGGATCAGCAGGCCGAGCGCACCGCCTGCCATCGACAGGCCCCACGGAACGAAGCCGGTCTTCGGCAGGCTGCCGGAAGTGCCGGAGCCACCGGTGTCGGTCGAGCCGCCACCTGAGCCCCCGCCGACCGCGTTGGGCCCGTTCCCCCCGTTGCCGCCGCCTGCCGTGCCACCCGATCCGCCGGCCGACCCGGCTCGCGAACCGCCGCCGGAGCCACCGGAGTTGCCTCCGCTGCCGGGGGCGATGGTGAAACCGATGACGTTCGGGTCGTTGCTGCCGAATGCCAGGCGCAGCGGGCCGTCCTGGCCGAGGACCACGTCGAGGTTCGTCGCGCCCTGCGGGACCACGACGACGCAGAACGTGGAGATCAGCGCGCTGTCCTCGAGCGGCAGCCGGACCGCGGCGCGGGCCGCACGGGGTTCGTCGGCGCGGATGGCCGGGGCGTACTGCACCGTGGCCGTCCACGACCGCTGTTCGCCCGGCTTCAGCTCGGGCAGGGTGCAACGGAACGTCGTGCCCCAGGCGCTGCTCAGCGGCTTGGCGGGCACGCAGCCGGGCACGTCCAGGATCTTCAGCTCGTTGGTGCTGAACGCGTAGACGTCGCGCGCCGGCTGGGTGCGTTCGGTGCTGTTGCCGACGGTGAACGGGATCGACCCGATGCCCGTGGTGCCGTCGAAGGTGATCTGCCGGGAGATACCGACGCCGTACGTGTGCGGCTGACCCGACGGGCTCGGAGACACCGAACCGCCCGTCCCCGTGGGCGACTTGCTGGGCGTCGGCGTGGATGTGGTCTTGGACGGGCCCGCCGACGGACTGGCGGACGGGCTCGCCGAAGGCGATCCGCTCTTCGTCGGCCTCGTCGTCGACGGCTTCGGTGAACCGGACGGTGACTCGGACGACTCCCCCCCACCCGGTTTCGACGTCGACGAAGACGGCGACCGCGACGAAGATGGCGACCCGCCATGCCCCGGCTTCGATGTCGACGCGGACGCCGACGGCGACTTGCTGTGCCCGGTGTGCCCGCCGGACCCCTCCCCGCCGGATCCCTCGTGCCCGCCGGACCCTTCGTGGCCGCCGGACCCCTCCCCGCCGGCGCCGATGCTCACCGAGACCCCGACCCCCACCCCGGTCGTGGACCGCCCGCCGGACGTCGACGGGGCGCCGAGCGCGAGCCCGGCCTGCAAGGTCAGCGCCAAACCGATCGGGAAAGCGACAACAACTGCCACCTTCCGGCCGCTTTCCGATCGGATCGCGGAAGCGAACGATCGAATGGGTGGTTGCGCTCGCAATGATCGAAGTGTGCGTGGGATGTCCACGCGCAGCCCCCTCCGCTGAAATGGCCGGATGACCGATCCTGGAATGTGATCCTTTTATCGCCGGTCATTATCCGTCGGCCGTGTCGCCTTGTTTTACCATGGACCGCCGGAAATTCTGACGGGGTTCCCAGGGTGTGGCTTCACCCGATCGAGGGTCGATCGCGGGGCCGCTTCCGGGGGCTGGGGGTGGGCGATGCCGGGCGGGTGGGCGAGCGGTGAGGGCGGGCACGTGGTCGGTGGCCGATATCGGCTGGTGGGGGTTATCGGCAGTGGCGGCATGGGCACCGTGTGGCGGGCCCATGACGAGCTGCTCGACCGGCCGGTTGCCGCGAAAGTCCTGAATATCAGTTTCGGCCACGGGGCCGAGGATCAAAATCGCCGCGAGCGGTCGCTGCGGGAAGCGCGCGCCACCGCGCGAATTAATCATCCGAATGTCGTGCGGGTGTACGACTATGTCGAGGACGACGACCGCCTGTGGATCGTCATGGAACTGCTCGACGCCCGTTCCCTCGACACCGTGCTCGCCGAGGACGGCCCGCTCACCCCGCGCGACGCCGCCGCGATCGGCGTGCAGATCGCCCGCGCGCTGCGCACCGTGCACCAGCACGGCGTCCTGCACCGCGACGTGAAGCCGGGCAACGTGCTGATCGAAGCCGACGGCCATGCCGTGCTCACCGACTTCGGCATCGCCGCGCTGGAAGGCACCAGCGGGCTGACCGGCACCGGCGCCATCGTCGGATCGCCGGAGTTCATGGCGCCCGAGCGCATCGAGAGCGACGACGCCGGACCGGCCTCCGACCTGTGGTCGCTCGGCGTGACGTTGTGCGCGGCGGTGACCGGGAGTTCGCCGTTCCGCCGGTCGACCCCGGTCGCGACGCTCGCGGCCATCGTCATCGCGAAACCCGAAGTGCCGCCGGAGACCGGCCCGATGGAGCCGCTGATCCGCGCGCTGTTCGGCCGCGACCCGGAGACGCGTCCGGTGGCCGCCGAGGTGATGGCCACCCTCGAAGCCGTGCTGTCCGAGGACGCCCGCCGGCATGCGGCCGATCCGACCGTGGAAGTCACCGCACGGACCGGAAGCCCGGCCGGAAGCCCGACGGGGAGCCCGACCGGCAGCCCGACCGGGAGCCCCGCAGGCCCCCCGCCCGGCCGCCTGATGCCCGACGCGCCGCTGCCCGAAGTCCCCGGCACCGGCGGGGTGCCGGGCATCGCGGCCGCCGCGACCGAAGTCGTGTCGTTCGGCGGCGCGGGCGCCGCATCGCGGGCTCCCGCCGGGGCCGCCGCGCCCGGAGCGGTCGACGCGCCGGGAGCGAACCGCGGGACCTCCGACGTGCTCGACGCCGATGCCACGGTCAGCGCGGCCGCGGCGCCGACCGACGTGCTGCCGCGGGTTCCCGCACCGCCGCCGAGCGGCACCGGGACGAACGGCGGCACCGGCACGAGCGGATCGGGCGCCACCAAGCCGCTCACGTCCGCCGGTCTCCCGGACGGTGGATCACCCGGCGGACCCGACTCCGGGCCGGGCGACGCCCCGGGCAGCGAGCCGGGCGGCGGCGGACCCGACCGCCCCGCCCGTGCATGGTGGCGCCGCCGTGTCGTGGTGCTGCCCGCCGCGGCGCTGGCCGTCGCGGCGGTCATCGCCACCGCGGTCCTGTCGTCGGGCGGCGACGGGGAGAAGAACGACGTCGGAAAGTCGTCGAGCCCGGCCCCGACGAACGCCGCGCCGGCCACGGCGGCGACGAACCCGCCTCCGACCAAGGCGGCTTCGGCCGCACCGACGTCGCCCGCGTACCCGGTGGCGGCAGCCTCCGCCGCCCCCGCCGGGACACCGGTGAACACCGCCACCGAGAACGGCCGCTTCTCGTGGCCCGTCCCGCAGGGCTGGAAGCGCAACGAGCAGGACCAGACCGTCGGCTACACCGACCCCGCGGGCCGCACGACGCTGTACGCGCGCACCGCGTTCCAGCAGACCAACGACCTGCTCGGCGTCTGGCGCGACCGCGAGGGCAAGGCCACCGCGGTGCTGGCGAACTATCAGCGCGTGCTGTTCGAGGAACGCACGATCCGCGGGCAGCGCGGCGTGGTGTGGGAGTCGACGTGGACCGAGGCGGGTGTGGCCCGCCATGCGATCCTCGCCGCCTACATCGCGAACGGCGTGTACGTCGAGGTGGACGTCTTCGCCGACGAAAGCACCTGGCAGCGCGACGAACCCCTGTTCCAGTGGGCGCTCCAGAGCATCACGCCCGCAGGGAACACCGGGAACACCGGGAACACCGGGAACACCGGGAATGCGGGAACCGGCGCGACCCAGGCAGCCTGAACCGCAAGCGCGACCGGGACCACACGAGCGAAGGGGGCGGCCCACCGCCGCCCCCACCCCTCACCGCCGCAGCGCCTCCAGCCCCAGCAACGCCACATGCAGCGACAGGCAGCTCTCCACCTGGTCGAGGTCCACAGCCAGCACCCGTTCGATCCGGTGCAGCCGTTCGTAGAACGACGGCCGTGACAGGTGCGCCGCGTCCGCGGCCGCCGACTTGTTGCGGCCGTTTTCCAGGTACACGCCGAGCATCTGCACCAACTGAGTGCCGTGCTGCGCGTCGTAGGCCAGCAGCGGGCCCAATTCGCGTTCCACGTAGGTCTGCAGCCGTGCGTCGTCGCGCAACAGGTGCAGCAGGCCGCGCAGCCGCACGTCGGGCAGCCGGTAGAACGGCGCGCCGCCGCCCTGGTGCAGCGCGGCGTCGGCGACCTGGGTGGCTTCCAGCAGCGACCGGCGGGCGTCGCGGACCGCGCCGACCGACGATCCGACCGCGATGACGATGTCGGCGGCGAAGTCCGGCGCCAGCTTGCGCAGCGCGGCCGAGAAGCCCTCCAGCGCGGCGTCTTCGGTGTCCTGTGCGCCCAGCGCTATCAGCAGCCCGACGCTGTCGTCGTCGAGGCCGCCGACCAGGGCCTGGACCCGGCGTTCGCGGACCGCGGCCGCCGCGGTCTCGGTGAAGTCCCGCAGCCGGGCCTGCGATTCGAGGGCCGCGGGGGTGACACCGCGGCGCAGCCGCAGCACCACGCCGACCAGGCGGCGGCCTTCCAGGTTCACGCCCAACGCGCGGGCGCGCAGGGTGACTTCGGCGACGGTGTAGGAGTGCGTGAGGATGCCGGACAGCAGGGTGCGGTGGGTCTGGCGTTCGAGGCTTTCGCGGTCGCGCACCACGAGCCGGTTGAGGGCGAGGGTGGAGGCGGCGCGTTCCAGGAGCATGCTCTGCTGCTGCGGGGGAGCGGTGCCTTCACCGACCAGGATCAGCCGGCCCCAGTCGTGGCCGCGAGCGCCGACCATGGTGACCAGCCAGCCGGTGCGGTCGTCGAAGCCGGTCCGGGAGGCGAGGCGGACCTGCCGGGAGCGGTTCTCCCAGTGGTCGAGCAGCGATTCCGGGCGCATGCCGGCGGCGTCGTAGGCGAGGACCTGGTGGGCGAGGTTCTCCAGCACGACCGGGCGGCCGGACATACGGGACGCCTGCCGGACCACGTCGGCCGGCTCGGCGCCTTCGACGGCCAGCTCGTTGAACGCCTGGTGCACCGCTTCGGAGGCCTGGAGTTCGGCGAGCTGCGCGTCGATGATCAGGCCGTGCACGGCCTCCGTGATGCCGACGAAGTGCGTCTCGTGGCGGAGCGTGACCACCGGGAGGCCGACCTGTTCGGCGGCGGCGACCAGCGCGCGCGGCAGCTGGTCGGCGTACCGGCGGCCCAGCTCGATGACCAGGCCCGCGGCGTCGACCTGGGCGAGGTCGCGGACGTAGCGTTGGAGGCCCTCGCGGTCCTCCGGCAGGGCGATGCCGGTGGCCAGGATCAGCTCGCCGCCGCGGAGCAGCTTGGCGGCGTCCGGCAGCTCGCTGATGTGCACCCAGCGCACCGGCCGGGACAGGCCGCGTTCACCGGCAACGACCTGGGGCATGCCGCGGCGGACGGCATCGAGCGCGACGACGTCGGCGACCGTGGGAAACACCTGTACTACCTCCGCAAACTGTAAATGCGCAGGGGCGCACCACTTCCATGGTGGCAGGTTTCTCGGGGATACCCGGCACCCGCCCTACGTGTCCCCGCTACCGCAAATCCGGCACCCCGGCCTTCCGATGTGTAAATCTGCCCGGCCCTGGCCTGTCGCCGTGGCAGTTGCGGCACCGGGTGCCGGGGAGGCATCGTCCTACGCTGACGCGGAACACGTGCCGATCCGATGGATCCATCAGCCAGAATGGCATCAGACGACGGAATCCATCGAGCAAGGCGGTCGATTCTGAGGAGACCATCCGTCCAGGTGGTCCAGGATCGCGCCGGGTTGGGCTGTTTGAGACCGGCCCCTGCCGGATTCGCGCACGGAGTCAACCGAGCCTCTGGAGGGCCGCATGCAGGACTTCGCCGAAGGTCACCAGTTCATTGGGGGCCGGTTGCGGCCCGGATCGTCCGGCGAGACGTTCGACGTGACCAACCCGGCCAACGGGCAGGTCGTCGAATCCGTCACGCTCGCGAACACCGCGGACGTCGACAGCGCCGTCGCGGCCGCCACGAACGCGTTCCCGGAGTGGTCCCGGGCCACCCCGGCGGACCGCGCGGGCGCCCTCAACCGCCTCGCCGCGATCCTCGAAGAGCGCGCCGCCGAGTTCGCCGCCGTCGAGACCGCGCAGGCCGGCAAGCCGATCCGGCTCACCACCGAGTTCGACGTGCCCGGCACGATCGACAACGTCTCCTACTTCGCGGGCGCCGCGCGCAACCTCGAAGGCAAGGCCTCCGCCGAGTACAGCGCCGACCACACCTCGGCGATCCGCCGCGAGGCGATCGGTGTCGTCGGCTCGATCGCGCCGTGGAACTACCCGCTGCAAATGGCCGCCTGGAAGATCCTCCCGGCCATCGCCGCGGGCAACACGATCGTCCTGAAGCCGGCCGAGATCACCCCGCTGACCTCGCTGATGTTCGCCCAGGCATGCGCCGACGCGGGCATGCCCGACGGCGTCGTCAACGTGGTCACCGGCAAGGGCCGCACCGTCGGCGAGCACCTCATGGCGCACCGGGACGTGTCCATGATCTCGTTCACCGGCTCCACCGGGGTCGGCAAGCGCGTCGCCGAGGTCGCCATCCAGACCGTCAAGCGCATGCACCTCGAACTGGGCGGCAAAGCCCCGTTCGTGGTCTTCGACGACGCCGACCTGGACGCCGCGGTCCACGGCGCCGTCGCCGCGTCGCTCATCAACAGCGGCCAGGACTGCACCGCGGCCACCCGCGCCTACGTGCAGCGCCCGCTGTTCGACCGCTTCGTCGAGGGCGTCGCCGACCTGTACGCCGCGGTCCGCCACGGCGACACCATGGACCCCTCCACCGACAACGGCCCGCTGGTCTCGCGCCGCCAGCAGGAGTCCGTCGCCGGCTTCGTGGACCGCGCCCGCGGCTACGGCGCCAAGATCGTGGTGGGCGGCGAGGCCCCCGGCGGGGCCCTCGCCGACGGCGCCTTCTACCGCCCCACGCTGGTCACCGGCGTGGCCCAGGACGCGGAGATCGTCCAGGACGAGATCTTCGGCCCGGTGCTCGTCGTGCTGCCGTTCGACAGCGACGAAGAGGGCATCCGCCTCGCCAACGACACCCCGTACGGCCTCGCGGCCTCCGCGTGGACGCGGGACGTGTTCCGGGCCGGACGCGCCACCCGCGAGATCCAGGCCGGGTGCGTCTGGGTCAACGACCACATCCCGATCATCAGCGACATGCCGCACGGCGGCTACAAGGCCTCCGGCTTCGGCAAGGACATGTCGCAGTACTCGTTCGACGAGTACACCAACGTCAAGCACGTGATGTACGACATCACCGCGGTTGCCGAGAAGGACTGGCACCGCACGATCTTCGGAGACCGGTAATCGTCCGTTTGCGCCGCTGATACGCCCGGCCGGGCCGGCCGGGCGTGCCACGGTGATGTCCCCGGCACGCAGGCCCGCCCGCCCGGCGCGGGCGGTCCTCGTGCTGCCCAAAGGAACCATGAACGAGCAGCAGCGGGCCGGCGCCTCCGGCGACGTCAATCTGGTGGGCCTGAGCAAGAGCTTCGGCAGCAACACCGTCGTCCAGCCCCTCGACCTGACGATCCCCGCAGGGTCCTTCTTCGCCGTCCTCGGTGCATCCGGGTGCGGCAAGACGACCACGCTGCGGATGATCGCGGGCCTGGAACAGCCGAGCAGCGGACAGGTGCTCATCGGCGGCCAGGACGTGACCGGACTTCCGCCCTACAAGCGGCCGGTCAACACCGTCTTCCAGAACTACGCCCTGTTCCCGCACCTCACGGTCGCCGAGAACGTCGCGTTCGGCCTGCGCCGCAAGGGCCGCAAGGACGTGGCCGCGCCGGTCGCCGAGATGCTGGACCTCGTCCAGCTGGGCCACCTGGCCGGGCGCAAGCCCGCCCAGCTCTCCGGCGGCCAGCAGCAGCGCGTGGCGGTTGCCCGCGCGCTCATCAACCACCCGCAGGTGCTGCTCCTCGACGAGCCGCTCGGCGCGCTCGACCTCAAGCTGCGCCGTCAGATGCAGCTCGAGCTGAAGCGCATCCAGACCGACGTGGGCATCACGTTCGTGCACGTCACCCACGACCAGGAAGAGGCCATGACCATGGCCGACACCATCGCGGTCATGAACGGCGGCGTGGTCGAGCAGATGGGTTCGCCGACCGAGCTGTACGAATCGCCGCGCACCAAGTTCGTGGCGAACTTCCTCGGCCAGTCGAACCTGCTCGATTCCCGGGTCACCGGCACGAGCGACGGCTACCTGACGCTGGACGTGCGCGGCACCCGCATGGCGCTGCCGAAGGCGCGGGCCGCCGCGGAGGACGACCTGCTCGTCATGGGCATACGCCCGGAGAAGATCTCCATACGCCACCAGGACGCTGCGGACGCCGTCAAGGGAACCAAGGACGGCGGCAACCGCAACGCGCTCGGCGGCGGCGTCATCGTCGACTCCAGCTTCATCGGCGTGTCCACGCAGTACACCGTGCGCATGCCGTGGGACCAGGAACTGACCGTGTTCGAGCAGAACATGGAACGCGACGCCCGCCTCGTGCCGGGCGCCCCGGTCGTCCTGGACTGGAACCCCGACCACGGCTTCGGCCTCGCGCCGGAACCGGCGGAGGTTCCGGCGTGAGCGCGATTCCGCAGAAGGCCGCAGGTGCGGGGGGTGAGCTGAAGGACCCGCCCAAGCGCGGCCGGTGGGTGCCGTACGCGCTGCTCGCGCCCGGCATGGTCTGGCTCGTCGTCTTCTTCCTGATCCCGATGCTCGTGCAGGGCGGAACCTCCCTGCAGACCGGCGGTCTGGAGAAGGGCTACGAGTTCACCTGGCATTGGGGCACGTACTGGGACGCGTTCCAGGACTACTACCCGCAGTTCCTGCGCTCGTTCGGCTACGCCGCGGCGGCCACGATCCTGTGCCTCGTCATCGGCTACCCGCTGGCCTACGCGATCGCGTTCAAGGCCGGCAAGTGGCGCGGCATGTGGCTGGTCCTCGTCATCGCGCCGTTCTTCACCAGCTTCCTGGTGCGCACCCTCGCGTGGAAGACGATCCTCGCCGACAACGGCATCGTCGTCGACGTCCTCAACACGCTGCACTTCACCGACGTCACCGCGACGCTCGGGCTGACCGAGGGCGACCGCGTGCTGGCCACGCCGCTCGCGGTGATCTGCGGACTGACGTACAACTTCCTGCCGTTCATGGTGCTGCCGCTGTATGCCTCGCTGGAGCGCATCGACCCGCGGCTGCACGAGGCGGCCGGCGACCTGTACGCCAACCCGCGCACCACCTTCACCAAGGTCACCTTCCCGCTGTCGCTCCCCGGCGTCGTGTCCGGCACGCTGCTGACCTTCATCCCGGCGTCCGGCGACTACGTCAACGCCGCGTGGCTCGGCTCGCCCGACACCGGCATGGCGGGCAACGTCATCCAGACGCAGTTCCTCCGCGTGCTCGACTACCCGACCGCGGCGGCACTGTCGTTCATCCTGATGCTGCTCATCGTGCTGATGGTGTCGGCGTACATCCGCAAGGCCGGCACGGAGGACCTCGTCTGATGATGCGCTGGCTTCGCAACAACGCGGTCACCCTGTTCGGCATCCTCGCGCTCGCGTACATGACGCTGCCGAACCTGGTCGTCCTGCTGTTCTCGTTCAACAACCCGAACGGCAAGTTCAACTACACCTGGAACGGCTTCACCCTCGACGCGTGGAAGGACCCCTTCGGCGTCGCGGGCATCAAGGACTCGCTGATCACCTCGCTGGAGATCGCGGTCCTGTCGACCATCGGCGCGACGGTGCTCGGCACGGCGGTGGCGTTCGCGCTCGGCCGCTACCGCTTCCGCGGGCGCGGCTTCACCAACACGCTGCTGTTCCTGCCGATGTCGATGCCCGAGGTCGTCATGGGCGCCTCGCTCGGCACGCTGTTCCTCAACATGCGCATCTCGTTCGGCTTCTGGACGATCCTGATCGCGCACATCATGTTCTGCCTCAGCTTCGTGGTGGTCGCGGTCAAGGCCCGCGTCCTGGGCATGGACCCGAAGCTGGAGGAGGCCGCACAGGACCTGTACGCGTCGCCGACGCAGACGTTCCTGCGCGTCACCCTGCCGATCGCGGCCCCGGGTATCGGCGCGGGCGCCTTGCTCGCGTTCTCGCTGTCGTTCGACGACTTCGTCATCACGAACTTCAACTCCGGTGACACCGTCACGTTCCCCATGTTCGTGTGGGGCGCGGCACAGCGGGGTACCCCGCCGCAGATCAACGTGATCGGGTCGGCGATGTTCTTCATCGCCGTCGCGATCGTCATCGTCGGCCAAGCGCGGACGAACCGAAAAGCGAAGCAGAAAGCTTCGTGAAGTAACCTCCGAAAATCCTCGAAGAGTGGTGGAAAACCGATGGATCCCGCGACCTCTCTGGATCCCACCCGGTCCCTCGCGGACGCCGCACCCGTGCCGTTCTGGCTCGACGACCCCGCCAAGCCGGCAGCGCTGCCCAAGCTGATCGACGACGAGCACTGCGACCTCGCGGTGGTCGGCGGCGGGTACTCCGGCCTGTGGACGGCCCTCATCGCCAAGGAGCGCAACCCGTCGCGCGACGTCGTCCTCGTGGAGGGCAACGAGATCGGCTGGGCGGCGTCCGGGCGCAACGGCGGCTTCTGCGCCGCGAGCCTCACTCACGGATTGTGGAACGGTCTCGACCGGTGGCCCGACGAGATGGCGCAGCTCGAGCGTCTCGGCGGGATCAACCTCGACGAGATCGAGGCGGCCGTGAAGCGGTACGACATCGACTGCGCCTTCGAGCGCACCGGTGAACTGGCCGTGGCCACGGCGGCCTACCAGGTCGATGACCTGCGCGAGAGCGTCGACATCGCCCGGAAGTACGGCGCGGACCAGGTCTTCCTCGACCGCGACGCCATGCAGGCCGAGGTCAAGTCGCCGACGTACCACGCGGGCGTCTTCGACAAGGACGGCTGCGCGATGGTCAACCCGGCCAAGCTCGCGTGGGGCCTGAAGGCCGCGTGCCTGAAGCTGGGCGTGCGCATCTACGAGTACACCCAGGTCGACAGCATCGCCGCGCACGGCGCGGGCATGGTGCTGGAGACCGGCTACGGCCGCCTCTACGCCGGCCGGGTCGCGCTCGGCACGAACGTGTTCCCGAACCTGGTCAAGCGCCTGCGCAACTTCGTCGTGCCCGTCTACGACTACGCGATGATGACCGAGCCGCTCACCCCCGAGCAGCTCGACTCGATCGGGTGGAAGAACCGCCAGGGCATCGGCGACAGCGCCAACCACTTCCACTACTACCGGCTGTCCGAGGACAACCGGATCCTGTGGGGCGGCTACGACGCGGTCTACGACTTCAACCAGAAGGTGTCGGCGGAGCACGACCAGCGCCCGGCCACGTTCCGCAAGCTGGCGGGGCACTTCTTCGAGACGTTCCCGCAGCTCGAAGGCCTGCGCTTCACCCACACGTGGGGCGGCGCGATCGACACGTGCAGCCGTTTCAGCGCGTTCTATGGCACCGCCTACAAGGGCAAGGTCGCGTACGCGATGGGCTACACCGGCCTCGGCGTGGGCGCGACCCGGTTCGGTGCCGAGGTCATGCTCGACAAGCTGGACGGCAAGTCGACCGAGCGCACCGAGCTGAAGATGGTCAAGACCAAGCCGATCCCGTTCCCGCCGGAGCCCGCGCGGTGGATCGGCATCGAGCTGACGCAGCGCGCGCTGACCCGGGCGGACGCCAACGAGGGCAAGCGCAACCTGTGGCTGCGGGCGCTCGACAAGGCGGGCATGGGCTTCGACAGCTGAGGCTGCCCGCCGCGGGGTGACGCCCGAGGGGCCGGGTACCGGTCTGTTCGACGGTTTGTAAGGCGAACGGGTCAACGGCCGACAGGGTGCAGGTTGAGTCGAGGGCCGGTGGCGAAGAGACTGGCGTACATAGGGTGCGGCCTTATGACGAGGCGCCCCGTTGTATGACATTTCGCCGCCGGCCCTCGTGCCTGGCTGCCGTTCCCGGAGGCCTCCCCTTGAGCAAGCACGTAACCCACTGGATCGGCGGCGCCGCGTGGACCGGCACGGCCGAGCGTCGCGGCGACATCTACAACCCCGCCACCGGCAAGGTGACCGGCACGGTCGACTTCGCCTCGGTGACCGACGTGGACCAGGCGGTCGCCGCCGCCACGCAGGCGTTCGGCACGTGGCGCAACGCGTCGCTCGCCAAGCGCGCCCAGGTGCTGTTCAGCTTCCGCGAGCTGCTCAACGCGAAGAAGGACGAGCTGGCCGCGATCATCGTCGAAGAGCACGGCAAGGTGCACTCCGACGCGCTCGGCGAGATCGCCCGCGGCCAGGAGGTCGTGGAGTTCGCGTGCGGCATCCCGCAGCTGCAGAAGGGCGGCTTCTCGGAGCAGGCCTCGACCGGCATCGACGTCTACTCGATCCGCCAGCCGCTCGGCCCGGTCGCGATCATCTCGCCGTTCAACTTCCCGGCGATGGTCCCGATGTGGTTCTTCCCGATCGCCATCGCGACGGGCAACACGGTCGTCCTCAAGCCGTCCGAGAAGGACCCGTCGGCCGCGAACTTCCTCGCCGACCTGTGGAAGCAGGCCGGCCTGCCGGACGGCGTGTTCAACGTCGTGCACGGCGACAAGGTCTCCGTCGACCGTCTGCTCGAGCACCCGGACATCAAGTCCGTGTCGTTCGTGGGCTCGACCCCGATCGCCAAGTACGTGTACGAGAACGGCACGGGCTACGGCAAGCGCGTCCAGGCGCTCGGCGGCGCGAAGAACCACATGCTGGTCCTCCCGGACGCCGACCTCGACCTGGTCGCCGACGCCGCGGTCAACGCCGGCTTCGGTGCCGCGGGCGAGCGCTGCATGGCCATCTCCGCGCTGGTCGCCGTCGAGCCGATCGCCGACGAGCTGATCGGCAAGATCAAGGAGCGCGTGGCCGGCCTGCGCGTCGGTGCGGGCTGCAACGCCACCTCCGACATGGGCCCGTTGGTCACCCGCCAGCACGCCGACAAGGTGATCTCCTACGTCGAGGCCGGCGTCAAGGAAGGCGCCGAGCTGGTCGTCGACGGCCGCACGCACGCCATCGACGGCGACGACACCACGGACGGCTTCTGGCTCGGCCCGACGCTGTTCGACAAGGTCACCCCGGAGATGTCCGTCTACACCGACGAGATCTTCGGCCCGGTGCTGTCGGTCGTCCGCGTCGACTCGTACGACGAGGGCCTGGCGCTCATCAACGCCAACCCGTACGGCAACGGCACCGCGATCTTCACCAACGACGGTGGCGCGGCCCGCAAGTTCCAGAACGAGGTCGAGGTCGGCATGGTCGGCATCAACGTGCCGATCCCGGTGCCGGTGTCGTACTACTCGTTCGGCGGCTGGAAGAACTCGCTGTTCGGCGACACCCACGCGTACGGCCTCGAGGGCGTGCACTTCTTCACGCGCGGCAAGGTCGTCACGCAGCGCTGGCTCGACCCGAGCCACGGCGGCATCAACCTCGGCTTCCCGACGAACAGCTGAGTCGCCGCATGTGCTGTGACCCCGAAGTGACTCCGCGCGGCTGATCCACCCTTCCCGCGGATTCCAGGAGCCCCGCCGGACGCCAAAGGCGTCGTCCGGCGGGGCTCCGTCGTATCCCCCGACGCGGTTACCATACTCAGGCGTATGGAGCCGGGGGCGGATCCCGCCGAAAACGCCGGACGTTCGCGTAGTGCGGCCGTTCCGCTTGCACGGGCCCGATGGCACCATGCCGTGACAACCCGTCAGATGATCGGCCCGCCGGGAGCCGCACCACCCGGGCGGGTGAGAGGAGCACGTGTGGGCCAGCAGCACGCGGATGCCGAGGACGGCATCGCGGCCCTCGAAGGCGTCCGCAACTTCCGCGACATCGGCGGTCTCCCGACCGCCGACGGCCGCCGGATCCGGGCCGGGCGCTACTACCGCAGCGGACACCTGGCGAAACCGACCGACGCCGACCGCAAGGTCCTCGACGGCCTCGGCATCCGCCTGATCGTCGACCTGCGCTCGCCCGCCGACATCGAACTCGACGGCGCCGGCCACCTCCCCGACGGCGCCCGCCGGATCAACCTGCCGATGACCGACCCCGCGCGGCACTCGGACTTCTGGTCGGACATCAAGGGCGGCGACCCGGTCGTCATCCGCGACCGGCTCGGCGACGGCAAAGCCGAGGCGATGATCGGCCGCGACTACCGCGACCAGGTGGTCAGCCGCCGCGACAACCACGCGGCGCTGCTCGACGCGCTGCTCGCCGACGGCCTCCCCGCCGTCGTGCACTGCTCGGCGGGCAAGGACCGGGCCGGCATCGCCGCCGCGCTCGTGCAGCGCATCTGCGGCGTCGCGGACGCCGAGATCGTGGCGAACTACCTGGAGAGCAACGACCCGGCCAAGCGCTACGCGCCCAACGCCGACAAGGTCGCCATGCGCCCGGAGATCGCCGAACTGTTCGCGCCCTTCCTGGAGGTCCGCGAGGAGTACCTGCGCGGCGCGCTGGAGGTCATGGACACCCACTGGGGCGGCTTCGACGCCTACCTGGCCGAGGGGCTCGGCTTCGGACCGGAGAAGCAGGCGCAGTTGCGCGCGCTGATGGTCGAGGGCTGATTTCCGGCCACGTTCCCGCTGCCGCGCCTCTGCCGTAAAATACCCGGAAATGCCCGTAGGGCCCGGCGAGTTCGTCTCGCCGGGCCCTACGCGTTCCTGCGGATCAGCTCTGGTCGGCGCCCTCGTCGGCGAGGGTGATGACCCAGCGGCTGTGGCGGCGCGGGTACAGGTACGCGCCCCAGTAGGCGGCGGCCGCGGCGATGATGCCGAGCGTCACGTACACGGCCTTCGGCTCGTCCTTGAACAGCTCGACCATGATGTAGACCAGCGCGCCGATCAGGACCACCGGCACGGCCGGCCACAGCGGCATCCGCCACGCGGGCGTGTGCTTGTGGTGCGCCCGGCGGGCGGCCAGCGAACCGGCGGCCACCAGCAGGTAGAGCAGCGTCACGGCGACGCCGGTGACCGCGTTGAGCAGCGTCAGGTCGACGAAGCACAGGACGGCGCCCGGGATGCTCACCGCAAGGGTCGACACCCACGGCGAACCGAAGCGGTTGACGGTGCCGAACGCCTTGTTGATCGGCTCCGGCCAGGCCCGGTCGCGCGCCGATGCGTACAGCACGCGGGAGTTCTGGATGACCATGACGATCGCCGCGTTGATGATCGCGAGTGCGATGCACAGGCTGATGAACGTCGCGACGCCGTGGTTGCTCCAGCCCTCGATGAGGGTCGGCAGGTCGCCGTCGGTCAGCGCCTTCATGTCGCCGCCGGCCAGCGTGATGGCGATCGTCGGGATGATGAGGATCGCGGCGCCGATGCCCAGCGTCCACAGCACGGTGCGGGACACGGTGCGGCGCGGCTGCTCCATCTCCTCGGCCAGGTAGACCGCCGTGGAGAAGCCCTGGAGGGCGAACAGCGCCATCGCCAGGCCGGAGATGAGGATCGCGGTCGAGACCGGGCTCATGCCGCCCGACTCGGTCAGCGTCTTCGCGTGCACCAGGTCGCCGACCGGGCGGTCCGTGTTGCCGAAGCCGAGGAACGCGACCATCGCGGCGGCGATCACCTCGAGGCCGAGGAAGATGCCGGTCACCCACGCGTTGGCGCGCAGGTCGAGCAGACCCATGACCATCGCGCCGATCATGACGAGCGCGCCGGCCCACTTCAGGCCGTTGTCGTCGAGCGAGACGATCGAACCTATGTAGTCGCCCGTGCCCATCGCGATGATGGGCGGCACGACCATGACGACGATGCCCGCGACGATGAACGCGATCCAGGCCGCGAACCGGCCCATCAGCGTGCCGACCATCGCGTACTCGCCGCCCGCGCTCGGGACCATCGTTCCCAGCTCGGAGTAGCAGAACGCGACACCGACGCACAGCAGCGCGGCGATGATCAGGACGAGCGGGGTGCCGGTGCCGAGGTCGGCGTACATGCCGGGCACGATGACGAACAGCGACGAGGCCGGCGTCAGACAGGACAGGGTGAGCAGAGTGCCGCCGACGACGCCGAGAGACCGCTTGAGCGGCTTCGGCGCGCCGTCGTGGAGCTGGGGCCCGACGGAGGCTTGGGGGGTACCCGCATCGACCGTGGGGAGTGTTGCTTCAGCCATGGGCGCATTCCTGATCCAACAGGGGGTGCGAGTATCGCCTCCGGGACGGGAGCAAGACGGGGCCGGAGCGAGCGACGCTGATCGGCGGCCGGGTCTGCAAGTTGCTGCGTAATGAAAGCTCCCGTTCGCCTGGGCGTCAAGATGCCGTCAACAACTGATTCCGAAGGCTTCCGCCTGACCCGACGTCAGTTTCCTTTGTCTCAGGCCGTCGACGCCCAAGGAATCCGCAGTAGTTGATGCGGAAATTTTCCCGCAGTGTGAGACCTCCGTTACCGGTGTGATACCGGAGGCTGAGCGGTTGTGTTCCGGGTGTGACCGGCCGGTGGCGGAACGGGATCGCCCGGGCAGTGGATCTTCAGCCCGCGGGCCCGTCGCGGTACGGTCCGCGCCATGGCCAACCGCGTCCTCGCCCACACCGGCGCCCGCTACCCGATCGTCCAGGCGCCCATGGGCTGGATAGCCCGCTCCCGCCTCGCCGCCGCCGTCTCCCGGGCGGGCGGCCTCGGGATGATCGAGACCTCCTCCGGGGAGGTCGACGCGTGCCGCGCGGAGATCGACGCGATGGTCGCGGAGGGGCTGCCGTTCGGGGTGAACCTGCCCCTGATGTTCCTGCGCGACGACACCCTCGTGCGGTACGTGGCCGACGCCGGGGTCCGGTTCGTCACCACGTCGGCGGGCAGCCCGACGCGCTACCTGCCGATGCTCAAGGAGCACGGCCTGACGGTGTACCACGTCGTCCCGTCGGTACGCGCGGCCCGCAAGGCCGTGGAAGCGGGCGTCGACGGCCTGGTGGTGGAAGGCGCGGAGGGCGGCGGGTTCAAGAACCCCGACGAGGTGTCGCTGCTGGTGCTGCTGCAAGCGGTCCGGGCGCTCACCGACCTGCCGCTGATCGCCGCGGGCGGGATCGTCGACGGCCGCGGCATGGCGGCGGCGTTCACGCTCGGCGCCGAGGCGGTGCAGATGGGGACGCGGTTCCTGTCGAGTGCGGAGAGCCCGGTGCACGGGAACTACAAGCAGGCCGTGGTGACGGCCGACGAGACCGGGACCGTGGTGGTGAACCGGTCGGGGAGCCCGACGATGCGGGTGCTCAAGACGGACTACTCGAGCGGCCTCGCGGCCGCGGGCGGACCGGCGGGCGGGTCGCTGGCGGCGGTGAAGCGGCTCTACTTCGAGGGCGACATGGAGGCGTCGCTGGCGTCGGCGGGGCAGTCGGTCGGACTGGTCGACGCGGTGCGGCCGGCGGGCGAGATCGTCGAGGAGACGATGCGCGGGTTCCACGCGGCGCTGGAGGAGACGGCGAAGCGGGCGGGGGAGCTGAGGACGTAGCGGCGGTCAGTCGGTGGCGCGGGTGCTGCCGGTGCCGCCGGTTTCCGGGGCGAACGTTTCTGCCGCCGGACGGTCGACGGGCGTGAACCGCGCGGCCGCCCACAACGCCACGCCGCAGAGCGTCCAACTCGCCAGCACGTCGCCGAGCCAGTGGTAGTCGCACCACAGCAAGGCGAAGCCGACGAGCGCGCACAGCACGACCGCCCCCGCGTAGACCCGGCGCCGGGCCCGCGGGCCGAGCACCGTCCCGAGCAGCAACGCCGCGGCGCCGAGACAGATCGCGGAGGTGGCGGTGTGCCCGGACGGGAAGAAGCCCCACTCGCCGCGCGCGATCTCGTGCTCGCCGGGGCCGGGCCGGGCGATGACGATCTTCCCGCCGATGACGATCGCGGATACGGCGCCGACGGCCGCCGCGACGGCGACGTAGAGGCGGGTGAGGGCCGCGGTGCCGGGGGATGACGGGGTGGCGGGGGCGGGTCCCCGTGGTGACGCCGGGGGCAGGGCGGCCGAGGCTTCCGCCCGCGGCGCCTGGTGCGGCTCGGTGGCGGCCACGGCTGCGTCGCCTGCCTCCGGCCCGCGCGCGTCCGTGGGCTGTTCCGTCTCCGCGGCCATCGCCCGGCGGTGCGCGATCCAGCCCGTTGCCAGCGCGCACACCAGCAGTACCGAGCCGGCCTGCAGCGGGCCGCCCAAGTCAGCCAGCGCGTGCATCGGGCCGTCGAGCCACGACAACCCCTGCGTCGCCGCCAGGTCGCGCATGCCGTCGCGGACCGCACTGTCCAGCGGGATCAGCGGTCCGGCAGCGGCGAGCACCTGGACGGTGAGGAAGACCAGGAAGGCGAGCAGCAGGCCGGGGACCAGCAGCGGGCGGCGGACCGGGGAGGGCCGCCGCCCCGGGACGGGGGGCGTTGTCCCGGGGCGGCGGCGGCCGGCTTGCTCAAGGCCGGCCTGGGGTCGGCCGGGCCCGGAACGGGGGGGTGTGCCGGGTCCGGCATCTGGGGTCCTCGCGTGCATCTCACTCGAAGATACGTGGAACGGGCGCGCCCGAGTTCCCGATTCGCGTCCTTCGACACAATCCCTGCACACCTTCTCCACGCCCTTCGCGCTGTGCGTCCTTGCTTGGCCGTCGTCCCCGTGCCGCCGCGGCTGCGGGTACCCGGCCGGACCGGTGCCGAAAGCCGCCTCCGGACCCTCCCTGTGATTCCCCCTGGTTCCCCCTGGCGTGCCGTGGCGGATCTCTTGCCTCCCGGGCTCTGGCGTTGTCAGCCGCTGTGGATGTACGGTGTCAGCCCCGGATTGTGAGCGGCGTCACAGCACGGGCTAACCGGTTCTCCGCACGACGGAGGCCCGGACCGACGAGGGGGCACACCGGGCGTTGAACCGCCCGAGGTTGGGCGACGTGACGTCAGCGCACGGTCCTCCGAGCCCGCCCGCCGTCGGTTCGCAAAGGTAGGGTTCCAAGGTGGTTGAAGAGTCCGGCTATCCCACACACCGCGCCACGCACCACACAGCACCGCAGGTGCCGTCCTCCGCGACACCTGCCGCGTCGGCCCGCGCCCGCCGCTTCACGACGGCGTACACCCCGCTGCGCGACGCCCGCTTCACCGAGCCGCGCGGCACTCCGCGCCCCGCCCACCGCGAGCACCATGCGGGCGCCGACACCGGCATCGGTGTGGTGATCACCAGCGACCGCCAGCTCCGCGTGGTCCGCACGGCGAAGCCGCGCGGCATCCGCCTGGACGGCGAAGTCGACTTGGCCAACGTCGAGATCGTGCGGCAGTCGCTGCGTTCCGTGGCCCGCGACGGCGCCGACGTGATCGTCGACGTGCACCGCCTCGCCTTCATCGACGTCGCGGGTCTCCGCGTCGTCGTCGAGGGCGCCGCGGAACTCGCCCGACGCGATGCCCGCCTGGTCCTCGTCGGCGCCTCCCGGCAGATGCTCCGCATTTTGCGGCTGTGCGGCTGGGACGCGGTCGACGGGCTGCACATCGGCGAGCCCGGCACCACGTGACGTGCGGTTGCACCCAGGGCGTGGAGCCCGCGGCCGGCCCGGTTTTCGGCGCCCGTACACAAAATCCGTGCGAGAGCGGCATCGGCAAGGCCCGGGAACGACCGCGGCCGCGGCCCCCGAAGACGGTAGGGGGCCGCGGCCGCGGGTGTGCGCCGGACGTCAGGCGGTGACCTGCGCGATGGCCTTCTCCAGGATGTCGAGGCCCTCGACGAGCAGGTGCTCCGGCATGACCAGCGGCGGCAGGAAACGCAGCACGTTGCCGTAGGTGCCCGCGGTGAGGACCAGCAGGCCCTCGGCGTGGCAGGCCTTGGCGATGGCGCCGGCGTAGTCCGCGGCGGGCTCCTTGGTGCCGGGCTTGACCAGCTCGATGGCGATCATCGCGCCGCGGCCGCGGACCTCGCCGATCGCCGGGTTCTTCTCCGCGATCGTGTTCAGGCGGCCCTTCATGACCTCGCCGATGCGCTGCGCGGCACCGTTGAGGTCGTGCGCGCGCATGGTCTCGATCGCGCCGAGCGCCGCGGCGCACGCGACCGGGTTGCCGCCGTAGGTGCCGCCCAGGCCGCCCGCGTGCGCGGCGTCCATGATCTCGGCGCGGCCGGTGACCGCGGCGAGCGGCAGGCCGCCCGCGATGCCCTTGGCGGTCGTGATCAGGTCCGGGACGATGCCCTCGTCGTCGCACGCGAACCACTCGCCGGTGCGGCAGAAGCCGGTCTGGATCTCGTCCGCGACGAACACGATGCCGTTCTCGCGGCAGAACTCCACGATCTTCGGCAGGAAGCCCTTGGCCGGCTCGATGAAGCCGCCCTCGCCCAGGATGGGCTCGATGACCACGGCGGCGACGTTGTGCGCGCCGATCTGCTTGGTGACCGCGTCGATCGCGGCGGCCGCGGCCTCGTCGGCGCAGTTCTCCGCACCGGTCAGCCAGCGGAACGGGTACGCCACCGGCACCCGGTAGACCTCGGGCGCGAACGGGCCGAAGGACTCCTTGTACGGCATGTTCTTCGCGGTGAGCGCCATCGTCAGGTTCGTCCGGCCGTGGTAGCCGTGGTCGAACACGACGACCGCCGTGCGCTTGGTGTAGGCGCGGGCGATCTTGACCGCGTTCTCCACCGCTTCGGCACCCGAGTTGAACAGCGCGGTGCGCTTCTCGTGGTCGCCCGGGGTCAGCTCGTTGAGCTGCTCGGCGACGGCCACGTACGAGTCGTACGGGGTGACCATGAAGCAGGTGTGCGTGAACCGCTGGAGCTGCTCGGTCGCGCGGCGGACCACGGCCTCGGCGCTGTTGCCGACGCTGGTCACGGCGATGCCGGAGCCGAAGTCGATCAGCGAGTTGCCGTCGACGTCCTCGACGACGCCGCCGCCGGAACGGGTGACGAACACCGGCAGGGTCGTGCTGACCCCGCGGGCCACGGCCTTGTTGCGGCGCTCCATCAGCTCGACGGACTTGGGGCCGGGGATGGCGGTGACAAGCCGGCGCTCCTGCGGAAGCGACGGCCCGCCGGGCTGCGAAGCGCCCATCGAGGTCTCCTTGTGACGGGAAGGCGGGTATGACCGCAGGCTAGGTCGGTTTCGGGGCGCCGTGCATGCGCCACACCGGTGAAGTGGGTCGGGTCGACCTGGCCGCGGTGGACAAGTCGGCGGCGTGTGCGGCCGACCGCCTCGACGCGGCTCCGGCCCGGCCCCGCTACTTGCCCAGTTCGACCAGCACCGGCCCGGTGCGCTCGCCCTCGCGGGTCGTCAGGCTGCACAGCGCGTGGCGGGCGCCGAGTTCCCCGGTGATCTCGGACGGCGACCACCGGTACCGCTCGACCTTGCGCACCGTCACGCTCTCCGAACCGCCCGCCGCCTTCTCCCCGAACAGCGCGCCCATCAGCGCGAAGCGGGTCTTGCGCAGCAGGCCGCCCTCCGGCGCGCCCTTGGTCACCGACGTCTCCTCGACCAGCCGCTTGCCCCAGTGCTGGGCGAACGCCTCCGCATCGCGGGGACCCGCGCCCGGCAGGACGGCCTTGCAGCCGACCGCACCGAAGACCGTCGCTCGCAGCCGCGGCGCGAAGTCGTCCATCGAGCGCACCGCCAGCACCATTCCGGCGTTGCGGCTGCGCAGCCAGGCCATGCCCTGCGCGGCGTACTCGTCGACGAACGCGCCCGCGCCGTCGGCGATCAGGCAGGTGAACACGCCGTCGTCCGCGGCGGACGTGTCGCGTGCCGCGGCGGCTTGGACGAACTGGCCGATGAGGAGCCGGCCGACGATGCGCGCCGCGTCCGGGTAGGACGCTTCGTTCAGCGCCACCCGCACGCGCACCGGGCGGTCGATGTGGCGCATCGCGAAGCGCTGCCGGGACGGGTCGAACAAGGCGGCCACACCGGGACGCTCCAGCACCGACAGGCGCTGCACGACGGCGCGCGCGCCCTCGTCGGCCCGGGCGAGCGTGCGCAGGCCGCGTTCGAACTCGCCGGCGCGGCCCGCCGCCTCGAGGGCGGTACGGAGCGCGTCGACCGCGTCGGCGTGGCCGTCGAGCAGGTCCAGGAGGGCGGCGAAGCCGGGGTGGCGGCCGAAGGCCGCGACGTAGGCGGCGATCGCCTGGTGCAGCGCGCTGCGGGCGGTGTCGCGCAGCCGGGCGTCGTCCTCGTCGCCCAGTGCCGCGGTGGCGAGCCGGTCCGCGGCCTCCTCGGCCGTCGCGGAACCGCCGTACGGGTCGATGCCCCACGCCGAGTCGGGGTCGCCCAGCACGATCTCGATGTCGTAGGCGCCCTTGCGGGCGAACGCGGCGCCCTTGGCGTCGAGCACCACCACGGACGCCGCCCCGGCCAGCGCCGACAGGCTCAGCGACTCGACGACCGGCCGCAGCAGCGCGTCGGCCTCGCCCGCGGTGGACGGGCCGACGACCACCATCGACGTGCCGAGCACATCGGGTTCCAGCGCGAATCCGACCGCGCGCACCGGTGCGGTGTTGCGGTCGCTGTCCGCCGCTTCGCCGACCTTGACCTGGCCGGTCATCAGGTCGTGCACGGCTTCGCGGGGCTTGAGGTCGCGGGCGCCGGAGCCGTGCGCGCACGCCCCCGCGCCGCGTTCGCGGACCTCGTGGGCGACGTCGTCCAGGAAGTCGAAGTCGCCGCCGCTCGCTTCCAGAACCCGGCGGAGCCGCAGATAGTCGACGTCGCCGAGGCGGCCGAGGTCGGCTTCCTCGTCGAGCCGGTTCGCGGCGCCGACGAAACCGGCGTCGCGCAGCTCGGGCCACAGGTCGTCGTCGGCCGGCGCGGCCGTCTCGGCGGCGTCGTCGGGGTCCGCCGGTTCGGCCGGGCGCGGCTTGGCGAGGTAGGGCCGCAGCACCTCGGGCCAGCGCCCCCAGTAGGCGGCGGCCGCCAGGAACGCCGCGTTGTAGACGATGCGGATGAGCCACTGCAGCTCGTGCAGGGTGTGGCGGCTGTCCGGGAACGTCTGGAGGAGGAGCCACACGAACGGGCGCTGCAGCATCGCCCAGGCGACCAGGCCGGCCAGCAGGAAGGTCCCGGCGCGGCGCCACTGCTCGGCCGTGGGCTTGCCGTTGGCCTCGGCCCGGGTCTCGAGCCGTTGCAGGAGCGGCGCGAGGTAGGGCAGGAGCAGTTCGTGCCAGCGGCCGACGTACGCGAAGAAGCCGATGCAGGCGACCCAGAACAGCGAGGCGAACAGCGGCCACAGGAACTCGGGGATGACGTTGATGACGATCCACGAGTACACGAGCACGAACCAGCGGAACGCGATCGCGGACAGCAGCAGCCACAGCACGGCACGGCGGATCAGCGCCCCGTCGGGGCGGCGGCGGGCCCGGTCGTCGAGGGCTTTGAGCTTGAGCGCGGCTTCGTCGCGACCGTACGCGTACACCCCGGGCGCGTCGCGGAACCGCGGGGCGAACACCCAGGACCGCAGGTCGGATCCGGGCTGCTTGACGAGGGACGCGCTGCCCGGACGGGCGGGGTGCGGCACGGCACCGGCCGGCGGCGGCGCGAACGCCGGGGCTTCCGCGTCGGGGTCCTGCCACCACTGCCCGGCGGTGTCGGTCGTGGCCCCGCTCTCCGGTCCTTGGGCGCCCCGTCTGCGTTCCACGTCCATCCCGTCACCGCCGCGTCGATTCCCGCACCAGGAAACGCACTCAATGTAGTGGACCGTTGCGGAGGAGTGATGATCATTCCGCATGGCGACACGCGGCTGCTGCCGCGACTGCGCCGCCGCGGCACAATGGAGGAGTCCTCGTGCTCCACTTCGGCCCAACGCCGCCGCTCCCGACGGGGCGGCGCCGCAGGCCGCCGCTTCGCCGTCAGGAACCGCGCCATGCCTCCCACGCTCGACCAGCTCGTCCGCGCCCCCGCGCTCGACCTGCTGGTGCTGGCCGGGGAACGCAACCTCGACCGGCAGATCCGCTGGGTGCACACCAGCGAACTCGCCGACCCGACGCCGTACCTCGAAGGCGGCGAGCTGGTCCTGACCACCGGCATGAAGATCGGCCGGTCGTCCGACGAACGCCGCGCCTACGTCGAACGCCTCGCCGAAGCCGGCGTCGTCGGCCTGGGCCTCGGCATCGGCCTGACGCACACCAAGGTCCCCGCCGCCGTCCTGGAAGCCGCCGAGGAACGCGGTCTGCCGGTGTTCGCCGTGCCGCGCCCGACGCCGTTCATCGCGATCAGCAAGATGGTGTCCTCGGCCCTGGCCGCCGACCAGTACGAGACCGTCACCACGAGCTTCACCGCCCAGCAGGAACTCACCCGCGCGGTCCTCGGCCGGGAAGGCACCGCGGCCCTGATCCGCCGCCTCGCCGCCCGGCTCGGCGGCTGGGCCGCGCTGTACGACGCGTCCGGCACCCCGGTCCACGTCAGCCCGGCCCCCGCCCGCTCCCGGGCCGCCGCGCTCGCCGAGGACGTCACCCGGCTGCGCGGCCTGTCGGCACCCGCCTCGGCCTCGCTGCAAGGCTCCGGGCCGCACGGCGAACGCGTCGTCCTGCAGTCCCTCGGCGCGGACCGGCGCATCCGCGGCTTCCTCGCGGTCGGCTCGGAGAACCCGCCCGGCGCCGCCGACCGCCAGATCGTCGCCTCGGCGACCTCGCTGCTCACCCTCGCCCTCGAACAGTCCCGGGCGCTGCACGCCGCCGAGGGGCGCATGCGCACCGCACTCCTGCGCATGTGGCTCGGCGACGCGGCCGACCTCGGCGGCGACGACGCGGACGGCGGCCTGGTCCGCGCGATCGCCGCCGACCTGGGCACCCCGCTGCCGTCCGGCGACGTCGTCGTGGCCTCCGCCCGCGGCCCGGAAGCGGCCCGGCTCCCCTTCGCCGAGCGCGCCGCGGCCCTGGGCACCGACGTGTTCACCGCCGACTTCGACGACACCGTGGTGGTCGTCGCACCGGCCCGCCTCGCCGAGGGGGATCCGGCCGCGGTGTGGGAGCGCGCGGCCCGCGACCTGCCCGGCATCGTCGTCGGGGTGTCCGGCACGGTGGCCGCGGACCCGGCCGGCGTCGCGGAAGGGCACCGGCAGGCCCGGCAGGTGTACGGCATCGGCGTGCGCGGCGACCGCACCGTCAGCGTCTACGGCCAAGCCGCCGCCTCCCTCCTGCCCCTCCTCGGCGGCGACGCGGTGCGCGCCTGGGCCGAGGAACTCCTCGCCCCGCTGCACGCGCACGACGCGGGCGGCCGCGGCGACCTCGTCGCGTCGGTCCGCGCGTGGCTCGCCCGGCACGGCCAGTGGGACGCCGCCGCGGGCGACCTCGGCGTGCACCGGCACACGCTGCGGTACCGGATCCGGCGTGCCGAGGAGATCCTCGGCCGCCGCCTCGACGACCCGGACGTGCGGGCGGAACTGTGGCTCGCGCTGCGCGCGGCGGGGGAGCCGGAGCCGTCCTGACCGGCACCGCCGACCGGCTGGCCATTCCGTAGCGTTCGCCGAGCCGGATTCCGCCGCAGTGGACAAAGCCGCTCCCGCGCGCCCGCCGTACCGTGAGGGACAACGGCGCGGCCCTGCGCCGATCCCGTACGCGCAGCAGCATGGAGTTCCCGTGACCACGACCCACGCGTTCTGGCTGGCCGGTCGGCAGGCGACCGGCGAGTCCGCCTTCGACGTCACCCACTCCTACGACAACAGCCTCGTCGGCCGGGTCAGCGTGCCCACCGACGCGCAGGTCGAGGAAGCCGTCGCCGCGGCCTACGCCGTCCGCGACGAGTTCTCCGGCCTGCCCGCGTACCGCAAGGCCGCCGCGCTCGACCACGTGGCCAAGCGCCTCGCCGAGCGCACCGAGGAGATCGCCCGCCTGATCACCGCCGAGAACGGCAAGCCGATCAAGTGGGCGCGCGGCGAGGTCGGCCGCGCCGTCTCGGTCTTCCGCTGGGCCGCCGAGGAAGCCCGCCGGTTCAACGGCGAGGGCATGCGCCTCGACACCGACGCCGGCGGCACCGGCCGCTACGCGCTGGTCCGCCGCTTCTCGCGCGGCGTCGTGCTCGGGATCGCGCCGTTCAACTTCCCGCTGAACCTGGTCGCGCACAAGGTCGCCCCGGCCATCGCGGTCGGTGCGCCGATCATCCTCAAGCCGGCCCCGGCCACCCCGATCAGCGCGCTGGTGCTCGGCGAGATCCTCGCCGAGACCGACCTGCCCGCCGGCTCGTGGAGCGTCCTGCCGGTGCCGAACGACAAGATGCCCGCGCTCGTGCAGGACCCGCGCCTGCCGGTCATCTCGTTCACCGGCTCGGGCCCGGTCGGCTGGTCGATTCTCGACTCCGTGCCGCGCAAGCACGTCACCCTCGAACTCGGCGGCAACGCCGCCGCGGTCGTCCTCGCCGACTACGCGTCCGACGCCGACCTCGAATGGGCCGCGACCCGCATCGCGACCTTCTCGAACTACCAGGGCGGCCAGTCCTGCATCTCGGTGCAGCGGGTGATCGCCGACGCCGCCGTCTACGACCGCCTCGTCGAGAAGGTCGTCGCCAAGGTCGGCGCGCAGGTCACCGGCAACCCGTCCGACGACACCGTCGACGTCGGCCCGCTGGTCAGCGAGGACGCCGCCAAGCGCGTCGAGTCGTGGGTCGACGAGGCCGTCGCGGGCGGCGCGAAGCTGCTCGCCGGCGGCAAGCGCGAAGGCGCGACCTACGCGCCGACCGTCCTCACCGACCTCCCGGACAACGTCACCCTCGCGTGCGAAGAGGTCTTCGGCCCCGTCCTGACCATCGCCAAGGCCGACGGCACCGACGCCGCGTTCGCCGCGGTCAACGCCTCCAAGTACGGCCTCCAGGCGGGCGTCTTCACGCACGACCTGCAGACCGCCTTCCGGGCGCACAAGGAACTGGAGGTCGGCGGCGTGGTCATCGGCGACGCCCCGTCCTACCGCGCCGACCAGATGCCGTACGGCGGCGCCAAGGAGTCCGGCGTCGGCCGCGAGGGCGTCAAGTACGCGATGGACGACTTCACCTACGAGCGCGTCATGGTGCTCACCGGCCTCGACCTCTGATCGAGTCCCCCCTACGACGGGCCCGGCGACCTGGGGTGGGTTGCGCCGGGCCCGTTTGCCTTTCCGGACGGGCCGCCCGACCGGTTGCGCGGCCGGGCGGGCGACGGGAGGGCATCCGCGCCCGCCACAATGGTGCGATGGACTCCCTGGCCGACCCGTACGCCCCGTTCTCCGATCCGTCCCGGCCCGCCGCACGGCGCGACGTCGTGCTGCTCGGCTCGACCGGTTCCATCGGGACTCAGACGATCGACGTCGTCAAGGCGAACCCCGACCTGTTCCGCGTCGTGGGCCTGTCGGCCGGCGGCGGACGCGTCGACCTCCTCGCCGCCCAAGCCCTCGAACTCGGCGTCGAGGTCGTCGCCGTCGCGCAGGCCACCGCCGCACAGGACCTCCAGCTGGCGTTCTACGCCGAGGCCAAGCGCCGCGGCTACGCGACCGGCGAGTACCAGGTCCCGCGGATCCTGGCGGGCCCCGACGCGGCCACCGAACTCGCCGCCCACCCGTGCGACGTCGTGGTCAACGGGATCACCGGCTCGATCGGCCTGGCCCCCACGCTGGCCGCCCTCAACGCGGGCACCACGCTGGCGCTCGCCAACAAGGAATCGCTCATCGTGGGCGGCCCGTTGGTCAAGGCCGCGGCCAAGCCCGGCCAGATCGTCCCGGTCGACTCCGAGCACTCGGCGCTGTTCCAGTGCCTCCGCGGCGGCCGCTACGACCAGGTCCGCAAGCTCGTCGTCACGGCCAGCGGGGGCCCCTTCCGCGGCCGCTCGCGCGCCGAGCTGACCGACGTCACCCCCGCGCAGGCGATGGCGCACCCGACCTGGGACATGGGCCCGGTCATCACCATCAACTCCGCGACCCTGGTCAACAAGGGCCTCGAAGTCATCGAGGCGCACCTGCTCTACGACGTCCCGTTCGACCGCATCCAGGTCGTCGTCCACCCGCAGTCGATCATCCACTCGATGGTCGAGTTCATCGACGGGTCGACCCTTGCCCAGGCCAGCCCGCCCGACATGCGGCTGCCCATCGCGCTCGGCCTCGGCTGGCCCGACCGGGTGCCCGACGCCGCCCCCGCGATGGACTGGACGAAGGCGCAGAGCTGGGAGTTCTTCCCGCTCGACCACGAGGCGTTCCCCGCGGTCGCGTTGGCCTGCGAGGCGGGTGCGACGGGTGGGACGGCACCCGCGGTGTTCAACGCGGCCAACGAAGAATGCGTGGACGCGTTCGTCGCCGGGAACCTTCCGTTCCTCGGGATCGTGGATACCGTCGCGCGCGTTGTCGGAGAGCACGACGTCCGCGGGAAGGGCGAGGAAGGCCTCACACTGGAGGACGTCCTCGACGCCGAACTGTGGGCCCGCCACCGTGCGCGAGAACTTGTCGCCGAAGCTCTGGGAGTCACCCGATGACGCTGCTCATGACCGTGATCGGCATCGTCGTCTTCGTGTTCGGGCTGCTGTTCTCGATCGCGTGGCACGAGGCCGGTCACCTGGCGATGGGCAAGCTGTTCGGCGTCCGCGTCCCGCAGTACATGGTCGGCTTCGGCAAGACCCTGTGGTCGAAGAAGGTCGGCGAGACCGAATACGGCCTCAAGGCCATCCCGGCCGGCGGCTACTGCCGGCTGATCGGCATGTTCCCGCCGGACGACCAAGGCCGCGTCAAGGCCAAGAGCACCTCGCCGTGGCGCAGCATGATCGAGGAGGCCCGCGAGGCCTCCTACGAAGAGGTCGGCCCCGGCGACGAGACGCGGATGTTCTACACCCGCAAGCCGTGGCAGAAGTTCCTCATCATGCTGGCCGGGCCGGCGATGAACCTGGTGTTGGGCGTTGCGATCCTCACCGGAACGTGGATGTTCTACGGCATCAACCAGCCGAGCACCAAGGTCGCCGTCGTGACCGACTGCGTGGTGCCCGCGAGCGACGCGAGCCGCGAGTGCAAGGCCGACGACGCGGCCGCGCCCGGCAAGGCCGCCGGGCTGAAGGTAGGCGACCGCATCGTCGAGTTCGGCGGGGTCCCGGTCAACTCGTACACGGACCTCCAGCCGCTCATCCGCAAGAGCAGCGGCCAGGTCACGGTGGTCGTGGAACGCGACGGGCAGCGTGTGACCCTGACGCCGACCATCGCCCAGAACGAGATGGCGAAGCTGGACGGCAACGGTCAGGCGATAGACGGCAAGTACGTGCGGTCCGGCTTCCTCGGCTTCAGCCCCCTGATCGAGCGGAACACCCTGGGCGTCGGCGGGGTCGTCGACGAGATGGGCACGTACATCGACAAGTCCATCGAAGGCCTGGCGCGGATCCCGCAGAAGGTCCCGGCGCTGTGGGGCGCCGCGTTCCAGGGCGAGGAGCGCGACAAGGACTCGCCGGTCGGCATGGTCGGTGCCGCCCGGATCGGCGGCGAGGTGCTGGCCGCCGATGCTCCCGCGACCGACCGGATCTTCTACTTCGTGCAGATCCTCGCGATGGTCAACATCGGCCTCTTCCTGTTCAACATGCTGCCGCTTCTGCCGCTGGACGGCGGGCACATGGTCGGCGCGCTGTGGGAATCGCTCCGCCGCCGGGTCGCCCGGATGTTCCGCCGCCCGGACCCGGGGCCGTTCGACGTCGCCAAGCTGATGCCGGTGGCGTACGCGGTCGCGATGGTGTTCATCGGCTTCACGGTGCTCGTGCTGATCGCCGACCTGGTGAATCCGGTCAAGGTCACATAACCCGCGCCTGACCTGCGCCGACACCGGGCCCGCACTGCCGCGCAGTGCGGGCCCGGTCGTTTTCGGACACCCGCGGTGATCGCCTTCCGGGCCGGACCAGCCGGTTGTCGCAACGCTATGTGCCGGTACTGCAACAGATTCGCTCGGTAGGGGACGCCTTTACGCGGTTGCCTGGCGCGTGCCGTAGCGTTGGTGATCGGCTTCCGTGCCGACTGCGTCGGCGACGGGCCGCGCACTGTTCGTCCGACCTACCCGGGGCTGAAGCAGCTATGACCGCGATCACGCTCGGCATGCCGTCCGTACCCAACCGGCCGATCGCTCCGCGCCGCAAGTCGCGGCAGATCATGGTCGGCAACGTGCCCGTGGGCGGCGACGCCCCGGTCTCGGTGCAGTCGATGACCACCACGCTGACCTCCGACGTCAACGCGACCCTCCAGCAGATCGCCGAGCTGACCGCCTCGGGCTGCCAGATCGTCCGCGTCGCCGTCCCGTCGCAGGACGACGCCGACGCGCTGCCGGACATCGCCCGCAAGTCGAAGATCCCGGTCATCGCGGACATCCACTTCCAGCCGAAGTACGTGTTCGCCGCCATCGACGCCGGCTGTGCCGCGGTGCGCGTCAACCCGGGCAACATCAAGGCGTTCGACGACAAGGTCGGCGAGATCGCCAAGGCCGCGTCCGACGCCGGGGTGCCGATCCGGATCGGCGTCAACGCCGGCTCCCTCGACAAGCGCCTGCTCCAGAAGCACGGCAAGGCCACCCCCGAGGCGCTCGTCGAGTCGGCGCTGTGGGAGTGCTCGCTGTTCGAAGAGCACGGCTTCCGCGACATCAAGATCTCGGTCAAGCACAACGACCCGGTCGTCATGATCGAGGCGTACAAGCAGCTGGCCGCGCAGTGCGACTACCCGCTCCACCTCGGCGTCACCGAGGCCGGTCCGGCGTTCCAGGGCACCATCAAGTCGTCGGTCGCCTTCGGCGCGCTGCTGTCCCAGGGCATCGGCGACACCATCCGCGTCTCGCTGTCCGCGCCGCCGGTCGAAGAGGTCAAGGTCGGCGCGCAGATCCTGGAGTCGCTCGGGCTGCGGCAGCGCGGCCTGGAGATCGTCTCCTGCCCGTCCTGCGGCCGCGCCCAGGTCGACGTCTACAAGCTCGCCAACGCGGTCACCGCGGGCCTCGACGGGCTCAAGGTGCCGCTGCGCGTCGCGGTCATGGGCTGCGTCGTCAACGGTCCGGGCGAGGCCCGGGAAGCCGACCTCGGCGTCGCGTCCGGCAACGGCAAGGGCCAGATCTTCGTGAAGGGCGAGGTCATCAAGACCGTCCCGGAGTCGAAGATCGTCGAGACGCTCATCGAGGAAGCCCTCATCATCGCCGAGCAGATGCAGAAGGACGGCGTGATCTCCGGCGAGCCGATCGTCGACATCAGCTGAGCCCGGTCGGCCGCGGCCGACCGAGGCTGACGCGGCGTCGGCTCAGGCCTCGCGCGGCGGCGCTCTCCAGTAGTTCCCCAGTCCACCCGATCGGGCGTTTTTCCGCCCCGGTCGGGTGGACTGTTCGTTGTTCCCCTTCATCCGCCCGCGGCGGCTGCCGATCATCGGCCGAGGAGGCCGCGCACCCGGCGTCGGCGGGAGGGGGATGCTGTGCCACGCGTCGTGACCAAGAGCCTTGCGGTGGCGGCTGTCGCGGCGGCGCTCGCGGCACTGGGCATCGCCGGTCCCGCGGTCGGCACCGACGGCAGTGACGGCACCGCCGCCGCCGGAGGTCCCGTGCCCCGGGTCTCGCCCGGGCTCGCCTGGGGCGCCTGCCCCGCCGACCTGTCCGGCACGCTGCGCTGCGGCACGCTCGCCGTCCCGCTCGACCACGAGCACCCCGACGGCCGCACCACCACGCTCGCCGTCTCGCTCGCCCAGGCCACCGGCCGCGGCCCCAAGGCGGGCACCATCCTGGTCAATCCGGGCGGGCCCGGCGGGCGGGGCATGTGGCTGGCCGCGGCCGTCCAGCAGCGGCTGCCCGCCGACCTGCGCGACCGGTACGACATCGTCGGCATCGACCCGCGTGGCAACGGCCACAGCTCGCCCGTGCAGTGCGTCGACACCGCGGTCTTCGACCAGGCGCCCAAGCCCGACCCGGTGCCGCGCACCGAGGCCGACAAACAGCGGCTGCTCGACCGGGCGCGCACGTACGCCGAGGGCTGCGCGGCCCGCGGCGGGGACCTGCTGCCGCACATGAGCACCGCCGAGAACGCCCGCGACATGGACGACGTCCGCGCGGCGCTCGGCGAAGCGAAGGTGTCCTACCTCGGCTGGTCCTACGGCACCTATCTGGGCGCCGTGTACGGCCAGTTGTTCCCGCAGCGGGTCGACAAGCTGATCCTCGACAGCATCGTGGACCCCAGCCCGCGCGGGATCTGGTACGGCGTCAACCTCGACCAGGACATCGCCTTCCAGGACCGCTGGCGGGAGTTCACCCGCTGGGCGGGCCGGCACGACGACGTGCTCAAGCTCGGCGCGGACGCGGCCGCGGTGGAGGCCGCCTTCGGCCGGGTGCTCGCCGGCGTCCGCGCGGCCCCGGCCGGGGACATCGGCCCTGCCGAGGTCTACGACATGGTCACCACCGCGATGTACGACGACGACCAGTGGCGCGATCTCGCCCTCGCGTTCGCCGGTTACCTGGCCGGAGACCCGGCGCCGCTCGGCAAGCTCTACGAGCCGCCGAGCGCGGTGCAGGCCAACATGACCGCCGTCTACACCGCCGTCGAGTGCAACGACGCGCCGTGGCCCCGGGACTGGTCGGTCTGGAACCGCGACGCCGACGCCCTGAACCGCGCCAACCCGATCCTCACCTGGCCGAACACCTGGCTCAACGCGCCCTGCCTGTTCTGGAAGACGCCGCCGCGCACGCCGCTGCCGATCGACGGGCGCGGCCTGCCCGGCGCACTGCTCGTGCAGGCCGAGAACGACGCGGCCACCCCGCTCGCCGGCGGCGTCGCGATGCACCGGGCGCTGCCCGCGTCGCGGCTGGTCACGCTGCGCGGCGAGGGCAACCACGGCGTGCTGATCTTCAACCCGAACGACTGCGTGTCCGACGTCGCGTGGGCCTACCTGCGGGACGGCACCCTGCCGTCGGCGGACGTGGTGTGCGCGGGCGGACCCGAACCCGACGCGCGAGAGGCGAACCAATGAGGGGCGGCAGCACGGGGAACGCGGCAGGACGACCGGAGCGGGCACCGGGGGCGGGCACAGCCTCCGCGGCCGGGGCGCGGCGCCGCGGGATCGCCGTCGTGCTCGCGGCGCTCGCCGTGGCCGCGTCGGCCGCGGCCGCGCCCGCCGACACCCCCGCGCCCCAGCCCGCCCCGGAGCACGCCGCGCCCGGCGTGCAATGGGGCACCTGCCCGCCCCGCACCACGGCGGGGGAGCGCTGCGGGACGGTGGCGGTGCCGCTCGACCACGACCACCCGGGCGACCGGACCCTGCAGATCGGCGTGTCCCGTTCGCCCGCGACCGGCAGCGCGGCGGAGCGCCAAGGCGTGCTGCTGATCAACTTCGGCGGGCCCGGCGCGGGTGCCGTGGGGTCGGCCGCGGCGTTCGCCCGGCTGCTGCCGGACCCGGTGCGGCGGGCGTACGACGTCGTCGGCTTCGACCCGCGCGGCCGCGCCACCAGCACGCACGTCGACTGCCTCGACCTGGCGACCTTCGCCCGGGCGCCGAAGCCCGACACCGCGCTGACCACCGCCGCCGGGCAACAGGCCATCGTCGACGCGGCCCGCGTCTACAGCGACGGATGCAAAGCCAAAGCGCCCGACCTGCTCCCGTACCTGACGACCCGCCAGATCGCCGACGACATGGACGCGATCCGCACCGCGTTCGGCGAAGACAAGATCAACTACCTCGGCTACTCGTACGGCACCTACCTGGGCGCCGTCTACGGCCAACGGCACCCCGACCGGGTCCGCCGCATGATCCTCGACAGCATCGTCGACCCCACCCAGGTCTGGTACGGCACCGGCGCCGGCCAGGCGCACGCCTTCTGGCTCCGCTGGCGCGACTGGGCCGACTGGACCGCCCGGCACGACGCCGCATACGGCCTCGGCACCACCCGCGACGCCGTCCTCGCCGCCTGGAACCGCACCCGCGAAGCCCTGGCCGCGAGCCCTGCCGACGGCGCCCTCGGCGGCACCGAGTTCGACACCCTGACCATCGGCGGCCTCTACAGCGACCGGCAGTGGCCCGCCCTCGCCCAAGCCGTCTCCGCGTACGCCCAGCGGTCCGACGCGGGCCCGCTGCGCGACCTCAAGGGCGCGGCCACCGCCGACGACGAGAACTTCGACTCGGTCTTCCAGACCGTCACGTGCGCCGACGCCCCCGCGCCGGCCGACCCCGCGGTGTTCGCCCGCGACACCGAGGACCTCGGCAGGAAGTACGGCTACCTCGGCGCCAACATCGCCTCCGCGGGCGCCTGCCTCTCCCTGCAGAGCAACACCCTTCCGCCCACCGTGATCGACGGCAAAGGCCTGCCGCCGGTGCTGCTCATCCAGGGCACCCGCGACCCGGCCACGCCCTACACGGGCGCCGCGCACATGCGTGCGGCGCTCCCGTCGGCGCGGATGCTGACCGTGCAGGGCAGCGGCAACCACGGCCAGTTCATCGGCGGCGGGCCCTGCGTCGACGACGCGGGCTCGGCCTACCTGGTGCACGGCACGCTCGCCGACGACGCGAGCTGCCCCGCGCTCCCCGAGCCCGACCCGGGGACGCGCGCACCGCGCGGAGCGGTGCCGCCGGTGCGGTGACGGACCCGGCCCGGACCCCCTCGGGTACGCCCGTGTCCCGGCGGGTCCGGGCGGCCCGGGTACCCGTACTCTGGTGAGGTGATCCGCATGATGGCAGGGTGAGGCCCGTGCTTGGCTCGGTTTCCTCCAAGGTGCTCGACGGCACCGATCTGCCCGCGGTGCTGGAAATCCTCGACCGCGACCCGGTGACGAACGTGTTCGTCGCTTCGCGGGTGTACGTCGCCGGTGTCGACCCGTGGCGTCTCGGCGGCGAACTCTGGGGCTACTACGAGAGCGGCAGCCTGACCTCGCTGTGCTACGCGGGCGCCAACCTGGTGCCCGTCGAAGCCGGCCCCGAGGCGATACGGTCGTTCGCCGACCGCGCCCGCCGCCAAGGCCGCCGCTGCTCCTCGATCGTCGGCCCCGCCACCGCCGCCGCGAACCTGTGGGGGCTCCTGGAGCCCGTCTGGGGCCCGGCCCGCGAGGTGCGGCCGCGCCAGCCCCTCATGGTCGCCACCGAGCCGTCCGCGACGGTCGCCCCCGACCCGCTCGTCCGCCGGATCCGCCGCGACGAAGTCGACATCGCCATGCCCGCGTGCGTCGCCATGTTCACCGAAGAAGTCGGCGTGAGCCCGCTGGCCGGCGACGGCGGCGCGCTCTACCGCGCCCGCGTCGCCGAACTCGTCGGCGCCGGACGCGCGTTCGCCCGCATCGAGGACGGCAAGGTGGTCTTCAAGGCGGAGATCGGCGCGGTCACCCCGCACGCCTGCCAGATCCAAGGCGTCTGGGTCGCGCCCGAACGCCGCGGCGAAGGCCTGTCGGAGATCGGCATGGCCGCCGTCCTCGACTACGCGCTGCGCGAGATCGCCCCGGTGGCCAGCCTGTACGTCAACAGCTTCAACCTCCCCGCGCGCGCCGCGTACAAGCGCGTCGGATTCGCCGAGACGGGCGCGTTCATGAGCGTCCTGTTCTGACCACGCGATAACGTTCCGCGCCATGGAATGGACGTGCCGGCTCATCGACCTCGGCGACTTCGCCGTGGAAACCGTCGAGGTGCAGGCCCTCGCCTTCGGGCTCAACGACGACGAGATCGCGGTCCGGCAGCGGATAGTGCACCGGCACGCCGGATTCCCGGGCATCCGCGCCCTCGGCGCCTTCGCCCCGGACGGCAAGCTCATCGGCTTCGGCTACGGCTACCCGAACCTCAAGGACCAGTGGTGGTCGCTCGTCATCGAGCCCTACCTGGCCCGCACCGGCAACGCCGACTGGCTCGACGACGCCTTCGTGGTGGGGGAGTTGCACGTCCTGCCGCGCCGGCAGGGCCTCGGCATCGGCCGCACTCTGCTGAGCCTGCTCTGCCAGGGCCAGGAACGCACCCGCATCCTGCTGTCCGCGGTCGACGACGACACCCCCGCACGGCGGCTGTACTACGGCGTCGGCTTCCGCGACCTCGCCGTCCCGGTGCTGTTCCCGGGCAACGCCCGCCCCTACACCGTGATGGGCGCCGAACTCCCGCTGCTCATCGAATGACCGTCGCATGACCGCGGGCGGCGGCGACCGGAAACCGGTGCGCCGGGCCGGGCTCGGCTACGCGAGCCACTCCGCGACCGACAGCAGGTCCTCACCCGTCGAGTCGTGCACCGACAGGCACCACAGCCCCAGCGCCAACGCCTGCACCAGCGCCCAGCCGCGCACCCGCTCCACGTCCAGATCCAACGAGTTCGCCAGCCACGTCACCCGCCGCCGGACGACCGCCTGCGGCCGCGTCTCCGCGACCACCGTCATCAGCCGGTCCCGCACCAGCGGCCCCAGGTCGAACGCCGGCTCCCCGAGCATCGGCCGCGGGTCGATCGCCAGCCACTTCGCCCGCTCGCCCGCCAGCACGTTCCCGTGGTGGCAGTCGGTGTGCAGCACCACCGTCTGCTCCTGCGAGCCGGCCAACTCGGTGCACAGCGACACCGCCTCGTCCAGCAGCGCCTTCGGGCACGGCTCGCCCAACTCGGCGAACCGGCGCGGCATCGACTCGGTCCAGTACCCCGCCCGTTCGGCGACCAGGTCGATCGGCGACCCCTCCGGCGCGGGCACCCACAGCCGGCGCAGCACCTCGACGGCTTCCAGCATCGCCCGGTCCTCGGGCAGCGACCGCAGCGACACGTCCGGCTGCAGCCGCTCCAACAGCAATGCGCCGCGCGCGGGTTCGGCCTCCAGGAGGCGCACCGCACCGCGGCCGTCCCATATCGACAGCGCGTCCGCCTCGTGCGCGGTGTAGCGGTCGACGAAACCCAGCTTCAGCGTCGCCGGCGTGCCGTCCGCCCGCCGCACCAGAAACGTGAGGCTCAGCGCGCCGCCCGGGAGCACCAGGCGCTCCGGCTCCAGCTCCCAGCGCGCCAGGAACTCGGCGGCGGCCTCCGGGAGTCCGGCCAGCCACGGCCGCGCGGCCTCCTCGCCGCACCAGCGCAACGCGGTGCGCACGAGTCTCGCGGGCACCTCCACAGGACTGCCGGCCGCGCCGGTCACGAGGCGCGCCCCGACGGGGACGCGGGGGTATCCGGCAGCCCCGGGAACGGCACACTCGACCCGCGCCAGGCCGCTCCCGCCACGGCGGCGTCCTGCAGCCACTTCGCGGCCGTCACCCGCGTGTCGCCCGACGCGGCACCGACCAGGTCCACCAGGTGCGCCGCGACGCCTTCCTCCAGGTACACGGCCAACCGCCCCGCGTCCGCGGGCGTGTTCACCGGGAACGGCAGCGCATACGCCGCCGCGGCGGCATGCGGCACCGCACCCTGCTTCTCCACCTGCTGCGCCAACGCGTCGCGGCGGGCCCGGTGCGCGTCGTACGCGGTACGCGCCGAGGTCTGCTGCGCGCCCGTGGACTTGGCGCCGACGACGCCGTAGCCGTAGACCGCGGCGTGCTCGGCGTCCAGCGCCGACTGCATCGCCCGGACCAGCGGCGACTCGGACGACGAAGGGGACGGAGACGTGCTCACGACGGGCTCCCCAGGCTTCTCGCGTGGACGGTCTGACTCGCCGAGATCGACGCGATCGTCCGCGCCAACTGCGGGCCGACGGCCGGAAGATCCGCGATCCGGTCGTCCGCGGCCCGCTGCTCGCGCGCGGCCAGGTCGGCCACCGCGGCCTGCTCGGTCGCCGGCACCGGCTCGGGCGGCGCGGACGGCGGCACGGTCGGCCGGGTCCCGCCCAACGCGGCCAGATGCCGGCCCACCTCGTCGGAATAGGGGCGCAACCGGCCCGCGAGTGCCGGATAAGCGGCGATCACCGCGTCGTACCGGTCGAGCAGTGCCACGGCCGCGGCCCGGGCCCGCACACGGGCCTGGTCGTCCGCTTTCCTTTGGTCCGGTCCCGGCCCCGAACCGCCCCCCGAATCGCAGGCCGCCGCACCCAGGCCCAGGGCGAGAGCGCCGAGGCCGGCCAGGACGGTCCTGCGCGACGGCCCCGCGTCGTGCATTCGTTCGACTCCCGCTGATCGTCCGGTCGAATGGGCCGCGCAAACGGCGCGGATGCTGACGGACGCTATCGCATCCCCGAGGGCGCGGACGGGCGCCCGACCGCGCGTGCACGCGAAGTGTTGCCGACCGGATACTGTTGTCACTCTCAGCGGCCCGGGAGCGGGCCCGCCCGAAGATTCGCGACAACAGCACACGCAGCCGAGGAGTCATCCGGATGAGCACCACCCAGAAGGACCGGCTGCGCGAGTTGCTGGAACCCGTCGCCGCATCTTCCGGTGCCGATCTGGAAGACGTCTCCGTCAGCCCCGCGGGCAAGCGCCGCGTGCTGCGCGTGGTCGTGGACGCCGACAAGGGCGTGGACCTGGACGCGGTCGCGACGATCAGCCGGGCCGTCTCCGAAGCACTCGACGCCTCCGACGTGATGGGCAGCATGCCCTATGTCCTGGAGGTCACCACCCCCGGCATCGACCGTCCGCTGACCGCCGAGCGCCACTGGCGCCGCAGCACCGGTCGCCTGGTCGAAGCCGCGATGGCGGACGGCGGCAAGGTCGTCGGCCGTATCGTCCACGCCGACGCCGACGGCGTCGACCTGGACGTCGACGGCAAGCCGCGGCGCCTCGCCTACGCCGAGATCGCCAAGGCCACCGTCCAGGTCGAGTTCAACCGCAAGACCGATGAGCCCGTCGCGGACGGCACCGACGCCGACGCCGACGACGAGGACGACGACATGAACGAGGAGGCGTAGGACGTGGACATCGACATGAGCGCCCTGCGCGGGCTCGAACGCGAGAAGGAAATCAAGTTCGACCGCCTGGTCGAGGCGATCGAGTCGGCGCTGCTCACCGCATACCACCACACCCCGGGCAGCCAGCCGCGCGCCCGGGTGGAGCTGGACAAGGCCAGCGGCCACGTCACGGTGTGGGCGGCCGAGACCGACGAGGCCGGCCAGACCACGCGCGAGTACGACGACACCCCGCACGACTTCGGCCGCATCGCCGCGACCACCGCCAAACAGGTGATTCTGCAGCGCCTGCGGGACGCCGAGGAAGAAGTCACGTTCGGCGAATACGCCGGCCGTGAGGGCGACATCGTCTCCGGCGTGGTGCAGCAGGGCAAAGACCCGCGCAACGTGCTGGTCGACCTGGGCAAGATCGAGGCGATCCTGCCCGCCGCCGAGCAGGTCCCCGGCGAGCGCTACGAGCACGGCCTGCGGCTGCGCGCCTATGTGGTCACCGTCCGCCGCGGCCCCAAGGGCCCGTCGATCGGCCTGTCGCGCACCCACCCCAACCTGGTGCGCAAGCTGTTCGCGCTGGAGGTCCCGGAGATCGCCGACGGCTCGGTGGAGATCGCCGCGATCGCCCGCGAGGCCGGCCACCGCACCAAGATGGCGGTCTACTCGACCCGTTCCGGCCTCAACGCCAAGGGCGCCTGCATCGGCCCGATGGGCGCGCGCGTCCGCGCGGTCATGGCGGAGCTGCACGGCGAGAAGATCGACATCGTGGACTGGTCGGACGATCCGGCCACCATGGTCGCCAACGCATTGTCACCCGCCCGGGTGAGCCATGTGGAGGTCGTCGACCTCGCCGCGCGCTCCGCGCGGGTGACCGTGCCGGACTACCAGCTGTCCCTCGCGATCGGCAAGGAGGGCCAGAATGCCCGCCTCGCCGCCCGCCTGACCGGGTGGCGCATCGACATCCGGCCGGACACCGAGGGCGACCCCGGAAGCGGTGACGGAGGCCCGGGCGGAAGAACGCCCGAGCCGCGCGGCGGCCGGGAGCGGTAGACTGAGTTGATGTCTGGTCGGACGCGGGCTAGCGCATGCCCTCCTACACGTAAGCGACAGGCCCTGCCGAACCTGGCGGGCCCCGTGCGGACGTGTGTGGGATGCCGAGCCCGAGCCGCCAAGACCGACCTGGTGCGGGTCGTCGCGGTCGAGGGCGCATGCGTCCCCGACCCGCGCGGCACCATGCCGGGGCGCGGAGCGCATCTGCACCGCGACCCCGACTGTCTTGCCCTGGCGGAACGCCGCAAAGCGTTCCCTCGGGCGTTGCGCGTGGTCGGGCCGTTGGACACGGCCCGTTTGCACGCGTGCGTGGCCCCGGAAACCCAGGGCCGCGGATCGGAACAGCAGTACCTCGCGAGTTGGAAGTAGGTCGAGATTGCGATGAGCACTCGATGAGTACGCGATGAGTACGTACATGCGGTAGCGACGGTCCGGCGGACGACCACCCCGGACCAGAAGGAGCGAAGTGGCTAAGGTCCGGGTATACGAACTCGCCAAGGAGTTCGGAGTCGAGAGCAAGGTCGTCATGGCCAAGCTCCAAGAACTCGGTGAGTTCGTCCGTTCGGCGTCCTCCACGATTGAGGCGCCGGTCGTACGCAAGTTGACTGATGCATTCAAGAAGGACGGCGGGCCTTCCGCACGTCCCGCGGCGCGCAAGCCGGCCGGCGGCGCGCCCGCACCGGCGGCATCCGGTGCCCCGTCCCCGTCCGCCGCGCGTCCGGGGCCGCGCCCCGCGTCCGGCGGCGCCCCGACCCCCGGTCCGCGTCCGGCAGCTCAGCCGGGCCCGCGCCCGGCCGACGCCCCGGCCGTGCCCGGCAGCCAGCTGCCCGGCAGCGGTCCGCGTCCGGCTGCTCAGCCGGGCTCCGGCCCGCGCCCGGCCGGCGCGCCGGCCCCGGGGGCCCGTCCG
>NZ_BAABHS010000020.1:0-172539 GCF_039542225.1 Yinghuangia aomiensis | reverse complement strand
GGTTCCTAGCGACCCGCACGACATCTTCGCGGAACTCATCCGGATAGGGCTTCGGCACAACGACATCCTTCCCACCTACCCCACAGGGCAAGCCAGTTCAGATGTCACCCGATCGTGCATCAGACCCCCCGGATCACCAATGATCCACAGGTAAACCAGGAGGCCGTCGTCGCTGCCCGCAACGCGCTGTCCTGCGGACGGCTCAAGGAACTCCAGGACTCGGTCGAGAAGCCCGTGACGCTGCGACGCTTCTGGAAAAACTTGACCGGGGCGGTCAGCCGCACGAATCTACGCATCCCGGACGACCCGTTCGAGGCCGAGCGGGAGTTCTGCGGGAGCTAGCCACGGCCGCACCAATATCGAGTGGCGAGATCCGCCATCCTCCGCGCCCATCAGCACCCCGCCGACGCCACGAAAGGACCGCCGAGCCGGGCGACCTTGCCTTCGCCGGTCTCGCGGCGGGCTGATGACCAAGGCAGCGATCCGTATGCACCGTGCAGTCAAGAAGCCTGTTCAGCGACGTGGTGGACCAGGAACTCAACGCTCAAAACCTCGTCCGTGTCGATATCGATCAGGTGATCGAGCACGGTGCCGTCCAGGTCTCGCCCAGGCCGTACGGCGTCGTGTTCCACCTCGGCAACATCGACGACGAACCGGTTCTCACATTCAGCGCCCTGTTCCGCGCTGACGAGGTCGAACACAATGAGCCGAACGCGGCGTACATAGACCACATTAGGGGCGGCCTCGTCAGTGCTGCGGGCGTGGGCGAGCAGCAGGCAAAGGCCTACGTCAATGCAAGGCCTGGCAACAAGCTTGGCCTCACCGTTCCGGCGCACGTCACGACGAACCGTGGGCCCGAGATCGGCCGCCTTGGCGCAAGGGGATCGCCCACGCCCAGACCGTCACGCAGGGCGGGTTCTGACCACGATGCGACCTCGGCCTTGCCGCCCCGACTGGCTCAGATTGCCACCGTGGTTCCCGCGCTGGGGAAATTGGCCCAGAGATGCTCCACCTTCAAACGCGAATGGGGCCCCTCAAGCGGGACTCTCAAGTGAAGTGCCGGATCGTCTGGTGGCTGGCGGTGACGCGGTCGGTCGGCGATGGATTCGGGCATTGAGTTGGGCTTGTGCCAGACGATGTCGGCGCGTTGGACGAGGCCGAGGCGGTCGACGGCGCCGATCGATCACGACGCCAGACGGGTCAGGAGCGAGCGGAGTCCGTCGACGTCGATCTCGCCGTGATTCGCGGCGATGACGAGGGTGGGGAATCCAGGGTCCTTCGGATGCGCGACCGTGATCACGGCGACCGGAACGGTCCAGTGCTTGCATGAGTTTGTGCACTCGTCATACGGGTGTGTGAACACGGTGGCGTCGCCGAGCGCGGTCTGCGCGTGAGTCGCGGACGCCAACTCGTCGGCGGGAATGTCGGCCGTTGTGCGGTATACGCCGTACCGCCCGTTGGCCAGACCGGTGTTCGCGTGCGCGAGAGGCGCGTCCGCCGCGTACGCGGTGACCGACACGACCTGGGTGCCGTTCCGCGTGAGGGTGAGCTGCACGGGTTCGGTCGGTGACGGCTCCGCGGACGCATCGACCGGGGGCGCCGCGAACTCCTCGCCGGGTCCCAGACGGAAGGAGAACTGCACATGCCCGTTGCTGAACGTTTGCAGCTGATACTCGTATGGTGCATTGGCCGTGGCCGTGGCCGTGGCCGTAGCCGTGGCCGTGGCCGTGGCCGTGGCCGTGGCCGTAGCCGTAGCCGTGGCCGTGGCCGTAGCCGTGGCCGTGGCCGTAGCCGTAGCCGTGACGGCCGGGGACCCTCCGCTGCTGCACCCCGCGGCGGCGAGCGCGAGCAGTGCCGCGCCCACCGCCCGCCCGTGGCAACGCCACCTCGTCTTCGACCCGAACATCCCGCTGCTCCTGGTCATGTCGTTTGAACCATTCACACGGATGTGACGCGCGGCCCGCGAAACGGTTCCACGCCACACGCTTCGAACCCACGGTCAGCGAGTAAATCAGGACCCGTGACCGTACGGCCCGAGTTCACCATAGCCATGCACCTCGTCCGCACCATCAAGAAGGCCGCCCCGCGTCGGCCGGCCATCGTCACCATCCACGAGATGACGCGCGGTTAGAGACCTGTTGGGTTGGGCGTTCGTGGTAGTGGTCGCTGATGAGGTTCGCGAGTGCCGCACGATGTCCTGCCCTCGCGGCTGCCTACCGCCGCACCGTCACCAGGGCGTTCAGACCTTCACGAGGTCGGAGGCGCACGCGAGAACCCTGTCGGCCCGGTGACGTTACGCGTGCACCCGACGGCCGGTTTCAGTGCAGTGGCGACTCGGAGCGCTCCAAAGCCGACAACCGCGGGCCTGAGGGAACTTCACTGCGTAAGGCCGCGATCCAGTGACGCATGTGCTCGCGTACCAACCTGCGTCGCGCGGGGTAGGCAGGGGCGGCGGTGGTCTGGTCGTCGTGTCGGCGGTAGCCGTACACCGGACTGCCTCCGTGGTACCAGCCCTCGAATCGCTCACTCGCGGCGAGGACCAGGGCGGTGTCCTCGCTGGTCGGCAATGCCGGCCAGCCGCCCAACCGCCACAGCACCGCGGTGTTCCAAAGAACCGCGCACCCATGGAAGGGCAGGAAGCCCATGTCTTCATACGCCTCGGCCACCGATCCGATCGGCACCGGGCCATCGCGCAAGTAGTCGGGGAAGGGCACACGCGAGCCGTCCGGCAGCAGGTCGACCGTCAGCCCCGCGCACCAGGGCGCCGCACAGAAATCGGCGACCGCCAGCAGCCGGTCCAAGCCGCGCGGTAGCCAGACGTCATCCGCATCCAGCACCGCAGTCCACGGCGTACGCACGTACCCGAGCGCGACCGAGCGTGCCGTCGAAGGCCCCGCGGCACGGCCGCTCGCCACCAGCGTCACGCTCGGGACCAGAGCGCGGCACTCCTCGACCGCCGTTACGACATCGGGCGGAGCCGCGTCGCCGTCGAAGCAGATGATCCAGTCGAGCCGCGTCTCCTGCTGGGCCAGCGAGGCCGCAGCGTCCGGCAGATACCGAACCGCGGGTGCGTGCAATGCGGTGATCACCGACAGGCGGGGCGGCTCCATCGCGCCGGGTGCGTTGGGCATGAAAGTCCGTTCGTCACTTGGCTGTTCGTGTACGTGAGAGCAGACCTCTCCGTTCATGGCTGCGTTGGGAGGCAGAAGGGTGACCGGCGCGAATATGACACCGGTCAACGCAGTCCAATCCCCGCGTATGCAATGCGTGCCGACGAGGACAACGGCAAAGATGAAGAGGTATTCGGCGAGCAATCCCCGAGCGCGGGGCCGATCCCAAACCAAACCAGGCGCGCCGTATCGCGAAGCGAGCGATCCCGACCTTTCGGATGCTCCCTTGACCACTTGAAAAGCTACGCCAAGCCGGCAGTTGAAGAAATCCGGCTGCCGACCGTCCGTCAGTGTAGCCACGCCGCAGCCAAGAGATCGACGGGTGGCCGCGCCTCGGGTGCTGAACTAGCCGCGCAGCGACGACGCTCTGTCGACCCGCGGCCGAAGGGCAAAAAGGGTTTGTCGTCCTGCCTGAACGCTGGGTGGTCGAGCGGACGAGTTCACGGACGTGGCGGGATCACGGCAAGGTGAGGGACAACAAGCCCAGCCGGCTCGCGGCGAGGCACGCGTCAGTTGGGTCGCCGGACAGTCCGGCGACGCACCACAGTGCACGAGCCTCCTCGCCACGATCGACGTGGTGTCAGCGTGGTGTCGCGAGCGTCGGCACAGCGCCGCCGGGCGGTGTAGGCGCCGGACAACTCGGCGCGCGACCGCCCGGGGACCGCGAGAGCCAATCCCCGAGTTTACGGGGCCAACTACGGTGACAGAGAGAAAGAAGAGGTGTTCGGCGGGCAATCCCCGGACGCGGGGCCAACCTCAAACTGAACCGGCCTGGCATGTCGTGGAGCAGGCAGTCCCCACCTATGCGGGCAGTCTCTGGATCGCTGCCACGAGTTGGGACAACCCACCCACCGACGACGCACGATTACCGCGTCAGTGTACGCGGGCCACCCGCCGCCGCGGGGGCCAGGTGTCAAGCGCTGGATCCGCCCTGACGGGGCCGGAACTACATGTGATCTCGCCGAGCCGATGCTACGCACGGACCGCCGGCCCTCCTGACGTCTTGTCCTGGCGGCGGTGCACGCCTCCGCGGGGACGATGGTTCCGGCATCTGCCAAAGCCGAATATCGTTTCTTTCTTCCTTTATCTTCTGCACGCTTCATCCCTTGAGCTAAATCTATTCTCGCGATTGCAACCCGCCAGGATCCCGCTTGAATCGCCCATGCTCGGGTGCCTGCATTCCGCGTGATCCGGCTTTCCGGAAACCGCGGGCCAGGAGATAGCTTCGACAGACTGGCCCGTCGACTCCGGGCCCTGGGACACCGGTGGCGTCCCGTTGATGAGTGAAAATATTCGGAGGATTCCATGGCCGGATCGATGCTGGATCTCAGCATCCGGATCTACCTCGCGATGCCTGGCAAGGACCCGGTTCCGCTGCCTCCCCCGACTGCCACCCCCGACACGAAACAGCCGTTTTCCCCGAGCAACAATGTCGGCATCGACAGCAGCATCCTTAACAAGTTGCACGACATGCTCGGCTGGGTTCAGTTGGGGGCATGGACGGTTGTGATGGTGGGACTCATCGGCTGCGGCGCGATGATGGCTGGTCGTAGATCTCGGGTAAGGGCTTCCAGGCGCTGGGTCGCGTGGGCTGGGTCATCGGCGGCGCCGTGGTCATTGGCAGCGCGTCGTCGATCGTCGACGCCTTCAATTAGCCTCGGACTCCACGGAGTAGCGCATGGCTCTGTTGGCGGCGGACGGCGCGAAGCCGCCGTCCCCAGGCCGAAAATCCTTTCCAGGCACGTGGGTTCTTGACAGCTTCCGGGTTCATCGTCGCCATGCTCGTGTTCGGCGTATCGCCCTCGTCGGCGGTGGCCGCTCTGGTACTCAGGGCGACGGCGGCCGAGCGGCGGAGGGATGACGGCGGGGGCCATGGACGACTGCGGCCCCGGGGACGACTCCGATACCGACGTTGCCGCAGGCCCCTCGTCTGCGTCGCTTCTGCTGTCAGCCGCCCCCGCAACGCCATGTCCGGCGCTCGGCGCCAAGGACCATGGCGTGCCCGCATTGGCGCCAGCCGGTGTGACGTGGTCGCTCTACCATGAGTCGTTGCTGCCGATGTCGGAGTCCGCAGGCTCGGTGCGTGCCGAGGGTGATGTAGTGCGCTGCTTCGCGCGCACGCCTATCGCCGCGCTGCTCGCCACCGCACAGATCAGTGCACGCTATTCGTTCTCCGACAACTGGAAGCTTCTCATGGAGCGTTCGCTGGCCCCAGGTCCGGAACGCGACGCGGCCCGCACGGTACGAGCCTCCGCCGAGGCCGCTGCTGCCACCTCGCAGCCCAGCGGCACTGGCACTGTCATGCAGCTTGTCGCGTTCAAGTTCGTCAGCTACACGGACGATGCCGCCGCCGTCGAGCTGATGCGCGGCACCGACGGCGACCTCCAGTTGGTCAGTGCGCTCTACACCGTCAAATGGGTCAACGGTGGCTGGCGGCTGCAAGTCCAAGCCTCCGGCGCGCAGGCATCCATGGTCCAGAAGGAGTCGAGTTTGAGCGGCTTCACACCGTGGCAGGCCGGTGGTTCCTGATGATCGGACCCCGCCACCGCAGCCGACTCGGCCGCGGTGCCCTCGTCGTCTTGGCCCTGGCAGCCCCACTGTTGGCGCTCACCGGGACCGTCGGCGCGCAGGCGCAGGCCCAGGTATCAACCGGACCACCGGTTCGCCCGGTCGCGCCCCGAGCACCGATGTTGCCTGCTGACGACTGCGCCGCCTTGAAGTACTCGGTCGGGGACTTGCAGGCTCAGTGCAACGCCGATGCCTTCGACGCATATGGCAACACGCCGGAGAACGGCTGCGACGGGTGGGGGGAGCCGACCGGTTTCTGCCGGAGCAAGGCCGCTGAGGTGAAGAGCCCAGATTGGATGCTTGACTTCCCCGGCTGGGTGAAATACCAGGTCTTCGATATGGCTCGCAGCGTCTTCACCTGGTGGGCCACGCTCGGCGACCCGCAGGTGGGGAAGGGCGACGGTTCCGGGAACGGCACCGTCGGCTACATCACGCAGTACACCAACATCGTGGTGTACTTCTTCCTGATCCTGTCGGTGCTGATCGCCGTGATCCGGATGGCGTTCGCGCGCGATGGCAAGCCTGGCCAAGGAACTTTTCAAGTCCCTGGTGACGTTCACGCTCGTCTCGGGACTTCTGGTGCTCTTCGCGGACATGATGCTCAAGACGTCCCGGGCGTTCTTCGACTACATCATCCAAACCGGGATGCAGCAGCCCAACAAACCCGCGGAAAGTGCGCTGACCACCGGGATATGGGAGATGCTCGCCGGGATCAACAGCGGCGACGACTTCCATCTCCTCGACGTCGTCGGCGGGATCATCGTCATCTGCGCGTCGCTGGTGCTCTACGTGCACATGGTGATCCGGTACTTCCTCATCGTCTACTACCTCGGCACCATGCCCCCCAGCGCGGCCGCGGCCGCGCTGGGGGAGAGCGGCAAGCAGGCGCTCAAGGAGCAGTTCATCCGGTTGATGGTGTGGATCTTCATTCTGGACCTGATGGGGCTGATGCTGGTCATCGGCTACCGCGAGATCCTCATCGGTACCAGCAACACCGAGCTGACCGGCGCCGCGGCGACATGGCGCGGCCTGATCATTTTGTGCCTGATCACGATGGTGCTGCCCGCGACGATGCGGGCGGCTGCACCGTTCATGTCGCATGCCGCCGGGTCGACCGAGCAGACCGCAGGCGCCGCCCGGGCCGGTCTCGCGGTCCGGCGCGCTGGCGGTCGGCGGCGTCGGGTGGGGTGCGACGAGCGGCCTCGCGGCCTGGGAGCGCGCGGCGCCGCCGGTCCGGCGGGCGGTGGAGGCGGCGCCGCCGGGAGCGTGCCCGTGGCGCCGGACCGCGGCGGCGGTGGCGGTAGTCATGCGGGATCGGCCTTGGTACGCCGAGGCGGCGGCCGAGCGCTCGCGCACCCGGCCGGTTCGGTCGGCGACGCCGGGAGCCCTACGGACCTCGCCGCCGGAAACCTCGGGCAGAGCGACCCGCGTATCGGTCTACCGGATCCGCTGCCCGGCGGTGCTGTCGACACCGATGCATACCAAGGCCCGGACGGCAGCACCAGCGGTGCCGCGGTCCTCGTCGACGCGGGCGAAAAGAAAATCCAGTGGCTTCACGCGCAAGGAGACACGAACATGAGCAGCGACGAATACGACGCTGTCGAATCGGCGCACAACGCCGCGCAGCAGCGTGCAGCCGACGTGGTCTCCAGCGCCGGTGGGGCGGGCCAGGCGCAGCTCGTGCAGGTCGGCAACTACGTCCAAGAGCGCAGCTGGGGCCGCATCGACAACCCGATCACCCCTGCCGAGGCGGAGAGCGCGTCACGCAACGGCACGCTGCCGTCGCTGCTGAACGCCCGTATGGGCCTGGACAGTTCGGGGGGGTACAGGCGGCAGGGGTAGTTCCGGCGGCACCGGGGGCGGCGGCGAGATGCCGCCAGGTCCTAGCGGCACGGCAGGGCGCGTTCTCCGGCCCATCCGACGGCGTAGGAGACGCACATGTCCGAATCCGACATCCGCACCTACGGGAACTGGCGCAAGCCAACGTCGCCGGGCTTCGGCAAGCTGGGCATGGGCGGATCGCTCGTCGTGCTCGGTGGCCTGGTCGGCATCGTCGTGAGCATGATGATGTCGCTCACGATCGCGCTGATGGTCGCAATCGTGGTGGCGCCGCTGATGATCCGTGATCCGCACCGACGCAACGGATTCCAGTGGGTAGGCTCCCGCACGGCGTGGTTCCGCGGCTTGACATTGGGCCAGCACCTGTACAGGTCCGGACCTGTCGGGCGGGCGGGCGCCGGAGCGTACATGCTGGCTTCCGGGCGTCCTGGCGGGTTTGGCCGTGCGCGACTTCTCCGACGCGTACGGCGCCCCCTTCGCGCTCATCAGCAACCCCACCACGGCCCAGCACTCCGTGGTCCTGTCCTGCTCGGCCGACGCGTCTCTGGTGGACCCGGTCCAGGTGGACACCTGGGTCGCCTACTGGGGCCAGTGGCTGGCCGGTCTCGCCTACGAACCCGGCCTGGTCTCGGCGTCGGTGAGCATCGAGTCGGCACCGGACACCGGCGAGCGGCTCCGCAAGGAAGTCCTCGGCAACATCGACCCGTCCGCGCCCGACCTGGCCCGGGCCGTCCTCAACCAGGTGATGTACGACTACCCGCTGGGCTCCGCGGAGATCACCTCCCGCGTGGTGCTGACGTACGCCGAGCGGGAGTACGGCGCGCGCGGCGGAGTCGCCGACATGGCGGCGGAGATCGGCACCCGCCTCCCCGGACTGGCTGGCGGGCTCGGCATGACCGGGGCCGGTCCCGCGGAGCCCATGACCGCCGGGGAACTCGCCGAGATGGTCCGGGTGGTCTACGACCCGGAGGTCGGCGTCCTCGTCGACCAGGCGCACGATGGCGCCGACTTCGCGCTGCGCTGGGACGAAGCCGGTGCGATCGCCGCACAGGAGGGCTGGGACCACTACCGGCACGACGGCGCGTTCTCCATTACCTGGTCGATGACCGACGCCCCGCGCGGCAAGGTGTTCTCCACCGTGCTGTCGCGTATGGTCGCGCTGCAGCCGGACATCGTTCGCAAGCGCGTGACGCTGCTGTACCGCCCACACAGTCCGTCGGAGTCGGCGCGGCTGGTCGAACGCGACCACAAGGATGCGCTGTTCCGAGCCCGGCAAGCCCGTATCGCCCAGGCCCGTGACTCGGTGGACCTGCGCGCGGCGGACCAGTCCGCGCGCGAGGAGGCGACCGGTGCCGGGCTGGTGCGGTTCTGCTGCTGACGGCGACCGTGCTGGACGAAGACGCCGTGCCGTTGGCCAGCGCCGCGGTGGACAACCTCGCCGCTACCGCGCGGATCCGACTGCGGCGCATGTACGGGGCCCAGTCCGCGGCGTTCGCCGCGGCGCTGCCGCTGGGCGTCAACCTCGGCGACCACCTGCGGGTACCGCACATGCAGGTCTCGCTAGGTGCTGGCGGTCAACGGAGCCAACGTGAGCAGTCCGCAGCCGTATGCCTTGGCCGGTCCTATGCCTTCGAGCAGGTGGGTCGTGAATGTTGCGGCATCGGTGATCTCGAGTGCGCCCTCGAAGGTGACGGTATGCAGAACCACGGGTTTGCCGGCCCCCTTGCTGAAGCTGGTGCGCTGTCGAGCCACGAAGCGGACCTCGCGAGGTGAGGCTGCGTTCGCGTCGGAGGCGTTGTCCTGCGGCTTCGCTGCGGCCAGGTCGGTGCGGGCTTCGGGGACGGTGAAACCCCACCGTTCGGTGCGTTCGAGGAACCAGTGCAGTTGGGCTGCGGCAGTCCGGTGACCGATGCGGAAAGCCCGTGCCGGTCGGCCGGCCTCGAGGAGTAGTTGCTGACCCGCAGAGGGTTTCTGCGGGGCGAAGGTGTTCTGGACCGGGTTGGCAGTGAGCCGGAACGCGAACCGGCGTCCGACCTCGATGCGTGCCAAGAGCGGCGTGTAGTCGGTGACCAGTGCGTGGTCGCCGCCGGCGTCCGGCCAGCCGGCGGACTCGACGGCGTGCGTCCAGTCGGGCTTCGATCGGCTGAGGACGTACAGCTGCGGCCGTCGGGGGTTGTCGGTGTCGAGCCGCCACAGGACGCGCTCGTCGAGCGGGTTGCCCGGGATCCCGCCCATGACCAGACCGCGCATGGCACGGGGACTGGCGAGGATCTTGCTGCTCGCGGCGCGCAGCGGGTTGATGCGTATCCGGGAAAGGTAAGGCATGCTGTGTCACCACCCCAGGAGGGCGAACGGGTCGTGACCGGACGCTGATTGGTCCGGGTCGTCGGGGTTCCGGATGCCGGTGGGGGCGGACAGCCACAAGTGCCGGACGCGGCGGCTTGTGAACCCGCGGCGGAAGGGGTCGAAGGAGACCGGCACGTCGGCGAGGACGTCGTCTCCGGATGTGTCGTCCACGGTCGCGTTCAGATCGACCCGGGCGGGGCGGCTACCGACGCGGCGGCAGTGCGCGTTGCGGGCGTGTCTCGACACCTGCCAGGGTTCCTCGCGCAGCACCGCGTCGACTCCGCCGTGGCGCAGTCCCAAGCTGATCGGCTGGGTCGGCACGCAGGACCTTCGGCCGAGCGAGAGCGGGAACGCCGGATTGCGGACGGCGTCGTCCAGTGCCTCGACAAGCGGCTCCGGCCCTTCGACGGCGGCCAGGAAGACGGCGTCCTGGAGGTAGTACCGCTGGGTGACGTGCGTGTACTTGGCTGGCGAGGTCGGTTTTTGGATCCCTTTCGCGTTCACGCCCGACTGCAGGAGGGGGCGGCCCCGGTAGTCGGACACGGTGTGGAAGTCGCGAAGCAACGTGCCGGGCTGGTCGACGCGTACGCCGAGACGTACCGCTGCCAAGTCGGTGATGTCGTCTTCCCTGGCCCGCCCTTGCGCGGCCGCGAGCAGGCCGATGATGCCGGACTTCGTCGGTTCGGCACGGGTCTCGCGGCGGTTGAACACGCTGCTGTATCCCCACGACTGGAGCGGCGCGGCCAGCCGCAACAGCAGCACGGCCGACCCGCCGGAATCTTCGGGCGCCGTCATGCGCCGAGGTCCCATCCCATCGCGTCCGCCAGCGGCCGTGCCAGAGCACCGGTCAGTTGCGGAAACGGTACGGGCGCACCGAGAAGTTCACGAATCCGGATCGCCGTCGGTGACTTCTCGTCGAAAGTGTGGCAGACCGCCAAGTGCTTGGGAGCGCTCCCCCATGCATCAGTGACGCGGCGGTACTCGTCGGCAAGTCGTACAGCGGAGGCCGCCGCGATCCCGTCTGTTGAGGTGACCGGGTCCTCGAACGCGGACACCAGGTTGACGGGCTGATCGGTCCGGACCATCACCACGATGGCGCTCGGGAGCGTGCGGTGCGCAAACGCGTTCTGGTATCCGGCGGGGATGGTGCGGGCGAAGCCCTTCACGAAGGACTCCGCGGCGGTGAGTGCGGCTCCGGAGTCGGCGAGGTTGTGATGCAGCTGGTGAAGCGCGACTGTGGCATAGCGGTACAGCGTCGCCGAGTTGAAGCCGACGTCCCCGATCATCGCGGCGCCGGTCTCCCCCACCTGGTTCTGGTCGTCGACGGCGGTGTAGTAGTCGAATTCCAGCTCCACCGGGTGCGTGGAGAGGGCATGTGCGACCTGTACGGAAGCGTCCACATTGAGGGACGCGATGTCCGCGACCATGCGCCCGAACAGCGCTACTTCCGCCGGATGACCAGTGCCGAGCTTGTCCACGACCGGCAGGCCCTTGACCTCCGCAGTCAACACGTCGTCGTCCATCGCCGCCAGTGCCATCGCGCGGTCGGCGACGAGATCGACGATGTCCTCCAGCTGACGATGCCCGTAGAACAGCAGGTAGGCGGTGTCCCCCGCCTTCTTCCCCGCTTTGATCCCCAACGGCGCCAGCAGGAAGGACGCGAGGCGTTGCGCTTGTTCGTCGTCCAGCCCGGTTCGGCGCAGTCGGCCGGCCAGTTCGACGACGATCCTCTTGGTGCGGGTGCTCCGTTCCAACTCCGGCAGCCCTGCGGCCAGCTCCATCCGTGTGGCGCGTTTCCATGCTTGTGAAGACACCCGCGCACGGCGGACTCCGCCGAAGTAGGCCTCCTTGGGGTTGCCCTGGTCGTCGCGGTTCAGGTTGGCGGGCGGCACGGTCTGGATGATGTGGACGTCCAGGTAGGCGTGAGGCGCTTTACTCATGGCAGGGCTCCGGAGTCGGTGGTGCGGTAGGCATGTGTTCGAAGGACGTCGTCCCGGCGGCCGACCACCGGGAGCACGGCCGCGGGGCACGCGAGCAGCGACTACGCGGTGGTCTTCGCGGGTACCCGCCAGCCGTAGTAAGCGGCGCCCCACCGCTCGCGCACCGTGGCTCGGCCGGCCGCTCGCTCAAAGGCCATCAGGTCGCGAAGCAGCAGGTCGTAGTCGAGCGGCAGCCTTTGCCCCCGGAGTTGCGTCACCAAGCCGCGCAGTCGCGTCACCAGCACCGACGTGGTGGTGGCGGTCGCGGCGGCGTTCACGCGACGGTCGACGGCGTCCTCGCTGTACGTTCCACAGTTGCGCAGGTTCCGCAAAGCGACACCGACCGAGACGCCGCGCTTGTGCATGGGACTGCGTTGTGACTGCTGGTGCAGGCCGTAGAGCCCCAGCGCGGCGTGCTCCGCCCTCTGCTCCCGCGTCACCTGCCCGATACGCGCGAGCCGGTCGTCGGTGGGAGCGGAGCACAGCCGCCAGACGGGCAGCGACGTGCCTGGCGGCACGGACAATGCCCTGCGCAGCACGGCCAGATCCTCACCAGGCGGAGGCTCGGCCAGTCCCGTGACGGGGTTCGTGCGCCAGGTCCCGTTCGGCGCGGTGAAGCGGTTCCAGTAACGCAGCGGCTTGCCCGGGTTGTCAGACATACACCGAGTCCTCGGTCGAAGCTGTCACGGAGTCCACGGTTGGCCCCGCGGAATGGGCCGCGGCCGCGTGCCAGAGGATCTCCCGCATCCGGCGGCGGAAGTTCGCGGCGGCGCTGCCAAGGCGGAAGACGACCTCTCTTCCGTTCTGCTCGACTGTCCGCCCGGTGAAGGCGCTCGGCACCGCTGTGGTGATCACGCGGTCCGCGATCTGCCGGGTGTGGCGCCACGCGAGTTGTTCCCAGGCCAGGCAACCGCGCTGGATCAGGTCTTCGTCGTCGCCGGCATCGCGCAAACCGGTGAGCATGCGCCGGACAAGCGGGTCCAGCCTGTGCAGGACCAGCTCACCGGGCCTCTGCCCCTTGTCCCAAGGGATCGGCTCGGCGCCGGCCGCGCGCCGCAGATCTGCGGACAACGTATTGACGGCGCGGGCGAGTTGCTCGGCCTGCTCGGTGGCCATGAGGATCGTGGCACGGATCAGGGAATCCTGAGGAAGAGCCTGCAGCGGCAGCGGCGTTGCGTCGTGGAAGATGTCGTCGACAACTGCCGACTGATTGCCGTAGAACACGCCGGTCAGGTCGATCTGGAGCGGATAGTCCGGCGGGAGATGGTCGAGTACACCCCGCAGCTGGTCCAGAAGGACGCTGGTCGCGAACCCGTCTTTATGCGTGGTGGCGGGTGCCTCGTGGCGCCTGACGGCGAGCAACGCGTCGAGCCCTCGCCATGTGGCCCTCCCCGGCTGGTGACGCCGCGGACGGAGCAGCACCGGTGCCGCTCCGGGCTTTGCTTTGCCGGTGGCCGGCAGTGTCCACGCGGTGTGCGGCTCCGTATCCGGCAGCTCGCGCAACCTGTCGCCGGCGGCCACGATGACCCGGGTGACCCGCGGCCCATCGGGAGTATCCTCCGGAAACAGCCGGATCCGGCGGGACTGCCACGTCCAAAGGTCCAGTACGCCGTCCGCGCCTCGGATCGTCCACGTGGGGCCTTGTGGCTGACGCCGCCAATGCGGCATGCCCGCGTCTGCTCGTCCGTCCGGATTGACGGGGATGTTCAGGCAGATCGTCTCGTACATGGTCCGCCCCAGGGGCACGACTACACCCAGATGGCCCAGAGGGCCCGTCGGATTCCCGGTCGTCTTCCCCAACTTGGCCTGGGAATCGCCTACTGCCCCGGTCTTGATCGCGGCCGTGTCCCAGCACTGGGTGTGCAGGAGCCACCTCGCCGCCTCGGCCGGGGTCAACGCCAAGGTGTCGCCCTCGGTGCGCGACGAGAACAGAGGCACGTTGTTCCCGGTGGCTGCGGTCGCGACGATCAGCGCCGCCCCTTTGGTGTCGCCCTTGGCGGTGCGAAGACCACCCGCCTGTCCGAACGGCGCCACCGGGTCGAAGAGTTCGAACCGCTCCCGCCATTCCTCGAGGTAGCTGCTCAAGCGCTGACACTCGGCCGGGCTGAACGCGCCCCGCCGGAAGCGGTCGAGCCAGTCTGCGGTCGACTTCGGTTGCCCCAGTGCGTCCACGACCACCGGGAGCACGACCTGCCGCAGCAACGCGGGCAACATCGTCGCAATCTCTACGGTCAAGCCGGTGAATCGGTGGGATTCGAGGAGCATCTCCCGGAGGCCGTACTCATGTCCGTCGAGACCGGCCGAGTGTCCATCCGTCGCAACCGCCGGCTCTCCGTGCAACCACGGATCGTCCACCAGATTGAAAACGGGCATGCGCTTATCCAATCGGTTGCGTACAAGCCTCCGCGTGTGCGCCCCGACCTGGACCGTGAAGTCGGAACTGCGCGGACGGAGTTCCAAGTCCCGCAAGGGCGGGGCCGATCTCGACTGTCCGAGGTTGTTCGATACGCCCATGCCGACAGGCGGCAAATAGACGACCTACCTGATAAGACGATTTCGGCCACACGCCTGTGACTCGACTGAAATGTGATGTGCAACACAGTGCCTCAATCGACCGACCCGACCACATGCGACCGTAGGGCGGGCGGCAAATTTTAGTAACTACGACGCAAAATCTTCGGATGCCTCGCACCCCCCAGCGCGCCGTTCTGGCCAGAACACGCCTGACGCCATCGGACTCGGCGTACCGCTGCAATCGTTCCGTGTGATTGCCGTGTTCTGCCGCTCCTGGGCAGAGCACACAACACCTCGTGAAGGGGACCGAGCATGCGAGCACGCGCGCGCAAACACGCAGCGATACGTGCGGCAGGGGCGGTGGCACTCAGCGGCTTCTTGCTGGTCGGTTCGGCAGGCATGGCAACGACTGCCGAGGCGGACACTGGTACACGCGACGAAGTTCCGGCCGCTCTGGATCTCTTGCAGCTTCCGCAAAGACCGGACGATCCCATGACAGCGGACCTGCAATTGACGTCCTCATGGTTGAACAAGGAGGAGACCAAGTCGGGAGTTCGGGTCGGTTGGATCACGTTCACGATCAAAAACAACGGTCCGTACACCGTATCCGCTAGCACCCTGGAGGCGACGGCTCAGGGGGACGGAGTCAAATTCCTCGGGTTGGACCAGCTGCAGATGGCCACTCAACGGGACGGAGTCAAGACCCTCGGGGCGGACAAGTGCAAGAAGGCCGAAATTCGCGAAGCGGGCAGGACATTCGGGTGCGAACCGCCTGCCCTGAATTGGGGCGACTCCCTGCAAGTGACGGCCAAAGTGGCACTGACCGGCACCTCACACACGGTTGGTTCAAGGGTCGAACTCAAAGGCTTCTCCCTCATCGAAGGGAACCCGAAGAACAACAGCGCCACGGCCGCCATGCCCGACCAGGTCGAAAGCGGTTCCCGGCCGCCGGCTCCCGCCCCCAAGGCCCCGAAACAACCCGCGGCCCCCAAGCCCGCCAAGCCTCCGAAAAAGCCCACGCCCAAGCCCAGTTGCGGCCGTGCCGCAATTGAGTACTCGAAAGACAACGGCAAGACATGGACCCGCTCAGCCCTACTCGGGGGATTCCCCGGCAAACTCAAGGTCCGTGTGCCCGGGAACGTCACGAAGGGCTGCCAGTACAAGGTCTCACTCGCCTCATACAGCACCCAGGGCCCGACCTGGAAGACGTCCGGCACACAGGCTTTCCTCGGCATGGACACAGTGACGCTCACATCCGCCAAGCCCACTGGTGTGCTGGACATCTCGAAGCACCTGCCCAAGTGCTACGGGCAAGTTGACCTGTACGGCAATGACACGAAGTTCGACGGCAAGAAGAATCCTTTGCCGAAGTACCCCAGCATCAAGTATCCGACGAACCTGATCGCAGGCTGGAACGGTGGCACGGCCTGCGCACCGAAGACGCCGAAGCCTCCGGCAACCCCGTCGGTCTCCCCCTCCGTAACAAGCCCGACACCGACGCCGCCCGCGAGCGTCACGCCGCCCCCGACGACGCCGACGCCGACGCCGACCAAGACTCCGAGTACACCCCCCGCGAGCCCAAGCCCGAGCGCGTCCAGTCCGGCGCCGCCGACGGCGGAACAAACAGCCCCGCAGGCACCCGCGGCGCAGGACGACGGTCAGCAGACGGTCACCGACCAGGACGCCAACGCACCCGGCAGCCTTGCCCACACAGGTGCGAGCAGCCGTCTGCCATATCTCGTCGCGTTGGCGGTGTTCTCGCTCCTGCTGGGCGCGCTCGCCCTGTGGTGGACGCGTGGCCACCGCGATCACTCGCAGACCGCTTCCTGACCCCCATCCACGATCAGCCGCCCGGCAGTCACAACGGGGCCCCTTCCTGCCTGGAAGGGGCCCCGTCATCGCTGGTGATCCGGGCGGCCTTGGAGCCGGTGCCGGTGGCTTGCGGGTCCTGCGTCCGGCGCCGGGGCGGCCCGGGAGGACCGCGCCATGACCGGTCCTCCCGATCGTCAACCTGCCGCGGAACGGACAAGCCAGGCTGGGGCCGGTCAGCCCAGAGAGGTCGGCATAGCGCCTGGCGTGCTGCGTTCTCGCCGTCAGCCTCACGTCGTGCACGAGTGCGACTTCCCCGAGCGATGGTTCAGGTGCTGGTGGCGTCCGGTGCGGGCTCGGGCTGGTTGCCGTCGAGGGCGGCGCGTGGAGTGCTTGTCGAATAGAAGACAGAACTGCCCTGTTTGGTGCGTTCCGCCAGGCTCTTGGCGACAAGGTTTTCCACGGCGGCCCGGACCACGGTTGCCTTGACGGTGCGCTCCGGGTGAGCGTCGGCGAGTGCCTCGGTGATTTCGGCGGCGGACCGCGGCTCCGGCTGTGCGACGAGGTAGGCGCGAATGAGGTCGCCGACGGTCAGTCCACCCGCCGCCGCGGCCTTCCCGCGCGGGCTCTTGACCGCGGACGGCTTGCGCTTCGCCGATGTACCACCGACGGCCGGCTTCACGGTGCCGGGGCCGACCGCTGCCTGCCGTGGCACGGATGCCGCCGGCCGTCTGGGCGCCGGGTCCGCGCTGGTGGCCCGGTCCAGGGCCTGCTGCACCCCTTCCAGCAACGCCTGATCGTGCTGCAGGGTCTGCAAGTGTTCCTGCAGCACGGCAATTTCGGCGTTGATGCGCCGTTGCTCACTGGCATTGCGTTCCAGGTCGGCCGCTACCTGGGTGGCGTACTGGTCTTTGAGACCGATGGCTTCGGGCCGGACGTCCGTCACAGGGGTGGTCCTCCTTGAAAGTCGCGCTGATGCTGAACGGCGAATGGTACTGAGCCCACGAGCCTCGCGGAGCCGAACAGCGCGGCATTCCCTGGAGAGACAACCGACAAATGAGTCTGGCCGCTGCGTCGCCAGGCAACGCTCAGAAGTCCTCCCAGCGGTCGAGCAGCGCTTCGGCATCCGGGTCGGCGGCCGAGTCGTGAAGGGCTTGTTCGGCCCAGATGACTTTGCCGCGGTCGGTGTATCGGGTACCCCAACGCTCGGTGTAGCGGGCGACGAGGAAGAGTCCGCGGCCGCCTTCGTCGGTGGCGGCGGCACGGCGCAGGTGCGGTGACGTGCTGCTGGCGTCGGACACTTCGCAGATGAGGCTCTTGTCGCGCACCAGGCGAACCCGGATGGGGCCGCTGCCGTAGCGAACGGCGTTGGTGACGAGTTCGCTGAGAATCAGCTCGGTGGTGAAGCTGCGCTCGTCCAGTCCCCATTCCTGCAATTGGCGCCTGCACGCGGCGCGGACCGGGGCTACCGCGGCCGGGTCGCGCGGGACTTCCCAAGTGGCGACCTGGTCCGAACGCAGGCGGCGGGTCCGGACGACAACGAGGGCGATGTCGTCCCTGGGCTGTTGCGCCACGAGGGCCGCGACGGTGCGGGAGCACATCTCCTCGGGCTGGGCCGCCGACCCGATGTTCTCCACAGTGCGCCGCAGGGTCTCCAAGCCGACGTCGATATCGTGGACGCGATCCTCGATGAGCCCGTCGGTGTACAGAATCAGGTTGGTGTCCTCGGGTAGCGGGATGTCGACGGTGTCGACGGGGAGTCCGGCGCACAGTCCGAGCGGCGGGGCGACAGGGATGTCGGGGAGGACGGCGCGGCCGTCCGGGAACAGCAGCATGGGTCCGGGGTGACCGGCACGAGCAGCGGTGAGGATGCCGGTGGCAGGGTCGTACACGGCGTACAGGCAAGTCGCACCGGTCAACGTCCCGGTCTCGTCGGGACCGGTCTCCTCTTCCCCGTTGGGCGCCTGATCGATGCGGACGACCAAGTCATCGAGGTAGCTGAGGAGTTCATCCGGGGCGAGTTCGAGCGCCGAGAAGTTGTGCACCGCGGTGCGCAGCCGGCCCATCGCCGCTGCCGCGTGCAGGCCGTGGCCGACGACATCGCCGACGACCAGCGCGACGCGGGCGCCGGACAGCGGGATGACGTCGAACCAGTCACCGCCGACGCCGGATTCGGCGGGCAGGTAGCGGTACGCGACGTCGAGGGCGCCCTGTTCGGGCAGTCCGCGCGGCAGCAGACTGCGCTGGAGGGCGACGGCCATGGCGTGTTCGCGGGTGTAGCGCCGGGCATTGTCGACGCTGACACCGGCGCGGGCCCCGAGCTCCTCGGCGAACGCCGCGTCGTCCTCGTCGAACGGGTCTGGTGTGCGGCCGCGCCAGAATCCGGCGACGCCCAGGAAGACGCCGCGGGCCCGCAGCGGGACGACGATCAAGGAGTGGATTCCTTCTGCTGCGGCGCGTTCGGCGGCCTGAGGGTCGCGCGAGAGCCAATGCTCGTCCGCACCCGGGTCCGGCAGCACGAGGGCTCGTCCTGCGACGATCGGTTGGGCCAGGGGCCCCGTCGGGTCGAGCACGAACTGTTTGTCCAGTGGGTGGAAGGCTTCGCCGTGCAGGCCATACGAGACGACGCGGCGCGCGCGGGTGTCAGCGGCGGGTGGTTCGTCGCCATCCAGGACCTTGTCCAGGAGATCGACGGTGACGTGGTCCGCGAAAGCGGGCGCGGTCACTTCGGCAAGTTCGCGGGCGGTACGAACGACGTCCAGAGTGGTTCCGATGTGCACGCCCGCGTCGTACAGCAGGCGCAGTCGCTGCCGGATGCTCTCCGCGTGTCCGGCCTGCCGTTCGAGTTCGGTGGAGTCGCGCAGGGTCAGCACGGTCGCGGACCTGCCGTCACGCGGGTTGGCCAGCCGCTTGTTGACGGCGACCAGGCGCTCGCCGCTCAGGAGCACTTCGTCGGTCGCGTTCTGCGGCGACGTCAGCAAGTCGGTCCAGGTCTCGTCGAGCCCCAATTCCCCGACGGTGCGTGAATCGGCGTCTTCGGGGAGATCCAGCAGGCGCCGCGCCTCGTCGTTGACCAGCACCACGCGGGCGTTGTTGTCCACAATGAGCACGCCCTCGCGGACCGCGTGCAGGACCGCGTCGTGGTGCTCGTACATGCGGGTCATTTCGGCTGGTTCCAGGCCGCGGGTCTGGCGGGCGAGCCTGCGGGTCACCCAGAATGTGCCGCTGCCCGCAAGCAGCAAAGCCACGGCTCCACTCCCCAGCACGAGCGGAAGCTGGCGGTTCGCGGTGTCCTGGGCATTCGCGACGGTGACCGCCGCAGCCACCAGCCCGACCCCCCGGCCGGCGGCGTCACGGACCGGTGCCGCCGTCAGCACCGTATGCCCGTCGGGGGCGGAATAGGACATCGTCCGCACGGTGCCGGTGCGTGCGAACTCCTCAACCCCGGGGACGATCGGCGTCAAATCCGGCAGGCGGCCCACCTCACCCGCCTTGTAGAACCTTCCGTCCGCCGTGAGCACCGCGATGGCGTCGACGCCTGTGTCCGCGTGCGCGGCGGTGAGGCGTGGCCGGACGAGCGCCTCGGCATCAGGGCTCTCCATCGCGCCGGGCAGGCCCGGTGCGTCAGCGAACGTCCGCGCGGCGACGGCGGTGCGGTTGCGAGCGTCGCGCAAGCTGTCGTTGCGCGCCTGGAGCACCAGTGACATCACGGCAGCCACGACAAGCAACACCACGATGACCGATTCGAGCAACAGAACCTGCCCCGCCACGCTGCGCACGCCCAGGCGTCCGACCACGGCGGGCGATGCGCCGGAGGGACCCCCGGGAGGCGGTACCGCCCGCCCGTGTGTCGGGGTGGCATCCGACATGGGCGCAGGGTTCCGGCGACCACGCCCGAGCCAGGACGGCGGCCAACCGCTGGATCCTTTCATTCCGTCTTTGTATCATTTTGACATGCTATGACTGATGGTGTATCGGCTCATTTCTTGGCGGCCGTGCGCTGCGGTTACGCCGACTGCCACACGAACGCGACCTGGTCGCGGTGTGTCGGGCACTGCACGATGTAGCCCGCGCCGTTGTCGCCCCAGACATGGGGCACCCCGTGTCCGGAGTCGATCTGCAGGACCGGTTGCGTCATGCGGTGGTCACCTTGGGGGCAGTTCGGGTACTGAGGGTCCTGGACCCAGTTGGGCCATCCGCCCAGCTTGTCGCCTTGGCGGTTGAGGCCGAACACGACAGCACGTTCCTCGGGGAGCAGCTCCGACGCGTCCGCCTCGCAGTACGGGTAGTCCTTGACCGCGCGCGCCCACCCGGCGATCGGGCGCTCGGGGAACAGCCGGACGCCATCGGGCGGCGTCGGCGACGACGTCCGGTCGGCCGCGTCCACGATCCGAACCACGTTGCCACTCGAGAAGGCCCGATAGGGGTTGCACGAAGTGCAGTGGAACAACTGCAACAACCCCGCGCCGAGACCCCGTGCCTGCTTGGGCACGGCCCCAAGGTCGAGTTGCACGAAGAACGTCAACGGGGCGGCACAGCCGCCGCAGCCAGGCCACGGCTCATCCGAGCCCAGCCAGGGCAGGCCGCCGAAGCGCGCGATGCCGGATCCCCCGTCCTCGTCTGCGGTTCCGACGATCGGGCTCCATGCGGGGCGGGCGACAGGGGCGAGCTTGGCCTTTGCGGCCTGTGTGATCTCCTGACGCGTCCGCGCGCTCCCGCCGGCATCGCGCAGCAGCCGCACGATCTCGCTCTGTCCCCTCTGCCTGGCTGCCGCAAGCGCGTTACGGCCGTCGTCGGCACGGGCTTGGACGTCGACCCCGGCGTCGAGGAGGTCGCGCACCGTCTCGACACGCCCGCGGTCGGCGGCCAAGACGATCGGCGGCGTGTTGTAGTAGTTGTCGGGTGATTCCGCGTCGACTCCGGCAGCAATCAAGTAGGGCACGACTTGTGGCACGTCGAAGGCGATCGCCTGGCCCAGGGCTGTGACGAGGTTGTTCGGTTCGATCTCGCCGTACTCCAGGACCGCCTCCACACCCTCCGTATGCCGCTGCTCCACGGCCGCGATCAACGCGTGGCCCCGCGCCGACGGATCCTGGGTGGGAAGCAACTCCCTTATCCGGGGCAGAAAGCCGCGCCCTATCGCCTGCAGGAGGTCGGCCTCCTCGGGCAGGAAGACCGTGGCCCCCCGTGCGCGCAGCAGCTCCGCTATCGCCGTGCTGCCGATCTCCAAAGCGACGTCGAGCGGGCGACGCAGCGCACCGGTCAGCACGTTCGGGTCGGCACCGGCGTCCAGCAGAGCGGCTACCGCGTCGTCCGCACCGGCGCGCACGGCGCCGACCAGCGGGATTCGGCAGCGATCCGGGTTGTCCCGATCCGTGAGGCCCGGTTCTGTGCGTGCGTTCGGGTCCGCGCCCGCTGCCAGGAGCTGCCGTACGGTCTCGGGATCTCCGAGGGCCGCCGCGGCCCACAGCGACTTCGCCAGCGGCCGGGCTCCTGCGGCCAGGAGCGCGGGCACGAAGGCCACGCTCCCCCGACGCCCTGCTGCGTAGGACAACGCGACGTCCAGATCCCACTGGGGCGGCTTGTGCAGCAGGATGAACTCGAGCACGTCCAGACGATCACCTTGTGCCGCATCCTGCAGCTGGGACCCGACGGTGTCCGGCTCCTCCCGCAAAATCGTTTCCAATTCACCACTGTCGAAGAGTTCTGCCATACGCATGCCATCACCCTAGCCACCGGCCCGGACAGCGCCCGAGCAGAAATGCCAGTTGACATTGGATCGGCAGCGAGCCAATCCGCGGCAGGGCAAAGAAATTTGCGACAAAGGGGAGCGGTGGGCCATGGGATCCTCGACCGGTCGAGAAGTGCTCGGCGATGCCGACGAGGCCGTCCGTTGCGTTCGGGTTGCCGATCTGCCGCGGCATGACAGGCGGAACCTCGCTCGATGCATCGAGCGATTCCCGTCACTCACTTACACGAGGGATGGTGTGGTGCTGCCGCGGCATATTCGGCGCGCCGGATTTGCGCTTTCCTTTGTCCATCCGCCGCTGCTGGCAATGTTCGACGGATTCGACTACGAGTGCAATGCGTCCGACGCGGGGGTTGATATGTGGTACAGCATCGGCCTCGGCAATGCGGGGGATGAGACGCCGGCAGCCGCCTGAAAGTCCACGTCGGCCGGCCACAACGCCCCGAACCGCCCAGGGGGGCTGGGCGGTTCAAAGACGCTCCCCTATTCGGTTACGAAATCGCCCATCATGGCCATGTCCTCGTGCTCGAGGTTGTGGCAGTGGAGCATGAACGACCCGGCGTAGTCCGTGAATCGTGTCACGACTTCGACCGATTCACTGGGCCGCAGGTCAACGGTGTCCTTCCAGCCGCCGTCATACGATCCCGGCGCGGCGTTGTTGCGCGCCACCACCTGGAAGGGATTGAGGTGTACGTGCACGGGGTGGTGGAAGTCCGTGATGAAGCGCCAGACTTCTGTGGTGCCCAAGCGCACGTGCGCGAGAGGGCGGCCCGGCTGGTACTCGCGGCCGTTGATGGTCCAAGCATCTCCTTTGCGCTGGAAAAGGAACGTGCGAGTGGCCACGGCACGTGTGGTCTCGAGTGCCGGGATATCCGCCAGGCGTGACGGCACCTGCGCAGGATCCGGCGCTGTCCGGACGGATGTGGACAGGTCGAAGCGCATGACCGAAGTCGTGCTGCCGTGTCCCAGCCGGTTCACGAGCTGGACTCGGGTTCCCGCCGCGTAGCGGGCGAAGTCCACGACGACGTCGAACCGTTCGCCTGGGGCCACGTCCAAGGCGTCGTGTGCGATCGGACGTCCGAGGAGTCCGCCGTCCGACCCGATCTGCACCAGCCCGCCTCCGCCGGGCGGCTGGGGGTGAAGCTCCAGGCGGTATCGCCGCGCGTTGGACGCGTTCAAGAGACGCAGTCGGTAGCGTGCGCGATCGGCCGACAACACCGGCCACGGTGCGCCGTTGACGAGGATGACGTCACCCAGAACACCGTTCATGTATGGCGCCGTTGTTCCGGAACGTTCCGGGTTGCCGCCCGGACTCGGGTAGCGAAAGCTGCCGTCTTCGGCGAAGGATCGGTCGGTCAGCATGAGAGGGATGTCACGGTCGCCACGTGGCAGCGGCAGTGCACCCTCCTCTGCGTCGTGCACCAGGTGAAAGCCCGCGAGTCCGTGCCACACATTGGGCCCCGTGGAGCCCATGTGGTGGTCGTGGTACCACAGCGTGGCGGCACGCTGTTGCATGGGATAGGTGTAGGTGTATGTCCCAACGGCCGTCGATGGCGCCGGGTTTGGGGCGCCCATTCCGCCCATGCCCGCCATGCCTGGCGTGTCACGCGCCGCAGGTTCACGCCCTGCGGGCAGAATCGCCGCGGTTGGGTAGCCGTCACTCTCGTATGGCGCATGACCGCCGTGCAGATGAACCACGACTGGACGATCCAGTTCATTGCGGTGAGTGACTACGGCACGCCGGCCCGAAGTGGAGATCAAGGTGGGTCCGGGGAATGTGCCGCCATAAGTCCAGGCCGGGGTGTCGAGGCCGGGCAGGATGCGGAGCGATGCCGATTTCTGGGTGATCTCGTAGTAGTCGGTGTTCGCGTCCGAATGTGTCGGTGTGAGCACTGGTGGGATGGGCAGTCGTACCTCATACGGGCGCGGTAGAGGTACAGCGCTGGGGAGCACGCGGCCCGGCTGGCCGGGAGTCAGCAGTCCGTCGGCCCATGACCATCCGCCGACCGCTGCCGCGCCCACGCCGAGCGCGGTCGCGCCGAGGAATCGACGACGACTCATGCGGCCGGTCACGCGTCGGCCCCCGCAGTGACGGCCGTGTGCCGGCCGATCGGTTTCCAGCTCCAGACCATCAGCATGAGAACGGCAGCAACGATAGTTGTTCCCAGGGGAATGTGGATTGCCAGGGCCCGGGCGTAGCCGAGTCGCATCTCGCCGACCTCGGCCGCGACCAGGGCCAAGCTCGCCGTCATCGGCCACCACGGCCCCCGGCCTGGCCGCCACAGCAGGATGGCGGTGACAAGTTGGACCAAACCGGTGCCCGCGATCGCCATCGCGTTGGCGGCGTGCAGGTCGAGCGCGTCGTAGTTGCCGGACAGGAACCTTCCGGCCAGCACCGTTTGCCACAGGGCAAGCGCTGCGTGAACGGTGACCGCCGCCCTGAGCGTCAGCCGACACCATCGTTGGCGCGACGATGGCGCGCGGTGTTCTTCCAAGAGAGTCGCTCCTTACGGGCATGCCGAACCGACGCCGTCTTGGGTGTCGTTGGCGCATCGTTGCGTTGACCGGTGACCGGACTGCAGGCATGGAGCCGGGGCGGACGCTGCCTTCTGTTCGGCTTCGCCGACCCGCGCCTGTGGGCGGAAGCCGTCGAGGCCGAGCCCCGTGCCCGGCTCCCCGACTATGGCTGCGGGATCGGATCCAAGGGCGCGGTTGCCGGCGTCGGTGCGTCGACGTCGCGTTCGATGCCCAGCGTCGGCATCACGCGGTCAAGCCAACGTGGCATGTACCAGTTCGCGTCCCCGAACAGTTCCATGAGGGACGGCACCAGCACCATGCGCACGAGTGTGGCGTCGATGAGAATCGCCGAGGCGAGGCCGAGCCCGAACACCTTGAGTACGCGCGACGGGTCGTTCACGACGAAAGACCCGAACACACACACCATGATCGCGGCTGCGGCTGTGATGACCCGCGCGGTGCCCGCGAGGCCGTCGGCGACTGCGGTCGCGTTGTCACCTGTCCGCCGCCACTCCTCCCGGATGCGCGAGAGCAGGAACACCTCGTAGTCCATCGAAAGCCCGAAGAGAATCGTGAACATCATCAGGGGAATCCACGGGTCGATGGGCCCGGACGCGTGGACACCGATGAGCGAAGCGCCCCATCCCCATTGGAACACCGCCACGATGACGCCGTACGCGGCGCCGACCGACAGCAGGTTCATGACGGCTGCCTTCAGCGGCAGAACCACCGATCGGAACACCGACATGAGCAGCAGGATCGCCAGCAGGATGACGCCGGCGACCACCCACGGCAGCCGTCCCGAAAGATAGCTCGAAACGTCGATGCCTGCGGCCGTCTCACCCCCGACCAGGGCACGCAGACCAGTGCCACGCACCTGGGCCGGGATCACGTCGTCGCGCAGGGTGGTCACAAGGTGGGCCGTGGAAGCGGCCTGCGGCGACGCGTTCGGGAACACGGTGATGATCGCCGTATCGCCCGCCGGATTGATGCGTGCAGGGGTGGCCGAGGCTACCCCGGGCGTGCGCGCGAGTGCGCTGTCAAGCTTGTCGAGCACGGCCGGGTCGGCCCCATGCGGGAGTTCGACCGCGACGATCAGAGGCCCGTTCGCTCCCGGCCCGAAGCCGTCGGTGAGCATGTCGTACGCCTGGCGCGTCGTGAACGTAGTGGGGACACTGCCGTCGTCACTGAACGCCATGCGCATCGAGAACAGCGGCACGATCAGGACGCCCAGCACCAGCAGCGAGAGCACGGCAGCACTCAGTGGGCGTCGCTGTACGGCCCGGCTCCACCGGTACCACGCGCCCGAACGCCCGGCCGCGGTCTCTTCCGATCCACCCAGCCCCGGGATACGCAGCCGGTCGACGGCTCGGCCCGCGAACCCCAGCATTGCGGGCAGCAGAGTGAGCGTCGCGCCCATGACAAGGGCGACGGCCGCAATGGTGCCGACCGCGAGACCGTGCATGAACGGCAGGCCGACAGCGAACAAGCCGAGCAGGGAGACGATGACCGTGCAGCCCGCGAACAGGACCGCACGCCCTGCCGTGGTCTGGGCCGTGACGACGGCATCGCGGGGTTCACGTCCCTCGCGCAGGCCCTGCCGGTAGCGCGTGACGATGAACAGCGCGTAGTCGATGCCGACACCAAGGCCGACCATGGCAAGCATCGCGCTTCCGAAATCGGGGACCGTCAGCGAGTGGCTGATGAAGGCCTCTGCCGCAAATCCGATGACGATGCCGATCAGCGCGGTGAGAATCGGCAGCCCCATTGCCACCAACGACCCGAACGCGATCAGCATCACGATCATCGCCGCGACGATGCCGACCAGCTCGCTCGGACCCGGCTGCGGGCTTTCCACTCGGTCGATCACCGGGCCGCCCACGGCTACGTGATACCCAGGCGTGTTGAAGCTCTTTGCGGTGTCGACGACCCGCCGGATCGCGCCTGTCGGAACGCTTGCGTCGACAGTGTCGAAGCGGACGGCCAGGTAAGCGGTGCGGCCGTCGTCCGACATCTGGTGCCCGGCGCCCGCCTCCGCAGGGCCGACGACGCCGACGACGTGGGGCAGCGAACTCAGCGCCGCCTCCATGCGCGTGGTGGTGGCGGCAGCCTCCGTGAACGAACCGGGGGTCTGAACGACGACCCGCGCCTCCGCGCCGGAAGCGTCCGGAAAGCGTGTGTCGAGAATGTCGTTGACCTGGGCGGACTGCGAGTTCCCCGACTCAAGACTCTCGCTGAACTTGCTGCCCACGGTCTGGGAAAGACCGGTGAGTACGACGGCGGCGGCGATCCACAGGACGAGGACCAGCCGACGACGGTCGTAGCACCACCCGGCGAGGCGGCCCAAGGCGCCGGTGTCGCGGGACGAATCGGGATCGTTTCGGGACCCCCGAACGGCTTCGGCGTTCGGCATGACAGCAACCTCCATACTGAGTTGCGACTCAGCATATGCCTTTTATTGAGTGCGGACTCACCCCGGGGCCGGGCGTCGACCCGCCGGCCCACGCCCGTGCCACACCTGCGTCCTGCCGCCCCGGCGCCGAGCCCCGGCGTGCCGCCGGCCGGAGCGACCAGATGGCTGGCGATTGCCCACGGGGGCGCCCAACGGCGTCGGACCCGTATCCGTCAGCCTCCGTTCCCGGCTCCCTGCTCCGGCCGGTGCGGCGACCCGTCGGCACTCGATCCGCGGCGCGGCCATCCGGCGCGCCGCGGTCGACGGCAAATGGTCAGGACACGCCCCACGAGGCGCGGTACACCGTGCGGAAGTCCGCGGTCTGGACGGTTCCGGTGGACGGAACATTGTCCCGGTCGACGAGCATCCACTGGAGGCCCGAGTCGTTCGGCGGGGTCTTGCGGAACAAGCTGTTGACGGTGTCCACGGCCGCCCAGCCGAACCAGCTCCCCGGCGTCGCGTCGGTGCTCAGCATCTGTCCCTTGCGCAGCAGGTCGAATTCGGACTGAAGCCCCTCACCACCGAGGATCTTGATCTTGCTGTGCGAAGCACGGACGGCCGGAACGACGTTCGCGATGGTCGAGGCGGAGAACGCGGACTTGATGTACGTGGCTTCCGGATGCCGCGTCAGCGCGGCCTCGATCATGGTGGTCAGCCGGCCGGACACGAAGTCCGCGGTGGTGAACTCGACGCGCTGGACCACCCGGGAGCCGCCCGAAGCAGCGACAGCCTCGTTGAATCCCTTGGCCTGCCAGTATTCGACTGCGAGCTCGGTCGACTCCACCGAGATGATCTTGGCGGTGTCCTCACTGTCGGCGATCGCGTTGTGCGCCTGGTCGCTGCCGTCCTGCGCCCAGAACTGGGATTGGTTCAGACCGCCGCCGGGCCGGATCTCTCCGCTGAACCCGCGGGCGGAAGGCCCGCCGGGGGACCCTTCGTTGTCACAGTCGAAACCGTTGACGGGCACGATCACCACGCCTGCCGCCGTCGCCTCACGGAAAGCCTGCGCGGCCGCGGCGCAGTCGATGTTCACCACGATCAGCGCATTCGCCCCGGCCGCGGTCGCCTGCCTGACCAGTCCGGTGACGGCCCCCATGTTGGAATTGGCGTCGTAGATGGTGGCCTTCCACCCGATGATCTCGGCTGCCTCCTTGGCAGCCGCGGCGGGGACGGCGCCGGACTCGTTCGCCTGGCTCAAGCTCAGGATCGCTACGTTCTTCCCGGCCACCGCCGGGTTCGCGGCCAGGACGGGGGGTGTCCTGTCTCTTTGTTTCGCTTCCTGCACGACGGAAGCCGACGCGACGAACCCGACACCGCCGCTGGCCGACGGCGCCGAGCCGCCGTCGGAACTGGAGCAGCCCGTCAGCACCAACGTGCCCGTGGCGAGGAGTCCCACGAGGAGACGGGAACGGCGAGCGGACGTACACCGACGAAGAACCATGGTGATTTCCTCTTCTCTCGGCCGCGCCCCCGCCGCGGCTGTCGACGATGCGAAGATTTCTGTGCGGGGGTTCCCGGCAACGGGATTGGACGTTCGCCTTCTCATGCGTTCGCGCCTTCCGCGATCAGTTCCGCGGCTTTCCACGCGATCATCAGAGTCGGGGCGTTGGTGTTGCCCGAGGGGATCTCGGGCATGACCGACGCATCAGCGACGCGGACGTTGTCCAGTCCGCGGACACGCAGCTGCGGGTCCACGACCGCGTCCGACGCCTGCCCCATGCGGCATGTGCCCACCGGATGGAACCAGGTGTTGACCGAGCGTTCGACGTACGCGTCGAGCTCCGCTTGTGTCCGCACCTCAGGGCCCGGATGGATTTCGTCGCCGGACCAGGCAGCCATGGCAGGCGCCCGTGCGAGATCCCGGGCGACTTCCAATCCGCCGACGAGCGTCCGGACATCGTCGCTGTCGGTCAGGTAGCCCGGGTCGATCAGCGGAGGGTCGCTCGGATCGGCCGATCGCAGTCGCAGGGTGCCCCGGCTTCCCGGCTTCAGGAGGCAGGGATAGAACGAGAAGGACGAGCCGGCCGTGATGAGGCCGTCCGGCGACAGCGCGACGGTGAGAACCCCGAACTGGATGTCCGGTCCGCCGTCGCCGCTCCCGATCCGGCAGAACAATCCGACCTCGCTTCCCTGGTTGGGGCCTGCCGGAATCGGCCGACGGGCCCCGAACGTGACGGGCACACCGGGATGGTCCTGGAGGTTGGCGCCCACGGCAGGCACGTCGACACACACGTCGATGCCGTGGGAACGCAGTTCGTCGGCCGGGCCGACACCGGACAGCATGAGGATTTTGGGCGACTCGATCGCACCGGCGGCGACGACCACCTCGCCTGCCACTGCCACCGCGTGGACCTTGTCTTCCCACATGTACTCGACGGCCGACGCACGACCGCCTTCGATACGGAGCCGCTGGACGTGGGCGTACGTGCGCACGGTCAGGTTCGAGCGGCCCAGCACGGGCCGCAGACACGCCTCGGCAGCGCTCTGCCGCCGCCCGTCGGCGACGGTGAGCTGATTCCATCCCACACCCTCCGCGGAGGCCGCGTTCGGGTCCGCATTGAAGGGGTAGCCGAGTTCGAGTGCGGCGCTCATCACGGCTTCGGAGAGCGGGTTGTGCCGTTCGGGTACCGCCGGGGCGAACGGTCCCCCCCGGCCGTGATAGCGCGGGTCGCCCTCGGGAACGTCCTCAAGCGCCCGGAAGACCGGCAAAACGTCGGCGAACCCCCAACCGGGGCAGCCCATTTCCTCCCACCTGTCGTAGTCCGACGGAGCACCCCGCACATAGACCATCGCGTTGATCGCACCGGAGCCGCCCAACGCCTTGCCCCTCGGCCAGTAGATACGTCGGCCCGCCGCGGCAGCCTGGGGCTCGGTCAGATAGCCCCAGTCAAGATCCGTCCCCAGCGTCTCGCTCCAACGCCCGGGGTCGTCGACCTCAGGACGCCGGCCCCCGCCGCCGGCCTCCAGAAGGAGGACCGAGGCCGCCGGGTCCGCCGAGAGCCGTGCCGCCAGTACGCATCCGGCGGACCCGCCGCCGATGACCACGTAGTCGAACATTTCCATGGAGAACCCGGTTCCCTTCGCATCGTCGTGACTTGGTGGCGGCCGACTCGACCACCCGGCCATCTATACTGATTCATAACTCAAATATTCGGAGTGCCCGGGAGGGACACGCTCATGCACAGCACGCTCTCGCCGCGGCAGCGCATCAGGAATCGGCTGATCACAACCCTGCACAGGTGCGGCCTTGCGGTAGGTCCGACCCAATTGCTCACGGTCGCGGGCCGCCGGAGCGGCGTGCCGCGCACCACCCCTGTGGCACCGGTTGCCATGGACGGGTCGCTGTACATCGTCCAGGCGTACCCCGGGTCCGCCTGGGTCAGGAACGCCCGAGCCGCGGGCACCGGGTCGCTGGCCCGGGGGCGGCATACCCGGCAGGTCACCCTCGTCGAGCTGCCGGTATCCGAACGTGCCCGCGTGTTGCGGCAGTTCCCGGTGCAGAATCCCCGCGGCGTCGGCGCGTTCGTGCGCAATGGGCTGGTGGCAACCGGAACCCCGGACGAGTTCGCCGAAGCCGCCCACCGGTGCCCCGTCTTCCTCGCTGCCCCAAGCGGCGATCGCCCCTGACCACGCGTAGCGGGCCCTGGGACGGCACCGTCCGCGGCGCACATCGCCGCCATGTCAGTTGACCCTTTCGTACAGGGTCACCACGCACGCGCCCCCGAGACCGATGTTGTGCTGGAGCGCCACATTGGCGTTCTCGACTTGCCGTCCGCCGGCGTGTCCACGTAGCTGCCACACGAGTTCCGCGCATTGGGCGACACCGGTTGCGCCCAACGGGTGTCCCTTCGACAGAAGGCCGCCGGACGGATTCGTGACCACACGGCCGCCGTAGGTGTTGTCGCCGTCCGCAATGAACTTCTCGGCGCTGCCCTCCGGCGTCAGCCCCAGCGCCTCGTAGGTCAGGAGTTCGTTGGTCGTGAAGCAGTCGTGCAGCTCGACCACGGGGATGTCCTCGGGCGCGACACCGGCCTGCTCGTACACCTGCCGCGCGGCAGCCCGGGTCATGTCGTAGCCGACCACCTTGCGCATGTCCCCGCTGTCGAAAGTGGAGGCGGAGTCGGTGGTCAGGGACTGGGCGGAGACAACTACGGAGCTGCGGGCCGTGCCGTGCCTGCGAGCGAAGTCCGCGGAGGCCACGACCACAGCCGCGGCACCGCAGGTCGGCGGGCAGCACTGCAGCCTCGTCAGTGGGCCGAACACCTGCGGCGACGCCAGGACTTCGTCGACGGTTACGGGCTCGCGGAAGACCGCGTAGGGATTGTGCGCGGCATGCCGTCTTGCTTTCACGGCGATCCGGGCGAACATATCCGGCGCCAGACCGTACTCGGCCGCATATGCCGCGCCGGCGCCGCCGAAATACTGAGCCGCGAACGGTGCATCCGACGTGCCTTGCACCGCGCGTGTGGCTTCCTCAAGCCCGGTCAGCGGACTGGGCCGGTCGGCAAAGTGCATCGTCAGCGCACCCAGTTGCATCTGCTCGAATCCCAACGCCAGGACGCAGTCGGCGGCCCCGCTTGCCACCGCTTGGCGGGCCAGGAACAGCGCGCTGGACCCGGTGGAGCAGTTGTTGTTGACGTTGACGATCGGAACGCCGGTCCGGCCCACGCGGTACAGGGCGGCTTGCCCGGACGTGGAATCCCCGTAGACGTAGCCGACATAGGCCTGCTGGACCTGCGCGAAATCGACACCGGCGTCGAGCAGTGCCTCGCGCACCGCGCGTTCGCCCATGACGTCGTACGTCTCGCTCTTCCGCGGCGTGGTGAACGGAATCATCCCCACACCCATGATGTGAGCGCGTCGAGCCATCATTTTCCTCCTCGGAAGGGCAGGTTCACATGGACGCGCCCAGGGTGTCCGGGGCGCCGCCGTCCCATAGCCGTCGGATAGTCGCGATGTCCTCACCCCTGTGCGGCGGAGCGGGGAAGGGGCTCGTGGTCGCCGAGAAACGTGGTGCCGGTGCGGCTTGGACGACTCCGTCGAGCGTGATGTGGACCTCACGTGCGGCGAGATGCGGGTGTGCCGCTGCTTCGCCGAAGGTCAGCACCGGTGTGACGCATGCGTCGCTCCCGTCGAAGACCGCCGCCCACGCGTCGCGGGTTCTGCCCGCGAACGTCCGGGCCAGCGCGGTTCGCAAGACCGGCCATCCGGTGCGGTCGTCCTGCCGCGGCAGTGTGCCTGCGTCCAGGCCGAGTCGATCGAGGAGGAGAGCGAAGAACTGCGGCTCCAACGCGCCTACTGCCACGTACTTGCCGTCCGCACACACGTACGTGTCGTAAAACGGCGCGGCACCGTCCAGCAGATTCGCCGCGCGGTCGTCCGTCCATTCCCCGTGTGCGCGCATGGTCCAGACCAGTTGGGCGAGCGACGTCGCACCGTCCACGATGGCGGCATCGACCACCTGGCCGGCGCAGGTCCGTTCGCGTTCCCGCAGCGCGCAGAGCACGCCGAACGCCAGGTAGAGCGATCCCCCGCCGAAGTCGCCGAGAAGGTTGAGCGGGACCACCGGCTTCCCCTTGCCGGAACCGATGGCGTGCAGGATTCCGGTGACGGCCAGGTAGTTGATGTCATGCCCTGCTGTGCGCGCCCAGGGGCCGTGCTGCCCCCATCCCGTCATCCGGGCATAGATCAGACGTCTATTGCGGGCAAGGCAGGTGTCCGGCCCGATCCCGAGCCTTTCGGCCACCCCGGGGCGGAACCCTTCGACGAGGACGTCCGCTCTCTCGGTCAGGTCCAGCACGGCGTCGAGGTCGGATGCCTGCTTGAGGTCCGCGTACACCACGCGTCTGTTGCGCAGTGACCAGTCCGTGGCTCCCTCGGGCAGCACCCGGAGCCCGGTGTCCTGGGGTCGTTCGACACGCACGACGTCGGCGCCCAGGTCCGCAAGCAGCATGGCCGCGTGGGGACCGGGCCCGATACCGGCCAGTTCGATGATCTTGAGTCCGTCGAGTGGTCCTGCCATGCCTGCCTCCGAAGCCACGGTCTGTTCCGATCTGCGGTGCGGGACGGACGCGCTCAGACGCGCCGCTCGCGCCCCTGCCAGAACTCGTCGCGGAGAGTCCGTTTGAGCACCTTGCCCGCGGGCGAGCGAGGCAGCGTCCGGAAAACGACAGCCTTGGGCGCTTTGACGCTCCCCAAGCGCTCGCGGCACAGGTCGATCAGCGCCGCGGCGTCCGCCTCGGCGCCTTCCTTGAGTTCGACGAATGCGGTCACGCGTTCGCCCCACTTCTTGTCGGGCAGCCCCACGACAGCGCAGTCGGCCACCGTGTGGTGGCCCCAGAGGACTTGCTCCACCTCACCCGGGAACACGTTGAATCCGCCGGAGATGATGAGGTCGCGCTTGCGGTCCACGATGAACAGGTATCCGTCGTCGTCGAGATAGCCGATATCGCCCGTCGCGTGCCAACCGCCCGGCAGCAAGGTGGCGGCCGTGCGGACGGGGTCGCGGTGGTAGCCGCGCATCCGGAGCGAGCTGCGGACGACGATCTCGCCCCGTTCACCGCGGTCGACCGGCTTCCCGTCCACCATGACCGCGACGGTGGCAACCATGGAGGGGCGGCCGCAGCTCGCCAGGCGCCTCGCCAAGGTCGGCTCTTCCATCGCCTCGACGTGCTCGGCCGGGCTGAAGAAGGTGCAGAACATGGGCACCTCCACTTGCCCGTAGAACTGCGCCATGACGGGTCCGAACGTGCGCAGCGCCTGTTTGAGCCGGCTCACCGACATGGGCGCGGCACCGTAGAGGAAGTACCTCAGTGTCGAGGTGTCGCGGCGGAAGACCTCGGGGTGGTCGAGCAGTGCGTAGATGGCGGTGGGCGGCAGAAACAGCCGGGTCACGCGGTTGCGTTCGATGGAGCGGAGGATCTCCCCCGCATCGACTCCGGGATGGATGACGTTGCGGCCGCCCACGCTGAGGACGGGGAACACCGCGGTGCCGGCCGCATGGGTCAGCGGCGCAGCGACCAGATGCACGGGGTCCGTTTCGGGCATGTGGCAGTTGAACGCGTGGATCATGGTCTCCAGCGATCGGTGCGTGACTTCGACCGCCTTGGGTTCGCCCGTCGTGCCGCCGGTTCCGAAGTACGCTGCGACCGCTTCCGGGTCGTGCGGAGGGAGCGGCACCCGGCTGTCTTCGGGGGCCAGCCAGCCACCCGCGGCCGGCCCGCCGTCGGGCCCGTCCATGGTGACGAGCCGCTGCAGGCCGGGTACTTCGGAGCACAGCCGTTCGGCGACGTCCGCCAGCTCCGCGGAGTGCAGAAGAATCGGCGCGCCGACGGTGTCGAGGAGGCCGCCCAGTTCCCCGGTTGCGGACCGGGCGTTGAGGGAGACCCAGGTGCATCCGGCACGGAGGACGCCGAGGATGCAGGGCATGACCAGCGGGCTGTTGGCGCTCAGAACGCCGACGGGAGTCCCCGGCGCGACGCCGTCCCGCTGCAGCGCAGCGGCCACCCGGTGGGTGATTGCCTCTGCCTCGCGGTAGGTCAACGCGCCGGTGCCGTCATGCGCGACGAACGCGACCCCGTTCGGGTTGACGTTCACTCCGCGGTCGAAGAACTCGATGGCGTGCACCGGTCACGCCTCCTCGGGTGTCGGCAAGCACCGGTTGACCTGCTCTCCCAGTCCGTCGACCCAGGTGCGCAGGACCTGCCCGGCACCGAGGTAGACCGGGGGACGACGGGCGCCGCCCACGCCGGCCGGAGTCCCCGTGGCAATGAGGTCTCCCGGCACCAGAGTCACAAAGCGGCTGATGTACGCGATGATGTGTGCGACGGAGAAGACCAGGTCGCTCGTCACCGCCTCCTGCATGACTATCCCGTCCACGGAACAGCCCAGCTTCAGGCCGCTCTGGTGGTCGAGTTCGTCGGGTGTCACCAGGAACGGCCCCACCGGCGTGCTCGCCTCGAACGTTTTGCCTTGCAGGAACTGCGAGGTGCGCAGCTGCCAGTCGCGCATCGACACGTCGTTGACGATCGTGTAGCCGGCGATCGCCTCGGCCGCTTGTGCCTCGTCGACGCGTCGGGTGGTTTGGCCGATCACGACGCCGAGTTCGGCCTCCCAGTCGACGGCGTTCGATTCCGGTGGGAGCACCAGGTCGTCGCGGGCACCGATGAGGCTGCGGCTGAACTTGGCGAAGAGCGCTGGGTATTTCGGTAGGGGGAGCCCTACTTCGAGAGCGTGGTCCGCGTAGTTGGCCCCCACGCAGAAGATCTTCTCGGGCCGCGGGACCAGCGGGGCGAAGTCGGCCTCCACGAGCGCCGTGCGGGCGGCCGAGCCGTCGTCCGCGACGTCCGTCAGCGCGCGCCAATCGGGTCCGGACGCGAGCATGTCCCCGACATCGGCGAACGGCAGGTGCACCACGTGCTCCCCGTCGACGCGTCCAGCCGTTGTTCCCCAATCCGTCCGAATGGTCGTGTACCGCATGCACGCCTCCCAGTGTGTATCCCATCAAGGCCATTTTGGATACATTCAAAACGAACAATTGTCCCTTGAATCGTGTGTCGACCTCGTCCGCGCGGTGCGCTACGCCTGCATGCGACGCCGCGCGAAGTATGTGGAGACGGCCACTGCCACGATCAGCGCGGTTCCGTTGAAGACATCGCTCACCCAGCCCTTCGCGCCCGCCAACGAGAGCCCCGACACGCTGAAGGCGATGAAGAACACTGCCACGACGGCCCCGACGACGTTGAAGCGGCCCGGGCGAATCGCCGTCGCGCCGAGGAACGCGGCGGACAGCGCCTCCAAGGTCAGGGAGGTGCCGCCGATCTGCGGATCCCCCACACCGTTGCGGGCGACCAGAAGCACGCCGGCGACACCGGCCAACGTCCCGGAGAGCATGAATGATCCGCCGATGAGGCGTTCGACCTTCAGCCCCACCAGACGCGCGGCTTTGCGATTCGACCCCACGGCGTACAAGTAGCGCCCGGAAGGCGTGAAGGTCAGAGCGTAGAGAACCAGCATCCCGAACCCGACAGTGCAGATGGTGATCGCCGGAACACCGAGGACATCGTTCGCACCGAAGTCGGTGATGCTGGTGGGTATCCCGCCGACAATCGCCCTTCCGTCGGTGTACAGCATGACGAGTCCGGCGAGGAGCGTGCCGACGCCGAGTGTCGCGATGATGCCGCTTATTCCGACCCTCGTCACCAGGATGGTGTTGACGGCTCCCACGGCCACCCCGACGCCCACGCCGATCACCACCGACAAGGGGACCCCGAGGCTGTGCTCGGCCGACGCCGAGGCGACGGCGATCTGCGAGGCGGTCGCGGTGGCACCGACGGAGAAGTCGAACTCTCCGCAGATGAGCGGAAACAGCACGGCCAGCGTCACGACGATCAGGACGGACTCGTCGCCCAGAACGTTCTTGATGTTGCGCGCCGCGGGGAACGTCGACGAGGTCGCCGGGTCGAGGCAGAAGAACACAATGATGGCGGCCGTCAGCAGAAGGAGAGAGTAGCGCTCCAGGAAGAGGGACACGCGGCGCCGTGACGGGACTCCGGCGTCCGGCGGCTGCACGTCCGCGGTGCGTCCCTCGTCGACCAGGGTGACTTCGGTGGTCATACCTTCTCCTCCTTGACCGATCGGAAGGCGAGTTGGTGAAGTCTGGCCGCAGCGATGTCGCCGGGGCCGAGTTCGCCCGTCACCCGGCCCTTGTTCAGGGCCAGCACCCGATCGCTGATCGCGGACAGTTCTTCGAAGTCGGAGCTGACGACGATCGCCGCGGCACCGGCATCCACAGCGGTGCGGACGATCCGGTGGATCTCGGCACGGGCGGAGACGTCCACGCCCTGACTGGGCTCGTCGAGCAGGAGTACCCGCGGCGCGCCCTCCAAGGCATGTGCCATCACGGCCTTCTGCTGGTTGCCTCCGGACAGGGTGCCCATCGGCTGCGCCCCGCTCCGCGCCCGGATCACATAGCGCGAGATCATGCGGGCGACATCCCGCGCTTCCGCACGGCCTTTCACCGCCGGCCAGGCCCAGTAACGGTTGAGCCGGTTGGCCGTGAGGTTGTCGCCGAGCGGCATGTCGGCGAACACGCCCTCACCCGCCCGGTCCTCGGGGACATAGGCGAAGCCCGCCCTGATCGCCGCGGGGACCCCGTCGATGCGGACCGGTCGCCCGTCCACGTGAATCTCTCCAGCGGTGAGAGGGGCAAGGCCGTACAGCGATCGCAGCAGGCGTGAACGACCGCTTCCGAGCAGCCCGGCGATGCCCAGGACCTCGCCGGGCATGACGTCGAAGGAGACGTCCGAGAGCTGTCCGCCGCACAGTCCGTCGACCCGGAGCACCGGGGTGTCCGCACGATCGGCTGCCGAGTACGGTTCCGGGGACGAGGCTTCGCCCGACGCACCTGCGAGGAGTCCGACCATCGCCGGCTCGGTGATCTCGCCGCCTCCGAGCGTGCGGACCAGGGCACCGTCCCGGAGAACGGAGACCGTGTCGGCGGTTCGGGCAACCTCGTCCAGTCGATGGGAGATCAGCACAATCGCGTAGCCGTCGTCGTCGGCGAGGCGCCGCACCGTGGCAAGAAGGCGGTCGGCCTCGGCCGCGGGCAGGCACGCGGTCGGCTCGTCCAGGACCAGGACCTTGCCCGACTGTTCCTCCTCCTGCAAGGCGCGGGCGATCGCCACCAGGGTGCGGTCCGGTGCACTGAGATCTCCGAGCGACCGATCCGGATGCGCGGTGACTCCGAACCGCTCGAGTACCGGCACGACGCGCGATCGGATATCCCGCCACCGGATGGGACGCACCCCCGGGTGGTCGTAACCGCGGGCGATCGCCAGGTTTTCGGCCAGCGTCATGTCGTCGAAAACGCCCAGGTCCTGATGGACGAAGCGCAGGCCCGCGGCAGCGGACCACCCGCTGCTGATCCGATCGGCGTCGACGCGTCGGCCGTCGACCTCGATCGAGCCGCCGGAGTCCGCCTGCGAAACCCCCGCCAGGATCTTGACCAGACTGGACTTGCCCGCACCGTTCCCGCCGATGAGGCCGTGCACGCTGCCCCGCCGCACGGTCAGCGACACGTCGCGCAAGGCAGCCGTCGGCCCGTGGTGTTTGGAGACCCCCGAAATGGTCAGCACGGCTTCGCGCTCCCGCGGCGAATCGCCGGCCGTCGTCGCATTGTCGTTCATGACGCGTCCTCGAAGACGCTCGTCTCGGCATGCCGATCGAATTTCACGGAAGTTCCCCTCTGCGGTGGCCAATCCCCCCGCGGGGCCCACTAAACGACTGAGGCTTTCTGTATACCATTCTCTCTTGATTGGATACAAGAGCGAGGAATACTGATCCATTGATGCTACGGAGCCAGGATCACCTGCGGTCACTACGGGGTCGGCGGCGGCACCGCCCGAGGAGGTGCCGCCGCCTCATGGGGACGTCTCAGTCCCGGTCCTCCCGGGCAAGGAACCGCAACAACTCGGGGACGATGCGCTCATGGGCGTCTTCCTGCATGAAGTGCCCTGCGTCCGCGAGCCGGATCACCGTGGCGTCGGGGAAGGTTCCCTGCCACTGGGTCTCGAGCATCTCCGGCGTGAACGACACGTCGTTCATGGGCCAGACGATCCACACCCGGCGTCCGCGGAACTCGCGTCGGAGTCCGGCCTCCAGATCGGTGAGGAACCCGGCTATGGGTCCGACCGGCCCGGTCGGGATTTCCCGTGGGAACGCGAGCACGCCCGCCCTGCTCGACCATGTGGGATGCGGCGCCAAGTACGCACGGCGAACCGCGGGCGTGAACCGTTCCGGGTGCACAGTGCCGACCTTGAACAAGAACATCCGGTGCATGAAAGCCATGCCCTTGACCAGCAGTTCACCGAGCAGGGGGGTGCGGAAGAGCTTCAGGGGCGTCGGAATCCGGAACAGCTCGGGGTTGTGGACCGTCGTATTGAGGATGAACAGCCCCGACACGCGCTCCGGATGCGCGACCGCCCACGCGAGCCCGAGCCCGCCCCAGTCCTGGGGGACGACCGTGACATCGTGCAGATCCAACGAGTCGAGCAACGCGCTCAGGCGGCGAACGTGGTTCTCGGTCCGGTAGAGGGCGGCATCGCCCGGTTTGTCGGATCGCCCGAATCCGAGGAAGTCCGGGACTACGACACGGAATCCGGCTTCCACGAGCGGCGGGATGAACGCACGGTAGACGAACCCCCACGTCGGATTCCCATGGATGAGCACAACAGCGGGTGCTGCGGGGTCACCCTCGTCCACATAGTGAAGTCGGCCGTCAGGGGTGTCGAACCATTGCGGTCGAAACGGCCACAGGCCGTCGGCAGTCCAATTGTCGTCCACGTCGGCCTACTCCGCCGTCGACGGTCGCCGGGCGACGGAGCCCGCGAAACCGAGCAGCTCGTCGACCGACCACTGGTCGCTCGAATGCGTGCCGTAGTAGCACGCGACGATCGTCCCGGTCTGATCGATGAGGAAATCCGCCGGGAGGCCGTAGCGTCCGCCTTCAGGGTTCAGGGAGGGCACGGCGCCACGCCTCCGGAGCAACTTGCCCGCGCTGACCGCGATGCCGTGGACCATGGGCCACCAGGCCCGGGGGTTCAGCAGTGCGCGTGCGCCGGCTTCCACCCCGAATTGCCGGTAGAGCTTCTTGTGCGGATCGCCGATGACAGTGAAGGGCAAGTCCGCAGTGTGTTTGAGGAGTTCCTCCGCAGATGTATGGAAGACCACGACCTCGTGGATGCCGGCAGCCACGACTTCGTCGTGCCGACGTACAAAGGAGCGCAAATGAAGATGACAGATCGGACAGCCGGCGAAACGCCGGAACTGAATGTGCGTCAACCGGTCCGGATCAGGCACCGGTACGGACTTCCCCAGCGCCGAGGTCGACGAGAACTCGCGCACGCGAGCCCCGACCTCAAGTCGACTTCCCCCTGCTTTACTTGACATGAATATGGTCCCCTCGCATGCAATGAGGTGCTTGGACTACGCGATCGAGGGCCGTCAGCGGACCAGAGAACGACCGATGATTTCCTTCATGATCTCGGTGGTTCCGGCGTAGATGCGCGAGACGCGGCCGTCGATCCAGGCCTGGGCCACGGGGTTCTCCAGCATGTATCCCATGCCGCCGTGGAGTTGGACACAGGAATCGACGACACGGCCCTGCAACTCGGTGCACCACCACTTGGCCTTGGCCGCATCGACCGGTGTCAGCCGTCCGGCGTTGAGTTCGTCGACGCAACGGTCGAGGAACGCCTGGGCCACGTCCACTTCGGTGACCAGTTCCGCCAACCGGAATCGAACGGACTGAAGATCGATCAGTGGCCCGCCGAAGGCTTGGCGCTCTCGAACGAAGGCGAGTGTCCGGTCGAGCACCGCGGCGGCCTGGGCTAGTCCGGCCGCCGCTATCGACAGACGTTCCCGCGGCAGGTTGCGCACCAACGCCGCGAAGCCCGCGCCTTCCGCACCCAGGAGGTTCGCGGCTGGAACTCGGGCATCGGTGAAGAACAGCTCGGCGGTGTCCTGAGCGTGCATTCCGACCTTGTGCAGCGGCGTCCCCCTCCGGAAGCCCGGAGTGTCGCGCTCCACAACCAGCAGGCTCAGACCGCGGTGCGGGTGCGGCCCGGTGCGGACCACGGTGATGACAAGATCCGCGTTCACTCCGTTGGTGATGAACGTCTTGGCACCGTCGACGATGTACGTGTCGCCGTCCCGGACCGCCTTGGTCCGGATGCCGGCCAGATCGGAGCCGGCCCCGGGCTCGGTCATCGCAATCGCGGTGACCGCTTCGCCTGAGGCGATCCGCGGAAGCCATCGGGCGCGTTGTTCGGCGTTCGCGCATTCCAGAAAGTACGGCAGGCAGATGTCGGCCTGGAGAGACATCCCCAGCACTGCGGGAGCGACCCACGCCCGGGCGGCTTCCTGCTGCAGCACAACGCTGAACCGGAAGTCGTCGACGCCGTCCCCTCCGTACTCCTCGGGGGCCATCATGGCGAGGAGACCGAGTGCGCCCGCCTCGCGAAAGACACTGCGGTCGACGATGCCGGACCGTACGAAGTCCGAATATCGAGGGACGACCTCCTTTGCGAGGAAGGCACCGACCATGTGACGAAACAACTCGTGCTCGGCTCCGTACTCCGCGCGCTTCACCGGGAACCACCGACCGTGCGGAGGCCATCGGATTGCGAGTGGAGTAGATCCGGTGCGAATCGGCGGGGTTCGGGCCGCGGCGTTCGCAGACGTCCGTTCATAGAAACCCTCGCTCGTGTGCCTGCCGAGGCCGAGGGGCTCACCGGCAGAATCCGTGGAGGCAAGGCTGATCACCCATAGGCGTACAGCGTACCCAAACGATAGGAGTGCCACCCGAGGGCGTCAAGACGAAAGGAGCCGGCCCCGTCGGGCCGGCTCCCGGTCGAGCACCGCGGCGTCGGACGTCCGATCAGCCGCGCAATCCAGCCTGCGGATCATTACTCCTGGTCCGGCGTGACACTCAGGACGATCTTTCCTCGGATGTGGCCCTGCTCCGCTCGCTCGTGCGCCTTGGCCGCATCGGGCAGTGCGAAGACGCTGTCGATGCCCACCCGGACACGGCCCTGATCGATGAGCCGGGCCAGTTCACCCAGCTGGCCCCCGTCGGAGTGGACCTGGCCGGAGGGGAAGGTGATTCCGCGTTTCACGGCGGGACCGCGGTCGTACTCGGCGATGAAGACATGGCTGATCGTGCCGCCGTCCTTGACGACGAGCGGAAAGCGATCGCCGTGCGGACCCCCGACCGTATCGACGAGGTGGTCGACGTCGGCCGTCAGGGTGTCGAACGGCGTGGTGGTGTAGTCGACGAACTCGTCGGCCCCGAGCATGCGGAGGAAGGCCTCATGGCGTCCGGAGGCGACGGCCACGACATGAGCGTCACGGACCTTGGCAAGTTGGACGAGGAAGTGCCCCACTCCCCCGCCGGCGCCGTTGACCAGCACGATCCTGCCGCTCTGCAGCCGGATGTGGTCGAAGAGGAATTGGTAGGCCGTGAGTCCGGCCATGGGCACGGCGGCGGCATGGATGTGGTCGATGGATGCGGGCTTGCGTGCCAGGTCCGCGGCAGGCGCGGTGGTGTATTCCGCGTATCCCATGCCCCCGTGATCGAGCGGTGGGAAGCGGATGAGGCCGAACACCTCGTCGCCGGGCCGCCATTCGGTGACCCCCCGGCCGACCGCGGCAACGACGCCGGAGATGTCGGAGCCCGGGGTGAACGGCAGCGCAACGACGGGGCGGAGGGGTTCGGGAATGTTGGCGAAGCCTCGGCGCGCGTACCAGTCCGGCGGGTTGAGACCGGCGGCGTGGACGCGGACGAGGACTTCGTCGGGGCCGGGCTCGGGGCGCGGGAGATCCTCGTAGGTCAACACGTCGGGGTCGCCGAAGGTGTGGACGCGCACGGCTTTCATCATCGGTGTCGACACAGGTTCTCCTCGTCGTCGCAGATGCTCGCCCCCACGCGGCGCGGGGCACGGGTATCGTCGGAGCACCGCTCCGGATAGCGTGCGGAGCAGTGCTCCGGATGTTATTCGGAGCACTGCTCCGGATGTCAAGCGGCGAGGAGTTTCGCAATGGCCGATTCGCACACGTCCCCGGTGGACCCGCCTCGCGGGCAACGCGCCGACGCGCAACGCAATTACGAACGCATCCTGGCCGTGGCCCGCACCGTCGTGGACGAGCAGGGCACGCAGGCCTCCCTGCGCGACATCGCGCGCCGCGCAGGTGTCGGGCTGGGTACGCTGTACCGGCACTTCCCGACCCGGGACGCACTGCTGGAGGCCCTGCTGAGACAGGGCTTCGACCGCCTTGCCGCGGACGCCGACACGCTGGCCCATCGCCGTGATGCCGGAGAAGCACTGACGGAGTGGCTGCGCGACCTCACCCGCGGCTCGACCGCGTTCCGCGGCCTGCCGGCGTCGATGCTGGCGACTCTCGCGGACGCGGAGTCGCCGTTGCACACATCATGCCTGGCCATGCGCGAAGCCGCGGCCCGCCTGCTCGAACGCGCTCAAGCCGTCGGCGACATCCGGCCGGACATCGACGGAACGGACCTGTTTGCTCTGATCAACGCGGTGGGCTGGGTCTCCGAACAGGCACCGCCCCTGGCCGACCGTCGCGAGCGGCTCTTCGGACTGGTCATGGACGCGCTCAAGCCGAGCGCCCAGGTGAGGTCCGGCCCGGGCGTCGCGCCCTCCGGCTAGGCCGAAGGTACGAATCCGCCGCCGGCCTTCGCCATGGCGACGGCTTCAGGAAGGACGAAGGGCGCATGCCGCTCCGCCGTCATGAGGGCGATCGCCGTGGAGGCGATGTGGTCCACCATCAGCTCGCGGGCGCGCTCCCGGTCGCGTGCCTTGCATGCCTCCACAATCCGACGGTGCTCATCGACTTTGGCCTCCATCGCCTCGTCGTCGATTTCCTGCCGCAGCAGAACCCGCTGGTAGCGCTCGGCATGGTCGAAGAGCTGCGCCATCTGCTCGCGGAGTCGGCCGCTGGCCCCCTGGCGCAGACACGCGTGGAAGCGCTCGTGAGCCTCCGCATCCCGGTTCGCGATCCGCTCGACATCCGCGTCGAGTTGCTCGAAGTCCTCCCGGCGCAGCATGGGGACAGTGAGCCAGGTGGCCAGGCCCTCGCCCATGACCCGCAGGGCGTAGAGGTCGTCGAGATCGCGCATGCTCAGCGAACTGATCCGGACCGACCGATGCGGGCCGGCGCTGACGACGAGCCCTTCGCGCTCAAGCAACCGCAGCGCCTCGCGCAGCGGGGTTCGACTCACCGACAGGCGGCGGCTCAGGTCGAGTTGGGTGATCTCGCTGCCGGGGGCGAGCGTCCCGTCGAGGACGAGCTTGCGCAGGATGTCGTGTACGGTCTTCGTCCCGTTGCCGGAGATCTCGGGGTCGGATGCGCCTTGCGAGGACGGCTTCGAGGCAAGGCTCACGATTACCACCTGTTCTTCTGCCGGATCATGGTCACACATCGTTTCTTCCCAGCGTACACAGGACCGACCACCTTGGATCCAAGATGTCTGGTTTCGGCGCCCCTGCCTCCTTCCGGTCGGCAGCCTCCGGCGTAGCGCCAGATTGGATGCCACTTGTGACATATTGGATACAACTCTAGCCAGGTAAGAAACATCGGTGTAATCATGGGATCCATTCAGGGACTGAGATCGTCGTCGACGAGAGGAGTCCGAGTGATGCCCCACTCCGCGGAGCGTTTCCGGAGACGGACGCAGTGACCGCACCAGCCGACGCCTCGGCGCGCGACCTCCTCGCAGGCGGCCTCCGCGCGGCCCCGGGCAATGTGTTGTCCGTTCCGGAACTCGCGGCTCTCGCCCGCCAGTCCGGTATCGATGCCGGTCGATTCGACGGCGCCCTCGCCGAACTTGCGAGACTCGGCATGGTCGTTGTGCTCGAGCATCGTTCGCCCGATCCGCACTTGGCCTCGATCGACCTCCGGACGGCCGCCGCGGTAAATCCCGACCTGCCCGACGGCCCCGAACACGCCCGCCGGATCGCCCAAGAGCATTGGGAACGCCGGCTGCGTTCCTTCCTTGCCGCACATCGGTGCGGCTGAGTCCTCCCCCCCAACGCCGATTGACAGGAGTGGTTTCATGCCGATCCGAGCCGCCGTTGACATCGGGGGCACTTTCACTGATGTCGTGGCGTACGACGACAGCAGCGGCCGACTCCTGCTGGGAAAGACCCTCAGTACGCCGCAGGACCTGATCGACGGAGTCTTCGGAGGCCTGGCCGCCACGGGGCTCACGCCCGAAGAACTCGCGTTCGTGATCCACGGCAGCACCGTCGTGGTCAATGCCCTGATCGAGCGCAAGGGGGCCCGGACCGCGCTGCTCACCACCTCGGGCTTTCGCGACGTATACGAGATCGGGCGGATCAACCGGCCGGACGCCTTCAACCTCGCATTCACGAAGCACCAGCCGCTGATTCCCCGGGACATGATCTTCGAAGTGCCGGAACGGATGCGCGCCGACGGATCGGTCGCCACGTCGCTGGACGAGGACGCGACGCGCGTGGTCGCCCGGCAGCTGTCCCGGCTCGGTGTCGACGCTGTGGCGGTGGCGTTCCTCCACGCCTACCGCAACCCCGTCCACGAGGCACGGGTCGGCGAGATCCTGCGTTCCGAACTCCCCGGGTGCTACGTCACGCTGTCCCACGAGATCAGCCGCGAGTACCGCGAGTTCGAGAGGACGTCGACCGTCGTCGCGAACGCGTTCGTGGGCCCGCTCGTCAGCGACTACCTGAGCCGGCTCGATCGGCGGCTTTCGAACGCCGGCGCCGAGGGGACGCTCGCGGTGATGCAGTCCAACGGCGGCGTCTCAGACGTCGTGACGGCCTCGACCCAGTGCGTGCAGATGCTGGAGTCCGGGCCCGCGGGGGGCGTCGTGGGCACCATCGCGCTCTGCGAGGCCTTGGGGATGCGCGAAGCCATCGCCTTCGACATGGGCGGGACGACCGCCAAGTCCGCGGTCATTCGCGATCTGACGTTCCCCGTGGCCAGCGACTACTTCCTGGGCGGATATCGCACCGGTCTCCCGCTGCGAATCCCCTGCCTGGACATCGTCGAGGTCGGGACCGGCGGCGGAAGCATCGCATGGCTCGACGCCGCGGACGGCATCCATGTCGGGCCGGAGAGCGCTGGCGCGGATCCGGGTCCCGCGTGTTACGGCCGCGGGGGCTCCGCCGCGACGATCACTGACGCCGCCGTCGTCCTCGGCCACATGGCCCCCACGGGCCGCCTGGCCGGCGAGCTCCACATCGACGGTGAAGCCGCGTTGTCCGCTGTCGCCGGCCTCGCCGCACGATTGGGCCTCGACGCACGTGCGGCGGCCGCGGGGATCATCGCCATCGGAGCGGCTGCGATGGCCAACTCGGTGCGTGCGGTGACCACCGAACGTGGCCTGGATCCCCGGGACTTCACGTTGTTTGCGTATGGCGGCAACGGACCGCTGCACATCTCGCTGATCGCCCGCGAACTGTCGATCCGCAGGGTGGTGATTCCGCCGGCTCCGGCACTGTTCTCCGCCATGGGCATGCTCATGGCCGACGCCCGCCTCGACGTCGTGCAAAGCGGGGTGATCACCTTGGACGAAACGTCCGCGGACGTCGTCGAAGCCGCCTTCACGAAACTCCAGGCCGAATGCGCGCAACGGCTCGGCGAGGGAGGCGTCCGGTTCTCGGGCGTCGAGTTCGTCCGTGCGGCCGACATGCGCTACATCGGCCAGGAGCACACGGTCACGGTGCCCGCGCCGGCTTTGCTCTGGGATTCCTCGGGCCTCGACGACTTGAAGCGGGCCTTCGACAGCGCGCACGAGCAGCGCTACAGCCACAGCGCGCCCGCGGAGTCGGCGCAGATTGTCAGCCTCAGGGTCTCTGCTGTGGGAAAGCTCGCAAAGCCCGACCTGGCCAAGCTCCCGTCGGGCGCAGTGGCGCCCGTGCCCAGGGCACGCGTCGGCTCACGACCGATGGTGTTCTCCCCCGGCGGAGAAGCCTTCGACGTCCCCGTGTACGCACGGGCCGAACTGTTGGCGGGCAACCGGATCACCGGACCCGCGGCGATCGAGGAACCCACGTCGACGACGCTCCTTCGGCCCGGGGACGCGCTCGAAGTGGACGCATTCGGCAATCTGCTGCTGGAGATCGGAGCACGTCCGTGAGCAACCCGCCGATTCCCTCGACCGCCGCCCAGGGCACCGCCGAAACAGCATCCGAGATCGACCCCATCACTGCGGAGATCATTCGCGCGGCCTTCGTCTCCATCACCGGTGAGATGAAGACCAACCTGATGCGTACCGCGTACAACCTGATCATCTACGAGGCCCAGGACTTCACCGTCGGGCTGTTCGACGCCAACGGGGACACCATCTCGGTCGGGTTGGGCCTGCCCATGTTCGTCGGAGGCCTTTCCGACGCGATCAAGGCGAAGCTGGCTTTCTATGGACGCGACGGGATCGAGCCGGGGGACATCCTGCTCACGAACGACGCGTACATCATGGGCAGTCATCTCAACCACATGATCTTCACGCTGCCGATCTTCCACGACGGCGAACTGGTCGCGTTCGCCGCCTCAATGGCGCATTGGATCGACGTCGGCGGCGTTCTCGGCGGGACGACGACGGACATCTACTCGGAAGGGCTCCAGGTCCCGATCGTCAAGATCTTCAAACGGGGGGTCCAGGACGACGAACTGACCCGCCTCATCGCCACCAACGTCCGGTTCGAAGATCTGGCGATGGGCGATTTCCGCGCGCAGATCGCCGCCATCCGCACGGGCGAAGCACGCATGCTCGAACTGCTCGGCCGCTACGGGCGAGACGTCGTCGGCGCGAGCATCCGAGATCTCTTCCGGCGCAGTGAGGCATTGGCGCGGCAAGCCGTCCGCCGGATCCCCGACGGGGACTACCACGCGGAAGCGTTCATGGACGACGACGGCGTGCGCATCGGGGAACGGGTCCCGGTCCGCGTGCGGGTCTCGGTCCGCGACGACGTCATGACGATCGACCTCAGCGCCATGAGTCCGCAGGTCGCCGGCTACTACAACTCGGGTGAGACCGCCGGACGTTCGGCCGCCCAGGTTGCTTTCAAGTGCCTCACATCGCCCGGTGGCTACCCCATCAACGATGGTGAACTGCGCCCGCTGCAGATCGTGCTGCCTCCCGGAACCGTGGTCAGCGCGCGGAAGCCGGCCGCGATGCGATGGTGGATGACCTATCCCATGACCGTGGTGGACTGTGTGTTCCGCGCCTTGTCCGAGGCGCTGCCGGACCACACCATCGCCGGCCACTACGCGGACCTCGGACTTACCTACACTTACGGAATCGACGAACGCACCGGCCGCTTCTTCCAGTACCTCGGGGGGCCTCAGGGCGGTGGCTGGGGAGCGACGTCCGGGGCCGACGGCCAAAGCGCCACCATCTGCATCAACGACGGGGACACCCACAACGCCCCGGTGGAGGTCACGGAGGCGAAGTACCCCATGATCACGGTGGAGGAATACGCCTTGCGCCGGGATTCCGGTGGTGCGGGCACCTTCCGCGGCGGACTGGGCACCCGGATGAAGGTCCGCGTACACACCGCCGCTCGGCTGGATTCGTGGATCGAACGGACCGTCGGACGACCGTGGGGGCTCTCGGACGGCCTCGACGCGGCCCCCAACGCCATCCGCGTCGAACGCGCCGACGGCCGTGAAGTCCACTTCGGCAACGGCAAGGTGCAGACCTTGGACCTTGCGGCCGGCGACTGCCACGTGGTGGAACTCGGCGGCGGCGGGGGGTTCGGACCTCCGCACGAGCGGCCCGCCGAGCGGGTCTTGGCCGACGTGCGCGCCGATTACGTGTCGGCCGAGGCCGCACTGGAGTTGTACGCCGTCGCCGTGGTGAAGGACCACGAGGGCGTGTGGCGCATCGACGAAGAGGCCACCGCGGCTCTGCGCAGCGGCTGATCGGCCCAGCCTCTTCACCACCGGGTCCGCCGACCCCGCCGAGCCCGCCGCCGTCCGTCAGGACGGCGGCGGGCTCGGCCCATGCAGCGTCCGGCCCGCCCGGTACCGTGTGGACGTGCCCCGCCCACGTTCCCTCACCTTGCCGGCCATCGCGTCCGCAGCCCTCCGTGTCACGGACCGGGAGGGCCTGACCGGGTTGTCCATGCGGTCTGTGGCAGTGGAGCTGGGAGTGGGCACCATGTCGCTGTACCGGTACATCGAAACCCGTGACCAGCTCGAGATCATGATCGTCGACCTGGTGCTGGCGAAGGTGGCACTCAAACCGCCCGCCGCCGAGTGGTCCGACGCGGTGAGCATCCTCGCAGAGGAGATGCGCCGGGCACTCACGGCGCACCCCGCCACCGCCACTCTCGTGGTGACCCACCGCTTCACCAGCGCAAACGGCCTCCGCTGGGCCGAGGCGCTGCTCACTGCGCTCACGGCGGCCGGGCTCACCGGCAAACAGCGCTACTTCGCCTTCCGCACACTGGTGGGATACGTCGTCGGAGCATTTCAGACGGAGTACACGGTCCCGTTCCCCCGGGAGACCGCGGCACTGCCCGCAGAACTGCGCGCGGACGAGTTCCCCCTTCTCGCGGAGAACGCGCGCGATGCGCGGCGCGTCGGATTCGACGACGAATTCCGATACGGATTGGGGGTCGTGCTCGACGGACTCGCACACAGCGTCCGTCGTTCGAGCAAACCTAGGGGCCGCCTTTAGGGGGATCCCCGATGCCCACGCCGGACCGGTGGGCTGGGATGGGTGTACGCACATCGAACGATTCCTGCGAAGTGACAGTGCCATGACTCCTTCCCACGAAACCGAGTTCTTCCCCACTACTGGTTACCTGCGCGACGTACGGCTGCCGAATTTTCGTGCGGCGCCGACCACGGTCCCCACCGGCGACGCGACTCCATGGCAGCCGGCCAGAGTCGTCCACTCCCTGGCGCACAGCCCTGCGTCGGCCGCGGCCGCGCGGCGTCTGGCCAGGACCGCACTTACGCGGTGGCGTGTGGATGACGACTCGGCGAACGACATCCTGACCATTGCGTCCGAACTGATCACGAACGCAATCCAGCATGCGCTTCCGGGTGCGGTCACGCTCCGCCTGTTCATTTTCCCGATGGACCGTCGGCAATGCGTGCGCATCGAAGTCGGCGACGGTGGACCGAATACGGACGCATCGGCCGAACTCGTCGGTGAGCACGACGAGCACGGCCGCGGCAACGTGATCGTCACGTGCCTCTCGGCCAGGACCGGCTCCTATCGGAGTGACGACGGCATGACCTACTGGGCGGAAGTCCCTGTTGCCTGAGAGCGGTGGGTCGGCTGCGAAAGCTACCGATGGGGCGGTGTATCCGCGGTGTTCTGCTCGAGAGCTGCCATGAGCTGGTGGCGGGAGCCGATTCCCAACTTGCGGTACGCATTGCCGAGGTGGACCTCGACGGTCTTGGGCGTGACGAACAGCGTCTGTGCAATGTCCCGATTGGACGCGCCTGCGATGGCCAAGTCCGCAACCCGGCGCTCGCTGGGAGTCAGGGATGCCGGTCCCTCGACGGCGGAGCGCCTCGGCCTCGCGCCACTGGCCCGCAGTTCCGCCACCGCCGCCTCGACCACGGGCGCGGCTCCGCAGCCTTCCGCCAGGGAGACCGCCTCCTGCAGCGGACGACGCGATTCCGCGCGGTGTCCTTGCCGCCGGAGTTCGGAACCCAACTCGGCGAGGGCCTTGGCAAGCTCGAGCTTGGCCGGAGAACCGGTCAGGACATCCACTGCCTCGCGCAACAACCTCATCCTGACGTCGCCATCGTGCACCATGCCGGCCACCCGCAAGGCCCGTCCGAGTGCGCGCGGCGCGCCCCACATGCGCGCGCGGGCGAGCTCGTGCTCGGCGCACGTCCGGGCCTCGTCGACCTTGCCGAGAGCCTGCAAGGACAATGCGCATTCCGAGCGCCAGGGCAGGAGGGCGGGGTTGTCCATTCCGTGCCCGCTGCCGACCCGGCCGGCAAACCGCGCCGTCTCCGCGGCATGTTCGTGGTCCCCGTGAAGCCGGTCCACTTGGGCACGGCAATCCAGCATCAGGTACGTGGTCTGCTGCTCGTGCGGCACCTCGTCCAAGACCCGGACGGCCTCGTCAAGTCGCCCCTGCTCGATCAGGGCACCCGCCAGAAAGCTCGCCAGGAAGGGCGGCCCGAGGCTGACCCCCGCGAACTGCCAGGTATCCCCCGCTTCCCTGAACGCCCCTTCGGCCTCTGCCAGTTCGCCGCGCCACAGCCAGGCGACCCCTCGGCACCAGTGCGCAGTCCCCAAAGCCATGGGCGATCCGTGCAGGTTGGCCTGGGCAATGGAGTCGTCGACCATGTCCAGGACCGCGTCGTCGTCGGCCGCAAGCAGCGTCACCCAAGAAGTGATCAGAGGGCTCTGCCCGTTCATCATCTGGACCAGTTGTCCTCCGGCCAGCGCCCGATGTGCGCGGCCGACACCGTCCGGATTGCACACGAACGCCTCGTGCAGCGCCAGCAAGCAGTCGAACGCACGGCCGCCGAGGCTCTCGTCCGGTGGGAGTTCGAGCAGGTCGGGGACCTGAGCGAGGATCGTGTCCCAGCCGAGAGCAAGCACCGGCAAGTCGAGCAGGCCGGCACGAAGCCTGCGGTGAAGGTCCACTTCGTCGACGGGGAGACCGGCAAGGCCGACGTGGAACGCCCGATACGCGTCGTCGAACCGGTTGAGGTAGAGCAGAACCTGACCGAGCCGGTCGGCGATGGCGCCCCGCTCCGTCGGCGTCTCCGCCAAGGCCATCGCCTGTCCGAGGTACTCGGCGGCACCCGCGACATCGAACCGGGTACATGCCGCCCCCAGGTCGGCGAGGACTTCGCGCCTGGCTTCGCGGCCGTCCGCACCCGCCATGTCCTCGAGGCAGCGGCGCAGATAGATGACCGCGGCCTGGGGTGCTCCTCGTCGCATCGCGTCGGCAGCAGCACGCCGGAGGATGTCGGCTGCGTGCGGCTCGATTCCGGTGGGCAGGCGCAGGAGATGTGCGGTGATCTGCTCCGGCGGGGCACCACGCTCGGCGAGCAGACGGGCGGCGGCGTGATGACCGCGAATGCGTTCGCTGACGGTGAGTCGCTCGTAGAAGGCGGATGACACGAGCGAGTGTGTGTACCGGATCCGCCCCGGTGCATCGCGCTCGGTCAGCAGGAGTCCGCTGCCGCGCAGTCGGTCGACGGCGTTCCAGGCCTCCGATGGGTCCAGCCCTGCGATGTCCGCCGCCAGCGTCAAGTCGGCGTCGCCGCCGAGAATGGCCACCGCACGGGCCAGCACCCCTTCCCGAAAGGAGAGCTGACCCAACAAGACGCCGACCCGGAGTCCGATGGCGTCCGCACCCAGTTCGGAAAGCCGTCCGGCGTTGGCAGCGGTTGGCGCGAGACTGCGGTCGCGGACGACCCGCGCCAGCTCGCGGAGCAGGAGCGGGTTCCCGCCGGTTGCCGCGTGCGCGGCAACCGCGAAGTCGGTTTCCGGAGCCGTGGGCAGGATCTGGCTCAGCAGGCGTGCTGCCCCGTCCGGGCTCAGCGGCGCCAGCCGCACGCGCTCGCACGATGGATCGGTGGCGATCTGGGCGGTGAGCGGTCCCGGGTCCTCGGGGCGCATCCCCACGGCCAGCAGCACGCGAAGACCGCTCAAGCGGGGCAGCAGATACGCGATGAAACGCAGCGACGCCTCGTCGGCCCATTGGAGATCGTCCACGACCAGGACCAAGGGGCGCTCGGATCCCAGGTTCGCGGTGAACCAGTACAGGCCGTGCAAGCTGGCGAAGTCTCCCGCGGGCGGCTGGTCGGACCGCGGAGGCTCGAGGACCGCCGATGCCGATGCCGCACCGGTCAGCAACGACGCTTTCTCCTCGGGCGTCAACGTGTTGAGAATGGGCTCGAAAAGCTGCCTGGCCACACCGAAAGCGAACTCACGTTCGAGAACCGAGCCCCGCGCCGTCGCGACACGGAGACCTGCCGACGAGGCCGCCTCACGAAGTTCGTCCAAGAGGCAGGTTTTGCCGAGGCCGGGCTCCCCTTCCACCAGGATGCACGACGACCCGCCGTCGGAAACGAGCTCGACGGCGTTCAGCAGGGCGCGGAGTTCGCCCTCCCGTTCCAGCAGCGTCGCGCGACGGCCCACCATGTCCCGATTCTGGTCCACCAGGTGCCTCGGGGCGAATGGCGTGGGCGTGAGCACGCCGTCCGTCGACCGAGAGTCAGCCACTAGAGTGAATCACCCGCGGCTGTGGAGATCAACGGAGCGGCCGACATCGGGAACCGGCCAATCGGGATGGGCCGACGAACAGTGCGCCCGCCGGCCGAGGTCAGGCCCTCATGCAGCCCCGAATGCCGCGTCCACCACCGCCTGCCCCAACCCTGCGTAGGGTGGGAAGAAGGCCGGAATCAGGTCACCTTCGCCACGCTCGACGATGCCCCGGGCGATCGAGAACTCGCGGAACCCTTCGACACCCCTGTGCCGTCCGTAACCGCTGTGCCCGGCGCCACCGAAGCCGAGCGACGGGAGCACGCCCTGGATCGCACAGGTGTTGACACAGGCTCCTCCCGAACGCGTCCGAGCGAGAGTCTCCGCGACCAACTCCGGATCCGCGCTGAAGACGTAGAGTCCGAGGGGCGGCTCCCCGCTGTTGACGTAGGCCACGGCGTCGTCGAACGAGTCATAGGGCTTGACCGGGAGCAGAGGCCCGAACAGCTCCTCACGCATGATGCCCAGGTCGTCTCCCGGGTCGAGGATCAGGGTGACGGGCAGCTGCCGACTCCCCGGAACCGCCGCATCGCCGCCCGGCGGGAGGTCGACGACCTCGCATCCGGCCCGCTCGGCTTCCGCGCGCAAGCGCAGGAGTCGTTCCGTGTGGCGTTCGCTGACGATCCCCACGCAGTCGTCCGACGCCGCATAGCTCGGCACGGTGTCCTGCATAAACGTGCGGGCGAGCGCGACGAACTCGGGCATGGCATCCCGCGGGACCAGGCAGTAGTCGGGCGCGATGCACACCTGGCCGCTCTTGACCAGTTTGCTTCCCAGGATCTGCGCCACCGTCTCGGCGTCGACGCGGTCCGGTGCCACGACCGCGGGGTTCTTGCCACCCAGTTCGAGAGTCACCGGGACCAGGTTCCCGGCGGCTGCGACGGCGACCTCGCGGCCGACGCCGGCATTGCCGGTGTAGAGCAGATGGTCCCAGCGAAGCGTCGGGAATTCCTTGGCGAGCCCCAGACCGCCCGTCACCACGGCTACCTGTTCCGGGTCGAAGGTGCGCGCAACCATGTCCGACAGGAGGTCCGCACAGGCCGGGGCCACTTCGGAGGGTTTGATGACAACCCGATTGCCGGCGCCCAGCATGTCCGCCAGTGGACCCAGCGACAGGAGGAAGGGGAAGTTCCACGGCGCGAGGATCCCGAGGACACCCTTGGGTTCGTACTGGATCCGGGCGGTGGCCGTCCCGAACAGCGCGGGGTCGACGTCCCGGGCCTGTGCCGCCGCCCATTCGGGCAGCCGTTCCCGGATGTACGTTGCTTGCCCGGCCACACCGAGCACCTCGGTCATGTCGGTGACCGGCCGGGGGTGCACACCGAAGTCGGCGATCATCGCATCTTGGATCTCCCGCCGGTGTGCCACCACCATGCCAGCCAGCGCGGCGAGTCGGTCCTGCCGCTCGGGCACGGACGGCACCCGGTGCGTCCTCGCCGCCTGCTTCTGCGCGCCGAACACGGCTTTCAGCCGGGCGATTGCATCCGCATCGGAAGATGCAGTCTCCCCGGGTGCGGCGGGCGATGGGCTCACCGTGTCCAGACCTTCAAATCCCGCCATGCGGAGACTCCGTGAGTCGGGCCGAACCCAGGGGTCCGGGCACATCCTGGTGGTCACCGACCGGTCGGGCCGGCGAGTGTACGAGCGATCTTGTGGGTGTCCACGAAGTGGTCGAACCGAATGACCTGTCCTTCGCACAGCCGGAGCACGTGCGCGAAACGAAAGGTCTCCTCGGGGTGTTGGGATCCCTTGGCGAAGGCCTGACCCATCACGGTGACAACGTCACCGGATTCGATCACCTCTTCCGGGTGGAACTCGAGCTTCTCGTACGTTTCGCCGATCTTGGGGAAGACCTCGGTGGCGACGGCGTCGCGCCCGCGGGTGAGCCCCGTGTAGGGGAGCACCTCCAGTTCCGGCTCCGCCCACTCGACGTCCGGGTGGAGGGACTCGTACAACGTCGTGAAGTCTCCCCGGAGGAAGGCTGCGTACATCTCCCTCACCATGTCCGCTTGTGACACCGCACGGCTCCTTTCGTGAAGGGCGCTCCCCGACGGATCGCGCGTCCAACGCCTATTCCAGATCGCCGGGCAGCCCTGGGCATCAGGGAATCCCTTAGGCGCAACCCCAAGCCGCCGCCCGGATGCACCGAAGCCATATGCATACATGCATAGCATGAATGGATCCTTGTCTGAAAATCTTGTATCCATTAGGGTCTCGGCTGTGGCCCACATGCCCGGAGGCGAGCGGTGACCCGAGGCTCGGACGGCATCGACGCAAGCCGCGCTCTCCTCACACCCCCAATGGGAAAGGTCGCCGATCCCGTGACGCGTGCGCAGACAGCGCCCCACGCACCGATCCCTCGACGCCGACGACTGGCCGCTGCCGCTGTCGTCCTGGCGATGGCAGCCTCGGCCGGCTGCGCCGGCGAATCCACGGACAAGCCGCAGCCCTATGGAACCCCCGCGCACGGTGGAACCCTCACCTTCGCCTTGCCCAGCGACGCGACATCCCTGTCACCATTCGGCGCGTCCTACCAGAATGTCGGTGACGGCAGCCGTCTCACGGCCCTGTACGACACGCTGGTCGGGACGGACCCGGCAACGGGCAGCGTCCAGCCACACCTCGCCGAAGCACTGACACCGTCGGGGACGCCGGCCGCCGACTTCACCAGGGTCTGGACGCTCACCCTGCGGGCCGGCGTCAAATTCAGTGACGGCACACCGCTCGACGCGGCTGCGGTGAAGTTCAACTGGGAACGCCACAAGGACCCGCGAACGGGTTCGTACCAGCGCGCGGCAGCGAACAACATCGCCGCACTCACCGTGGCGGATCCGCTGCATCTGAAGATCACCTTGCCCAACCCGAACGCCAACTTCGATCGCCTGGTCGCACACAGCCTGAGCTTCATTGCCTCGCCCCTGTCACTGAACACCAAGCCCGCCGACGAGCTTTCCGGGGCCGGGCCGTTCCTGCTCAAGAGCTGGCACCCCGGCCACGACATGGTTCTCACCAGGAACCCGGGCTACTGGCAGAGCCCGCAAGGGCTTCCCTACCTCGACCAGATCCGGTATGTGGTCGACCGCGACGCCGACAACGCCACCCTCGCCGTCGGCAAAGACATCGACATGACCCTCACGATCGACGGCCAGACCGCCGCTGCGGCCGACCGGGCCGGCAAAGGTGTCGAGCGCGTCGGGCTGAGCGCAGGCGGCCCGGCAATCATCTTCAATCTCAACCGACCTCCCTTCGACGACCCGAAGGCACGCCAGGCCATCGCCTATGCACTGGACCAGCGTGAGATCGACACCCGCCTGTATCGGGGGGAGGGGGTGCCCGCCAAGGGCATCTTCACGTCGTCATCGCCACTCGGCAGCTCGCAGCTCACCGAACCGGCCGGCGATCCCACACAGGCTGCCCGCCTGTTCGCCGAACTCACGGGCAACGGGACCCGGAAGTTCTCCTTCACCTACATCGGACTCGAAAACCCGCAGACGGCCGCCTTCGCGCAGTTCATGCAGGAGAAGCTGAACCGGTACCCCGGCGTCGCGATGACCGTGCAGCTTCTGGACATCCCCACATATGTCCGGACCGTGCGTCCCGACAGCGACGGATGGTCAATCGCCATTGGCGCGGAATGGATCGACGACCCCGAGCCGGGGTTGTTCGACCTCGTCCACACCGGCGGTTCCGCCAACCTGGGCGGTTACCACAGCAGCACCGCCGACCAGGCTTTGGAGCGGGCGCGCCTCACCATCGACCCGGAGCAGCGCCACGACGCCTATGTCGCGGTCCAGCAGGAACTGAACAAGGACCTGCCGTTCTGGGTCTACCAAGAGGCGTTTTGCGCGGTGATCTTCGGGCCCCATGTGACAGGCGTGCAGACGATCAACGACGGCCTCGTCCAATGGGACCGCATCGGCTTGCGGGACTCCCGGTAGGGGTATTTCCGGGCAGGAAGACACCCTGGCCACACGAGGCGTTGCCGCACCGAGCCGGCCCCGCGCTGCGCGGCTAAGATGGCCTCGCCATGGCAACCGAGACCCCCAATTCCGACAAGGCGCCGAAGCCCCGCGGGCGACCATCGGGGCGGGTTCGCGACGCCATCCTCGCGGCGACGGCCGAACTGCTGCGGGAACAGGGCGTTGCCCGCTTCACCACTCCGGAGGTCGCCAAGCGGGCCGGCGTGGCGGAAGGCAGCATCTTCTACCACTTCACCGATCGCATCGGACTCCTGCAAGCGACGTTCATGGCGGGCCTGGAGCCGTTGCGTTCCATGGACAGGCCGGAAGTGGACAACACCGACCATGCCCGGGCGTTGGAGCAGATCGCCAAGGGCATCGAGCAGTTCCTCGATCAGGCGATGCCGGTGCTCTTCGCCGCGCAGTCGGATGTGCGGCTGCACGATGCACTTGCCGCCTACTTGAACGAGGAGAACCTCGGCCCGCATCGCGGCATCACCCTGACGGCCGCGTACCTGGCCCGGGAACAGCAAGCCGGCCGGATCGCCGCGGACGTCGACACCGAGAGCGTCGCAATGCTGCTCGTCAGCAGTTGCTTTCTGCGTGTGGGGCAACACCAGATCGTCGGGACGAAACACACGCTGCCATCACGCAAACGCACCATCGCGACGATCGTCGGCCTGCTCGGCACACCCGCCGGGTAGCTTTCCGCGGGGGCCAACGCGGCAGCGAGCGCTGGCGGCCCGTTGGTTCTGTCGGAAAGCAATGCCCCCACTCCCCCTGGTGCGAGCGACGCGTGAGCAGCATGGGAGTGCGGCGCGAGTCCGCGATGCTGTGATTGCGGCATGCACCCATCCCCAGGCTCAGGCGCCACCCCCGCTCAGGACTTCGAGGCTTTCCTCAAGACCTATCCACAGGTCATGGCGACGACCGACGAAGACCCCGCAGCGATCTTCGATCGCTACCACGTAGAGGATTTCGTCCAGATCAATGATGGTATGTCCCTTCACCGGCAGCAGTTGATCGACCATGCCGGCCCGGTGCGTCGAAATGTCGCCTCGTGCTCGGTCGACGTGCACAAGGTGGTCGTCAAGGACGAGTTGGCGGCGGCCCATTACACACTCCACGCCGTGATGCGCAAAGGGGGCGCGGTGACGACGGAAATCTACGCGTTCGCGGCCTTCGCACCCGACGGTCGGCTGCAGCACATCCACCAGATCACGCGGTCCCTCACGTAGCTGCTGGTTGTCTCACACACATTCTCGTCGTCCCCCGCCGCCGGTCGACAGTGGCGGGGGACGTCTGTCGGCCGGCCGCCGCATCGCTCCGCGGAATCCCGGCCGCCTGGGCTCCGACCGGCCCCCACGCCCCCGGCGGAGAGACCGTCGCGGTGGGTAGTGGATATCCTGAGCGGGGCGCCGGAATCGGTGTTCCGCCCGGAGGTCGACCGAGTGGGGGACGATCGGGAGCGCGTATGCAGATCGCCGTACTTGGGCCGCTGCGTGTCGTTATCGACGAGGTCGTCGTCGACGTGGACGGGGCGCGCCTGCAGGCCCTGCTGACACGGTTGGCATTGAGTGCGGGCCGGGTGGTCAGCACGGCGACATTGGTCGACGCGTTGTGGCCACAAGAGAGCGTGGGCAAACGCAGGCACGCCCTCCAGTCACTGATGTCCAGGCTGCGGCGGGCACTCGGTGGGCATCCGGCCCTGCGCACCGTCCCTGACGGATACCGCCTGGACGTACCCGACGACGCCGTGGACGCCCTGCAATTCGAACGAAGTGTCAAGCAGGCCCGCGGCCGACTCGCGATGGACGGTGCGACCCCGCAGGCGGTGGACGAACTGCGGCAAGCTCTCTCCTTGTGGCGCGGGGAGCCCTTCCTCGGGCTGACGAACGTCCCTTTCGCGACCGCTGCTGCCGAACGGCTGTGCGAGCTGCGTCTCGTCGCGGTCGAGGAGCGAATTGCGGCGGAACTGGCCCTGAGCGTCGATCCCCGCGACATCGTCGCGGAACTCTCTGTCTTGGTAACCGAGTTCCCGCTCAGGGAGCCGTTGCGTTGCCTGCTGTTGCGCAGTCTCGACGCGCAGGGCCGCCGGGCAGAGGCCCTGTCCGCATACGAGGAATACCGCGGCCTGCTCGCCGAGGAACTGGGAGTCGATCCGGGTCCCGAACTACGTGCCATTCACCTTGACGTGCTGCGTGGCGCCCGTGTGGTCCCGCCCAGCGGGCCCGCACGTCGCGGCGCCTCGCTTCCCGTGCCGTCGAGCAGCTTTGTCGGCCGGGAGGCGGAGGTCGCCGGGATCGCCGCGCGGATGCTCCGGCATCGGCTTGTCACGATTGTCGGCCCCGGGGGCGTCGGCAAGACCCGGCTGGCGATCGCCGTTGCGGCACTGCCCGATGAGGGGTGGGCGGCCGGGGTGTGGTTCGTGGATCTGGCGCCCGTATCGGATCCCGATGACGTGGTGCCGGCGGTGGCGGCCGCACTGACGCTGCGGATCGGCGGCGAACTCGACGGATCGTCGCGGAGGGATCCTCTGGGCAGGCTGGTGGACGCACTCAGCACCGCCGAAGGCGTCGTCGTCCTCGACAACTGCGAGCATCTGTTGGATGCAGCCGCCGCCTGTACGGAAGCGCTCCTACGCCACTGTCCCGGGCTCCGCGTTCTTGCGACCAGCAGGGAACCGCTCGGCCTCGCCGGCGAAACCGTGATTCCCGTCGACCCGCTCGGCCTGCCCCGGGAGGGGGCGAGGCACGACGAGGCCCTGGCATCACCCGCAGTCCGGCTCTTGTGCGAACGAGTGACCGCGGTGCGCCCGCAGTTCCGCGTGAGCGAGGAGAACGTGGCAGCCGTAGTGGACGTGTGCCGTGCGCTCGACGGCCTGCCGCTCGCCATCGAACTGGCAGCCTGCCGTTTGCGCACGATGCCACTCGGCGAGCTCGTGGGCAGGCTCACGAACCGGTTCGGACTGCTGAGCACCGGGCACCGCACCGCACAGGCCCGGCACCGTACGTTGAGCGCGGTCGTCGACTGGAGTTGGCAGCTCTTGGGCGAACCGGAACGAGAGTTGGCGGCCCGTCTGGCGATCTTCCCCGGCGACATCTCGGTCGCGGCGGCAGCCGACTTCTGTGCGCGCGTCGGCATGGCACCCGACGAGGTGGTGGAAGGGCTTTCGCTTCTTGCGGACAAATCATGGCTCCACCTGATCGACGGGGCGCAGCCCAGGTACCGCATGCTCGAGACCATCCGCGAGTTCGCGCTCGAGCGTCTGGCGGTGTCCGGCGACCGCACCAGTGCCAAGCGCGACTTCGCCGCGTCATATGCGGATCTGGCCGAGGCTGCCGCCGACGGCCTACGCGGGAGCCGTCAACTCGGCTGGATCGCACGGCTTTCCGCGGAACGCGCCAACCCGGCCACCGCCCTGCGCTATGCCGCGGAAGTCGAAGACGCAACGACCGCGGTCCGCCTTGCGGCGGCTTTGGGGTGGTTCTGGACCGTCAGAGGGGAGCATGCCGCAGCCGCAGACCTTGCGCTCCTCGCCTTGCGGACCCCCGGGCCGCGCCCTGTGGCCGCCGAGGCCATGGCCGCAGCGATGCACCTGTTCAACCGGGTGATGTCAGGGGGAACCGCGAACGGCGGACTCGGCCGGGATGAAGCCCTGCTCCTGGCCCGTCGAGCCAGGCGGTTTCCGGCGGCAGCCGTCATCGAGGCATCTCTGGCGCTATTGGACAACGACATCGCCCGGGGCGTCGACGCAGTCAATGGTTCTCTTCCCGACAGCGGTGACTGGGACGGCGGCCTGCTCCTGCTCCTCAAGGCGTTCCTCCTCGGGAACGACGGCGATCTTCCGGCCGCACAAGAGGCCCTCGTCGCCGCGGTCGGACGGTTTCGCAACGCAGGAGAACGTTGGGGACTGGCCTGGGCGTTGAGGGCATTGGCGCATACCGAGGTCGTTCTGGGCGAATTCGACCGCGCCATCGAGGAACTGGCCGAGGCCGTGCGACTTGTACGCGAACTGGACCCGGAAGATCCGGCCGTGGGGCTGCGTACGGCCCTCGCCGTTGCCAGAAGCCAGAAAGGCGACATCGACACCGCGCTTCGCGAACTCGCCGACGTACTGGATTCGGCCTCCCATACGGCCGCGTCGCAGCAGATGCTCTTCGCACGCATCGCCTTGGGCAACCTGTGCCGCCACGCGGGAGACGTCTACGAGGCGACCGTGCACTATGCCACAGCGCGGAAGCAACTCGAGGCACACGCGTCGCAAAGTCTGCCGCTGCAACGGGCCATGCTCGGTGCCGCCATGGGACACCAGGCAATCGCACGAGACGACTTCCCCACCGCGGCGCGGCATCTCGTCGAAGCCTTCACCTTGGCCTCGGCCGTACCCGACATGCCTGTCGCAGCCCTCAGCGCGGTGGCTGCCGCGCGGCTGCGTCTGCGCAGCGGCAGCCCCCGCACCGCGGCCTCGATGCTCGGCGCGGCCGACGTCCTCCGAGGGGCCGCGGACGTATCCGACCCCGACGTGGCCGCTATCGCCGACGACCTGTCCGCGGCACTCGGACGCGTGGAATTCGAAGCCGCGTACGCGCGCGGCCGCGCACACGATCGCGCTGCCGCACACCACCTGATCGAGATGCAACTGGGTCTGCTCGTCCGTGCCTTGAACACCGCACCCGTACTCTGAGGATGTCCCCCATCGCTTCCCGCTCTGCGTAACGCTGCTTGCAGGCAGGACTGCGGTCAGGCGGAGCTGCCGAGGATGCGTGCGTCGGGGAGGGCATCGAGGGCGGGTTGTGGGAGGAGCCATCCCTCTTCGGCAATGTGGCGGGTGCCGACTGCGCGCAGGGCAGGATCGGCGCGCGCGCGGCGCACGAACTCCTCCGGGCTGCCGCCGAACTGGTCAGCGATACGCGGAGACCTGGCGCACAACATCGTGAGAATCTCACGCTGTGGCATCAGCGGCGTCGGGGTGCGGCCATCGGGGCAGGCCAAGACCCCAAGCGCATTGACATAGAGGTGTACACCGAATAACGGTGCACCGTCGCCGAGTTGGACCAGGAACTGCTCGTCGAACACGACCCTGCGGTACTCGGGGTATTCCGTGTCGTCGAAGGCCTTGAGCTGACGCGCGTCCAGCCACGTGACGACCAGGTCGACGACCGCCCCGAGGCGGGTGTACGGGGATGCTGCGACGTAGCCGGCCGGACTGACATGCCCTGAGAAGCCGATCCGGATACCGTGCACCCGCGCAGGAGTCAGGGGAACAGCCGTGGACAGCCCTGAGTCGCGAAGCTTCTGACGGACTTGCCCCGGCGACGCGTGCGAACCGATCGCCAAGACCGGGATACGTTCGCGCATGCGCTCGTCACCCAGGACCGCCAACGCCGTGTCGAGCGGTACACGGCGACCGCCGCCTACGTCGACCATCCACTCACCGACCGCCACATCGGGGTCTCCGGCAGTGATCGCGAACAGGTCGTTGCCGCGAAGAAGCCCGGGAAACGTGAGAGGTCTCCCTGGATAGCAGAGCGGGTCGAGGGCCGGCGTGTCCGCCAGGCCCAGGCCCTCGAGGCTCCGATCGTTGGACTCAGCCATTGCGGACCTCCAACATCATCGTGCTGAGGACCCTGCCGTCCCGATCGTGGAAGACCGCGCCGGGCTGCCCGTTGATGTCGTGCGGCTCGGCGACAATGCCGCGCTTGCCGAGCTGCAGGGCGAGCTGGGCGAGCGCGCCGGTTGCGTCCTGCGCTTCGCGGATCCGGCCCGCCAAGAACGGTTCCTTACCCCTGTCGTCGCCGTCCAGCAGCACGTCTGCGGCGAGGAGATCCCGCAGCCCGTCGACATCGCCCTCGCGGAACGCGTCGAAGAACCGTTCGGCGAGTGCCGCGCGTTCCTTGTGACCGGCTTTGAAGCGGGGGCGGCCTTCATCCATGTGTCGGCGTGCACGGACGGCGAGCTGCCGACATGCCGTTTCCGAACGTCGCACGACAGCCGCTATCTCCGGGAACCGGAAGGCGAACACCTCCCGCAGCACGAACACCGCCCGTTCCAACGGAGTCAGCCGCTCCAGCAGCAGCAGCGCCGCCATCGACACCGAGTCCGCCAACTCGGCAGAGCGCTCCGGATCCTCGTACGGGTCGTCAAGCAACGGCTCGGGAAACCACAGCCCGATGTACTCCTCCCGCCGCACCCGCGCCGACCGCAGCACATCGATCGAAATCCGGGTCACCAACGTCGAAAGGTACGCCCTCGGCGAGGCGGGCTCAGCCGCGGAAGCCTCGTAGCGGAGCCATGACTCCTGCACCGCGTCCTCGGCATCACTCACACTGCCGAGGATCCGGTACGCCAGGGAGACCAGCACCGGCCGAAACTCCTGGAACTCCTCGACGCGAATCACGCCGGTTCTTCCTCACGACCCCGCTGCGCCCCGTCCGACCCGGCTGCGACGGCCATCGTGTCCGTCCGCCGGTACACGACCCGCCGCCTCTGCCCTGGCCCTCCAATGCCACCAACCACGAACAGCCGCACGATCCCACCATCCAAGCTCGGTGATTACCCATGAACGTCAAGACAAGGCAACGGATGTGGATGACGACGGTGCCGCGTAGTGCGGTTCACACGTGTCGGATGTCGCCGTGGTGAGCGTCGCCCTGCCTACTCGCGGCGCAATGCGGCCTGTCCGCTGCGAACGCACGCCTCGGGTGCCCAGGACGAAGGCGCACCGCCGGCACGTCCACGAAGACCGCCGCCAACACGGTCAGCACAACGAACGCGGCGTCCGTGCAGTGGTGTTGTCCGGCGACCAACGACACATGGGTTCGCCGCCGCGCTGCATTGCGGCCTGCGGGTATGCACGCACTCGGCGGGTGGCGCATGAGCCCGCGGGATGGATCCATGTCGCAATCACAGCACCGCGGGCTCGCGCCGCACTCACATCGCGCTCACACGCCGCCGGCACCGGTGGGAGATGCGCATCACCCCGGCAAACAGGAGCCAACGCCTGCCCGAACGCGGCACCTTCATCGGCGTCAGAGCGCCCCGGAGCGTATCGAACCGAGTGCGGTCGCCCAGCTCTCGAGTTGGTCCAGAACGCGCGTCAATTCGTCCTCACGTGAGGCGATCGGCGAGAAGCGCGGGTAGTCGGAGAAATCCGTGGCAACGAACAGCGGGAGCTGCGCCTGCACGGTTGCCATCTGCAGCTCGGCCGCGACCAGACGCAGGTGTTCCACCGCGCGGACTCCGCCCGAGGTACCGAGACTGACGAACCCTGCCACCTTGTTGTTCCACTCACCGTAGACGAAGTCGAGCGCGTTCTTCAGCGCGGCCGTGGGGCCGTGGTTGTACTCCGGCGTGACGAACACGAAGCCGTCGAACTCGGCGACCTTGCGCGCCCATGCCTGTGTATGCGGGAGCTCGTACTGTCCGTACTGCGGCGGCAGCGGCTCGTCGAACGCGGGAAGAGGGAAGTCCGCCAGGTCGACCAGTTCATACGTGGAATCCGGCCGTTTCGCGGCGATCTGATGGACCCATTCCGCCACCGAGCGAGTGACTCGGCCGGGACGAATGCTTCCGACGACGACAGCGATGTTGGGCATGCGCGCTCCTTACCAGGACAACGCAGTAGGGACCACGAAACAGCCGTCGGCTTTGGCGCGGCCCACCACACGCGATGGTTGATACATCAACTCGAAACTAACGAGAGAGCAGTTGATGTGTCAACCGCGAGAAGGTCGTTAGTATGGCCGTTCATGAACGGGCAGCGGGACCGACGACGCCGAACCGGGGCACGTGCGGTCCGTGGCGGGTCGATGCCGGCCCCGCAGGCGGGTACGACGCCGCGGCGCGCCGGCGTGGCCGAACCGCATCCGGCCATTTCCCGCGCGGTCAAGCGGAAGGAGCGCAGTGACTTCGGCGTCGCAGGATGAGAGTGCAGCCGAGGCGCACGACCATGCCCACACCGGGTGCGAGGCATCCGCGGAGGCAAAGCAGGCGGCCGCCCGCGACGACGCAGCAAGGTCGAGCGGACTCCGACTTGACCCGCACGAAGATCGTGCGTGGCAGAGCTTCTTCGGGATGCAGGTGTTGTTCTGGCGCAAAATGGCGCAGCAACTGCATCAGGACACCGGCCTTTCCGAACCCGATCTCGCGATCCTCGGTGCCCTGAATGACGCACCTCAGGGCCGCCTGCGTCCGTTTCAACTCGGCAGCGTGACGGACTTCGAGAAGAGCCGCCTGCATCACCAACTCGACCGCATGATGCGGCGTGGCCTGATCACCCGCGAGCCGTGCGCCGACGATCCACGTGGAACGACGGTCGTCCTGACTGCCCAGGGCCGCGAGGCGATCCTCCAGGCGATTCCGCGCCGAGCCGCACACATCCGTCAGTGGCTGATCGAACCGCTCGACCACGCGCAACTCGACGTTCTGACAGAAGTGTGCGACCTCGTGGCGGAAGGACTACGCACGGGAAGGAAGACTCCGCCCGGCTCGGACCAGGCCGAGTGCGAGCGGTGAGAACGCGTATTCCGTGTGGCAGCCCGGCAACCCGGATGCGTTGGCAATCCCGTCGGACGCAGCCGCAACCGTCGACGCGCCACTGAGGTAGGGGGGTTCGTCACGGACGCGGTTGCCTCTCGGCTGGGGCGTTCCTTCCTCTCAGCGCTTCACGCCTGTTCGTCCGAAGACAGGAACGGGCCATCGGGCCAGGAAGGCACCGGCTGTGCGGGGAACGGCCGGCTGGGAAGTTCCCTCCGCAGCACCGGGGCAATCTCGCTCTGGAAGAGTTCGAGGGTCTCGAAGTACTCCTCCCGGCCCAGCACCTCACCGTCGACATGGATGTGCAGGGCCTCGTGACCGAACTGCTCGTGGTACCGGTGCACCTTCTCGATGATCTGCTGGGGACTGCCGATGAGTGCGGAGCTGCGTTCCACGAAGTCCTCGAACGACGTGAAAGCGAGACTGTGCCGGTACTGGTTGTTGACGGCCAACCGTGCCTCGAAGATCGGGCGGTAACGCTCGACGGCTTGTTGGCTGGTCCGCGCGCCGAAGTATCCGGCAGTCCCGGCGCCGACCAGCGCATCGTCGGGATTGTGCCCGTGAAAGACCCATCGTTCCCGGTAATGCCGGATGAGTTCGGCATACGGACCGATAGGCCTGCCGCCGTTGGAGGAGAACAGAGGATCGCCGAAAAGGGCGGCGAGCTCTACGGACTCGGTGCTCGTGGCGCTTCCGTGCCAGATCCGGACCGGCCGTAGCGGACGGGGCACGACTTCGGCGTCCTCCAGGGAAGGGCGGAACCGGCCGTGCCAGGTGACCTTGTCCTCGCGCCACAATCGCCGGAACAGCTCGTAGTTTTCCCGATGGCGGTCGCGTTGCTCCTCAGGGCGGACACCGAACAGACTCTGATGCACCGTTCCGTTGCCCTTGCCGATGATGAGCTCCAGTCGGCCACCCGAGAGGTGGTCGAGCGTCGCATAGTCCTCATAGGCACGCACCGGGTCGAGCAGGCTGAGCGTGGCCACGGTGGTGAAGAGTCTGATCGTGGACGTGCGGGCGGCGATATTGCTCAGGATCACCGGTGGTGACGATTCCTCGAACGGGCGCTCGTGGCGCTCTCCGATGCCGTATCCGTCGAAGCCGAACTGTTCGGCCAGCACCGCGTTGTCGACCTGCTCGGTCAATCGCGCGGTCGGCGACTTCCGCTCGCTCGACAGGTGCGGGAGGGCGATGAATTTCACGTGGGTTCCTTGGCTGGGAGGGATCGTGCTGCCGGCGGTTGCTCCGATTCAGTGGCCGGAGGCCGACTCCGCCGAAGGGACTTCGACTCGGCAGGACAGCACCTTCGACCGGTGATCGATGCGGTAATCGGTCTCGAACAGGGTGGGCGACGCACACAGGAAAAGCGTCCGGCCATCCGCACCGCCCATCGCCAATGCGAAGACGGTGAGCTCACCCGAGTCGACGTGTTCGACGATCTCGCCGCCCTCGCGCACCCGGAACGCCCCGGCGCCCGCGGCGTCGGCGACCCAGAGTGCGCCTTCCGCGTCCAAGGCGATCCCATCGGGGAGGATGGCGCCCGTCGCCGCCATCCCCCGCGCTGTCGGTGCGAGCACTCCACGGGAAAAGTCCGCCCAGACGCGTCGGCCCGACAACGACCCGTCCGACGCGATGTCGAAGACGGTGATGCGTGCACCGTACGTCTCCGCTACCAACAGCCGTCGGCCGTCGCCTGTCAGGGCAACCCCGTTCGGGAAGCGCAGGCCGTCGGCGACGACGGTGACACTCCCATCGGTGTCGACCCGTGCCAGAACCGCGTCGCGCAGGAGGCTGTCGGCCTCACCGTCACCACCGAAGTTGCCCAGATAGGCACGGCCTTGCGCGTCCACCTGCATGTCGTTGCACGGCCCGGTGGCGATCTCGCGGAGGTCCGCCACCACGTCCAGCCGATTGCCGGTGAGCCTGCACAGCGACCGGTCCAGCATGGACACCACCAGGAGGTTGCCGTCCGGGTCCCAGCCAAGGCCCGATGGCTGTCCCGGGACCTCGCAGATCGTCTCCGCCACGCCGTCGGCGATCCGGACTACCTGTCGGGTATAGAAGTCGGAGACATACAAGGCGCCTTGGCGCCACCGTGGCCCTTCGAGGAACGAGTAGCCGTCCACGACCACCGACAGGGATTCCGCGTCCACCCGCTTCACGGTGGGATCGCTCCGGCCGTTCACGCCTGGACCAGCCTTGCCAGAAGGCCGCCGTCGGCGGCGATCGTGGAGCCGGTGACGAACGACGCCTGCTCGGACGCCGCGAACAGGATGACCTCGGCGATCTCCGACGGCTCTCCCACTCTGCCGATGCTGCGCCCGTCCATGGGGAAGCCCGCGCGCACCAGATCCTCGTCGCTCGCCGATCCGCCGCCCCGCAGCATGTCGGTGTCGACGGCACCGGGGGCAACCGCGACGACACGGATCCGGTCGGCTGCGAAATCCAGTGCCATCTGCCGCGTCAAGGCCACGACGCCACCCTTCGCCGCGGCATACGCGGCGGTCTTCGGCATGGTGGCGAAGGCATGCACGGAAGCCACATTGACGATGGCACCGCCGCCGGCCGCGCGGAGCCGGGGGATCACATGACGGCTCATGAGGAAGACGCCCTTGAGGGAGACACCGATCACCCGGTCCCAATCCGCTTCGGACAGGCCGTCCACGGCGCCGCCGGGTTCCAGCAGCGCGGCGTTGTTCACCAGCACGTCGATTCGGCCGAACGCGGCCTCGCACGCGGCGACGGTGCCCGCACAGTCCGCGTCCACGGAAACATCCGCCACGAAGACCGCCGCCGTTCCACCGGCGGTTTCGACCTCTTTGCGGACGGCTTCGGCGGCCCGGCGGTTCACGTCGACGATGGCGACCGCAGCGCCTTCCTCGGCCAGCCGAAGGGCTGTCGCGCGTCCGATGCCGCCGCCGGCTCCGGTGACCAGGGCCGTCTTCCCGGCCCAGCGTCGCCGGCTCTGAAACGCGGTCACTCTGCCACCTCCTTCTTCAGGACAAGACGCAGTTCGCTCTTTCGGACCTTGCCGAGCGTTGATTTGGGCAGGTCGTCCACGAAGCGGACGTCACGTGGCCGCTTGAAGTCGGCAAGCGCGTGGTCGCAGGCGCGGTGGATCTCGGCGGTAAGCCGGGGACCGGGCCTTCGGGATACCACGAACGCGACCGGTACCTCGTCGAGCATCACGTCGGGGGCTCCTACGACCGCGCATTCGTCGACGCCGTCAACTTTGCTGATGACCGACTCGATCTCGACTGCCGCGACGTTCTCGCCACCGACCTTGAGCATGTCCTTGGCTCGCCCGCGGAAGAAGAACTGCCCGTCGGGGGACTCGGTCACCTCGTCGCCGGTGTCGTACCAACCGTCCTCGAAGGCGGCCGCGGTTGCCTCGGGATCGTCCAGGTACCCCTGGAACAGGCCGGCGCCGGGCCTGGCTCTCACCCACAAGCGCCCGCTCTCGCCGGGCCGGGCCGCACTGCCGTCGGCGTGGCGCACGGCGAGATCGTAGCCGTCGACCCGGGTTCCCATGGCGCCTTCGGCTCCGGGCCGCGCATGATCACCGGCGATGCACACCGCGACGGTCTCGGTCGACCCATACCAGCCGATCAACCGGATTCCCCAACGTGCGGCCACGGGTTGGTCACCTGCCCCGGCGGCCCACAACCGGAAGTGGTGCTCGACTGGATCGGGGCCGGATCCCAGGGCGCGCAGCACGAAGGCTGTGACGCTTGCCGTGGTACAGCGGAATTCCGCCGCGATGTCCCAGAAGCGGCTCGCCGAGAAGCGAGGGAGCAGGATCGTGGTCCCGCCCGCCCAGAGCATCGGCAGATAGGACAGAGCAAGCGCGTTCGTGTGGAACAGGGGCAGATATATGGGCTGCACATCCGACTCGTGCAAGCCGAGCACTCTTGCCCCTGATTGGGCCGCCCACAACGCGTTCGCATGTGTCCACACCACGCCTTTGGGCCGTGCTGTGGTGCCTGAGGTGTACTGCACGCTGCACGGCGTCCACGGGGAGATCCGGCCGTGACCGCCCTGCCGGCCATCGCCGAGAAGGGCCTCGAAAGGCACGACGGCTCGGGGCGGCACCGACTCCGGTTCCTTCCCTTGGTCGCTCGCGGTACTGACGACGAGCCCCGCGTGGGGCGCGGCGCTCATTACCGTTCCCAGGTACCGGGGTTGCGTGATGACGGTGATCGCGCGGCTCCCGGTCACGATGTGACGGAGCTCTTCACACGCCAGTCTGGTGTTGCTCGTCACTGCTTTCGCACCAAGGCGTGCGCAGGCCAGCCACGCGATCAGGAACTCGGGGCAGTTGTCGAGGTGGATCAGAACGGATTGGCCGCCGCGGACACCGCGGGCAGCCAGACCGGCCGCGCACGCCTGCGTCGCCTCGGAGAATTCGCGCGCGGTCCACTGTCGCCGGGGCCCGTGGAAGGGCACCCACACCAGCACGGTCTTGTCCGGTGCCGAGGCCGCACGCGCGTCGACCAACCAGGCCAGGTCCCTGCCTTCGCGGGGTGGGGGTTCGACCTCGACACCGCGATTCTCTGTGCCCACTGTCACCTCAGACCTCCACGTCTTGAGCGCCGTTCGCCTGGTCAGGACAGCCAGGTGTCGTACAGCTGGTCGAGGTGCGCGTCCGCGTCGAAGGCGAGTGCATGCACCGCAGGTGAGGCGGCGAGCAGGGCTGTCTCCTCGAACACGGGAATCACCAGACCCTGTTCGAGAATGTGACGCTGAGCTTGGGCGAGTGCCGCCGAACGCTGGGCGGGGTCCTGGATCGCGGCTTGCTGCTGCAGCAGTGCCTGCAGTTCCGGATCGTTTCGATGGAGGTAGTTCGGCGGGGCGTTGGTGTAGGCGGTTCGCAGAACGTCGCCGTCTCCGCCTCCGATGGCGTACCAGAAGTAATCGAACTGGGAGGCCGCAAGGCCCGAGACGATCTCGGCAGCGGTCTTCTTGACCAGGTTGACCTGGACTCCGATCTTGGCAAGCTGCGACTGGATCAGTTCGAGTGCCTGCTGGCTGTTGCTGAACTGATCGAACCAGCCGATCGACAGACTGAGCTTCGCGCCGCCCTTCGTCCGGATGCCGTCCGGACCCTTGTGCCAGCCGGCCGCGTCCAGCTCCGCCTCGGCGCGCTGCGGGTTGTACGCGACAAGGTCGTGCAGGTCGACGAACCCCGGCGTGGTCGAGGCCAGCGGGCTCGTCGCGGTCTTGAATTCCGGGCTCAGGACGGTGTCGACGATTTCCTGCCGGTTGACGCCGAAGCCGATGGCCCGACGCACCGCGGGGTCGTCGAGCGGCGGGACATTCACCAGGGGCATCAGGCCGTAGACCGTGCCCGGCTTGGGCTGGGCCAGTACCTGGGCGCCGTTTCGCTTCACGGTCTTCACGGCCGCGGGCAGCAGCCCGGACATCGCATCGATCGACTTGGTGGCAAGACTGCCGGTCCGCACACTCGCCTCGGGTATGACCACGAACTTGACTTCATCGAGGTAGGCGTCGCCGGTGTGGGCGCGACCGGACGCCGGCCATGCGTAGCCCATCCGCTTGTCCAGCACGACGTCGGCGTTCTTCGCATAGGACTTGAGCACGAAGGGACCGGTTCCGGCAATCGTGTCGCGTTGCTCGAACTTCTGCCGCAGGGCATTGGGCGAGATGACGCCAAAGCGTGTCGAGGCCGCCAGTGACAAGAACGGTGAGTTCGGGCGTTCGAACTGCACAGTGACAGTCCGCGGATCGACGACCGTCGCGCTGCGGTACGAGGCGAACGCGCTGACGATCTGCGGGTTCTCCTGGGCGGTGTTGGCCGCAATGTCGTCGAAGTTGTCCTTCACCACCTGCGCGGTCAGGGCGGTCCCGTCGGAAAACGTGACACCGTCGCGAAGATGGAAGGTGTACGACGTCGCGTCCGTGTTCACGGTCCACGACTCGGCCAGCCACGGCTCGATCGCACCCGTGGAGGGATTCTGCCTGACCAGCGAATCGAACAGCTGCCGGATGATGAACATGGCCTCGTCACCGGAGGACTTCCCCCGCGGATTCAGCGTGATCGGGTCACCACTGATGGCGAGGCGCAGTGTTCCTCCGGGCTTCGGTGCCTCGTTGCCGTTCGGTTTCGCCGGGTTGCTGCCGCCGCCCCCGCAGGCGGTGAGCGTCAGTGCGGAGACTGCGAGCCCTGCAAGCAGTGCCCGGGGACGGGGGCTGAACAAATCGCGGATTCCGCGTCTCGTGCGCATGCCGGCACTCCTCGGTGGTGAGATGACGTTGCGGTTTGTCGGGTCGCAGCCGGGCATGGCGGCAACGCCGATGGGCAGGTTCGGCAAGGCCACGGCCCGTCTGCCGGAGATACGTCAGCCTTGTGCGAACTCACGAGCACCTGGCACCGAGGCGAGGAGCTCTTGGGTGTAGGGATCCCGGGGGCTGTTCAACACAGTGCTGGTGGGGCCGCACTCCACCATCCGACCCCGGCGCATCACCCCGACCTGGTGGGCGACCATGGAGACGACCGCAAGGTCGTGCGAGATGAACAGGTAAGTCAGACCGAGTTCGGCTTGCAACGTCTTCAGAAGGTCGAGGATCTGGGCCTGGACCGAGACGTCGAGCGCCGACACCGGTTCGTCGCAGACGATGAGTTCGGGCTCGAGGGCGAGAGCGCGCGCTATCGCGACCCGCTGCCGCTGGCCGCCGGACAGCTCCGCGGGCTTGCGGTCGAGTGCTCCGGCGGGCAGGGCGACGGCGTCGAGGAGTTCGGCCGCGCGTGTGCGTTGCTCGCGTCTGCTGCCGAGCTTGAACGCCTGGAGAGGGTCCATCAGGATTCGTTCGACGGTGAATCGCGGGTTCAGGGAGACGAAGGGGTTCTGGTACACGACCTGCATCCGTCGCCGCAGTTCCCGCAATCGGCGACCGCGTGTCTCGGTGATGTCCTCGCCACCGAGAACGACCCGGCCCTCGGTAGGGTCGACGAGGCGAAGGACCATCCGGGCGGTGGTGGTTTTGCCCGAGCCGGACTCCCCCACCAAAGCGAATGTCTCACCGCGCGAGATCGTGAAACCGACGTGGTCGACAGCGGTGACCGTGGTGCGACCGTCCGCACTACGGGGTACACGGAACTCTTTGACCAGATCGCGCACGACGACGAAGGCGTTCTCGGGTGAGTCGGCTGCCCCAGCGGCAGCGTGGCCTGGCGACGGTTCCGTCGGCGGCACAGGACGCCGCCGCAGGCTCGGGGCCGCGGCGATGAGCCGCCGGGTGTACTCGTGCCGGGGGTTGCGCAGCACGTCACCGGTTCGTCCCTGTTCCACCAGGACGCCTTCCGACATCACGGCGATCCGCTGAGCACGTTCCGCCGCGACGCCCAGGTCGTGGGTGATCAGCAGAACACCACTGCCGGAGGCCCGCGACAGGCTCTCGATGTGGTCGAGGATCTTCCTCTGCACCGTGACGTCGAGCGCGCTGGTCGGCTCGTCGGCGATGATCAGCTTCGGTTTCGCAGCGACCGCGATGGCGATGAGGACGCGCTGCCGCATGCCGCCGGACAATTCGTGCGGGTACTGCCGCGCCCGCAGCTCGGGATCCGGCAGGCCGGCGTCCGCAAGAGCGTCGATGGCGCGTTCCCGCGCCGCTTGACGATCGGCCAGACCGTGGATGAGGAGCACCTCGGCGACCTGGTCGCCGATCCGTTTCACCGGGTTCAAGGACGTGGAGGGGTCCTGGGGGATGAGGCCGATCTCCCTACCGCGCATCGATCGTGCCGGCCTTGCGGGCAAGGTCAGGATGTTCTCGCCCGCGAAGCGGATCTCGCCGCCGACGATGCGCGAGGATTCCGGAAGCAGACCGACAATTGCGTGCGCCGTGGTGGTCTTTCCCGATCCCGACTCACCGACCACCGCAACTGTCTCGCCGGCGGCCACGCTCAGGGTCACGTTCCTGACCGCGTTCACCACCGAGTCCCGGCGAAGCCGATAGCAGATCTCGAGGTTCGCTATTTCCAGCAGGGATTCACTCATCGGGACTCATCTCTCAACACGTGAGCCACGCGGTTTCCCGCAAGCACGGTCATGACGACGACGAGGCCGGGCAGCGTGGTGAGCCACCACGCGGTGTCCAGCGAGTCGCGCCCCGAGGCGATCAGGGAGCCCCATTCGGGGTCTGGGGGTTGGGTTCCGTAGCCGAGGAAACTCAGCGACGACACCGCCAGGATCGACACACCGAATTGGAGGGCGCCGAGCGCAAGCACAGGTCCGACGGAGTTGGGCAGTACATGGCGCAGCAGCACTCGGGGCAGGGTGTTGCCCGATGCCTGGGCCGCCTCCACGAAGACGCTTTCGCGGACCCGCAGCACTTCGGCGCGCATCACCCGCGCGCAGTTGGCGATGCCCGCAAACCCGACCGCGAGCGCGACTTGCACGGTGCCCACGCCGAGGAGGGCGATGAGAGCCAGCGATGTGAGCATGCTTGGCACCGCCAGGATCACATCGACGAGCCGCATGATGACCGTGTCGGTCAGACGTCGGAAGAATCCGGCGGCAAGGCCCAGCAGGACGCCGACGGTCACCCCGAGCAGGGTGGCCAGGATGGCAGCACTGAGCGAAGCCGCCGCTCCGTGCACAACGCGCGAATAGAGGTCGCGGCCCAGCGTGTCGGTGCCGAAAAGGTGCTTGGTGGATGGCGGGGACAGCTTTGCGGCCGGTTCGGGGTCGAGCGGATCCGCAGAGGTCAGCGCCGAGGGCATGAGGACGGCCAGCAGCACGAGCGCGAGCCACACCAGGGCGACGACCATGCCGGGTCGGCGCAGGGACCGCGAATGCCGAATTCCGTCGTACCAGGTGCGCCGCGTCCTGGCCGTGGTGCCCGATGACGGGTGCGTGTCGCGGCCCTTTTCTGCCGGTTCCAGTGTCAGTTCACTCATCGGGTGGCCACCTTCGCGCGCAGCCGGGGCCGGGCAGCGGCCGATTCCTTTACGCGGCCGACCCTCGGGTCCAACATCGGGTAGAGCAAATCCACTGCGAGGTTCACGAGCACGAAGACGAGTGCTCCGAGAACCACCAGGCCCTGTACGACGGGAAGGTCCTGGCCGGTCACCGCGTCGACGGTCACGCGGCCGAGCCCTTGACGGGAGAACACGGTCTCGGCGATGACCGCCCCGGCGAGCAGATTGCCCACCAGGAGGCCCAGCATGGTCAGCGTCGGGAGCGCGGCGTTGCGCAGCGCGTGTCGGACGAGAATGCGGACGCGGCCGGCGCCCTTGGCGTGGGCGGTGGCGATGTAGCCCTCGCTCAACGTGCGGGTCAGGCTCGCGGCGAGGAGTTGTGCAAGTACTGCCGCGGTCGGGATAGCCATCGTGATCGCGGGGAGGACCAGGCTTTGCCAGCCCTGGTTGCCGATCGGGGGCAGCAGGGGCCAGTGGAATGCGAACAGCTGAAGCAGGATCAGCCCGACCCAGAACGGGGGCAGTGCCACTCCCACCGGCGGCAGCGTCAACAGAATCTGCCGTGCCCACCGCGACCTCGCGTAACAGGCCGCCACGGCGATGAAGCCGCCGACGGCGACGGACAGTATCAGGCTGACGGCCGCGAGCTGCAGGGTCGCGGGTAGTTGGCTGCCGAGCAGGCCGGTCACCGAGTCGCGGCTCTGTATCGACCGGCCGAGGTCGCCGTGGGCCAAGTTGCCGAGCTTGTCGAAGTATTGGGCGAGCAGTGGCTTGTCGAAGCCGAACTGCTTGCGGATCGCATCGAGTTGTTCTGATGTCAGGTTGGTGTTCGGCCCTGCGACGGCCTTGGCCGGGTCCGCGGGCAGCGCGTAGAGCACGAAGAACGAGACGGTGAACGCCGCCCACAGGACGAACGCTCCTTGCAGGGCACGGCCGAGCACATAGCGAAGCATCGGCTGCCTCCCTCCGGAGCCGGTACGGTCAGTAGCCCGGTCTCCTACGATCGCCGGTGTGGATCAGCGCTGGATCGACTTGATCTCCAGGAATTCCTCGAAGCCGTAACGGCCGTACTCCCTGCCGATTCCGGATTCCTTGTAGCCGCCGAGCGGTGCACGGGGATTGAAGGGAGCACCGTTGACGTCCACCTGCCCCGTGCGCAGCCGACGTGCGACACGTTCGGCCCGGCCGGGGTCCAGGGACGACACGGCGCCCGACAACCCGTAGCGAACACCGTTGGCGATCGCGACTGCCTCGTCCTCGGTCCGGTACGTGAGGATGGACAGCACCGGGCCGAAGATCTCTTCTTGGGCGATCGCCATGTCGGGCCGCACGTCGCTGAATACGGTCGGCCGTACGTAGAAGCCGCGCTCCCGGCCGGTCGGCGCACCGAGTCCGCCCACGACAAGGCGCGCGCCTTCGGCGGAGCCGATCCGGATCCACTCCTGGACACGGTCGCGCTGGGCCGCCGACGCGAGCGGGCCGAGGTCGACACCCTCGTCGAAAGGATCCCCGACCACGAGCGCGGCGACTGCTTCCGTCACTATCGCCTCGACCTGCCGCAGGCGGTGTTCTGGGACAAGCAGGCGGGTCAACGCCGTGCAGGTCTGCCCGGAGTTGCCGTACGCGCGGCGTACGGCGTCGGTGATCACCAGCTCGAGACGCGCGTCGTCCAAGTCGTCGAGAACGATGTTCGCCGACTTTCCGCCCAGTTCGAGCGCAACGCGCTTCACGGTTCGGGCCGCGAGTTCGGCGACGCGTTTGCCGGCAGCCGTGGATCCGGTGAATGAGATCATGTCGAGGTCGGGACTGGTCGCCAGTGCCTCGCCGACTTCGGTGCCCGTGCCCGTGACCAGGTTGAAGACCCCGGGCGGAAAGCCCGCTTCGGCGATCGCTTCGGTCAGCACGAACGCATCGAGAGGGGCGATCTCACTCGGCTTCAGCACGACGGTGCAGCCGGCCGCGAGCGCGAACGCTGCTTTTGCGACGCTCTGATGCAGGGGAAAGTTCCATGGTGTTATGCAGCCGACGGCACCGACTGGTTCGCGGACGATCAGCGAGCGGCCGATGCGTTCCTCTGCGGCTCCTCCGGTGGCGCGTCGTGCCGCTTCGTCGAGATTGCTCAGGGGCAGGTCCACCTGGACGGCGAGTGATTGCGGGCGCGGCATGCCGGTCTCGCGGGAGATGAGGTCGGCGAGTTCCCCACGGCGTGCGGCAAGGTGGGCGGCGGCGCTCCGGAGCAGAAGGGCGCGCTCTGCCGCGGCGGTTCCCGCCCAGGCGTCGAATGCCCGGCGCGCAGCGCTCGCGGCCCGCTCGGCGTCGGCCGCCGAAGCTGCGGGCGCCCGGCCGAGCGTGCGTTCGTCCGTGGAATCGGTGACCTCGATCGACGCTGCGGACTCGGGTTCGGTCCAGGTGCCGTCGATGTATATGCGGTCGTGCTGGAGGCCGGGGGCCGCGCTTCGGCGAGGCGCGTGCCGGTTGGCAGAATGCAAGGTCATTACGTGCCGCTTTCCGCTTCGGCTGACCATGCTGCGCCTCGTTGGCGGGGGGTGTTGTCCAGCAGGAAGGTCAGCGTGCAGTAAGTGAGTTCGTCGATCGCGCCGCGCGGGTCGTCGGCTTGCAGGAGCACGTGGCTGATGAGCGGGAGTGCACACGTCGCGAGCAGCTTCGCTTCTTCGGCGGTCAACTCGGGCCGTAATTCCCGCAGCACGGCGGCCCAGCTCTCCCGGAGGTACCGGCGCCGTCGGGTCACGCGTGGGCGTTCGAGTTCCGGCATGGCCTGGAACTCGTGGGTCGTGACGACCACGAGATCGATGTTCTCAGCGGTCAGTCGGACGTAGGAGCGGACCAGTCGGTCGAGCGCGTCCTCCGCTGATTCGGCGGCGTCGAGCTGGGTCTCGACGCCGACCATCAGCCGGGAGATCACGCGGTCGTATGCGTCGGCGAGGATGTCGGATTTGCCGGTGTAGTACTGGTAGAGCGAGGACGTCCCCATTCCCAGTCCGCCGGCGATCTCCTCCATCAGCACTCCGGAGAAACCACGCTGTCGGAAGAGGCCGAGCGCGACAGCGAGGATGTCGTTCTCACGCGAGGTCGGCGGTTGCCACGTCCTCACACGCGCGGCTGCGGCGTTTCCGCGAGGCGGCCGCGGCGCCGGCGGTGCGGTGAGCAGTGCCATCAGCGACTGGGCGAGGACGTCGCTGACCGGCCGGGGGTTGCGGTGGCCGAGGGCGGCCAGCGTGCCGACGACGCCCTCGACGGCGTGGTACCTGAGGTCGGCCTGCTCGGCGCCGAGCCGCGGGGTCGCTTGGAGGACCAACGATCGCCACTGTTCGGCGAGGGCGTCCTCGCCCGTGGTGAGGTCGTGCTCGTGCCGGGGAACGCTCGGCACCTGCCGTTCGCGGAAGTGGGTTGCCACATGCGCGGGGCGGTCGACCGCATGCTGGACCGTCTGTCCGACCAGCTTGCGCAGGCGCTCCTGGGGCGATCCCTCGGTGGACCCGGCCGCGGTCGCCATCGCGGTGGCACGGTCGACGACCTGGCGCAGGATCACCTCCAGGATCTCCTCCTTGCTCCGGAAGTGCCGGTAGATGCCGCCGCCGGTGATCTGTACGCGGCTCGCGATGAGGCTGACGCCTGCCGCGTGGTAGCCGCGCTCGGCGAACAGCTGCGCCGCAGCGTCCACGATGGTCGCCTTGCGGTCACGCGGTCGCCGTGTCCCCGGCGCCTTGGCGGGCTTCCCCGGCTTCGACGGATTCATCGAATGAGTGTTTACTTCTGCCCTTCGAGATGTCAAGGTCGCCACCACTTCAACCCTCCTGTTCACAGATTCACCGACAAAAAACACATTTTGTCGAGCAGTAAGCCGAACGCCGAGCGAGTCGGTCGTCAGGTGCTCTGAACAGCTATCGATTCACGGTTTACTTAGTGGCTGCCTCGGGAGCAGGCTCCTCCCCCAGAGAGCGCAGGTGCGGCAGCACCTCGTGGGCGAACAGCTCCAGCGCCTCGGCACATTTGTCGACCGGTGCGCCGAGGATGATCGGCGTGTGGATGTGCCGTGTGAACGAGCCTTCGCTGTGTGCTTGCCGGATCTCGCGCACGATGTTCTCGGGGGTGTCGACGAGCAGGAGCTTGTCGGCGAGCTGCTCACCGGTCAGTCCCCCGGGAAACTGCTGCCCGGCCTCGTCGTACCAGCGCTGAGCCGTCGCCATCATGTCCCGCGCCAGCGGCCGCAGCCACGCCAGATCGCGCTCCGGATCCCGGGTGGCGAACAACCACGGTTTGCTGGAGGCCGCGATCGGCGGGCGCGCGGTGGGCCGGCCGAGCTCCTCCAGCGCGGCGACGTAGGTCTTGCGTGCATGCCATTGCGGGGCTCCGCTGGCGAGCCACCCGTCGCCCAGTGCGGCAACTCGCCGCAGCGACACTTCGGCCTCGGCGGCCGCGATCCACACAGGGATGGTCTCGCGCGTCGGCTTGGGATGGCAGCGGACCTCGTCGAAGGTGAAATACCGGCCGGCGAACGAGAATTCTTCTTCGGTCCAGCAGCGCCGAATGATCTCGACCGTCTCCTCCAGCCGTCCGGCCCGTTGCTTGTGTCGCACCCCAAGGGTGTCGAACTCGCGCGCGCGGTAGCCGAGCGCTACCCCGAGCAGGAGCCGACCACCGGAGATGTTGTCCACGACCGCGCAGTCTTCGGCGAGCCGGATGGGATGGTGCAGGGCGGGGATGGCCGCGTTGGTGCCGATGGTGACTCGCGACGTGGTCGCTGCGATCGCAGCCGCAGCGACCATCGGCGAGGGCAGCCAGCCGTCCTCGACGAAGTGGTGCTCCCCCACCCAGACGTCGTCGAAGCCCAGTGACTCGGCGAACCTGATCTGCTCCAGCTCCGCCGCGTAGACCTGCTCCATCGAACGCGGATCGCCTGTGGGCCTCCGGAAGAGGTACTGCACTCCGAACTTCATGGTCATCCTCCGTGGACTGTCACGTCGAGGGCCGGACGGAGCCCGGCCCAGGGAACGGCTTGCTCGAGTTGCGCGCCGAGTCGGACAAGCAAGTCCTCCCGCCCGTACGCCGCGACGAACTGCACCCCGACAGGAAGGCCGTCGGCGGTCCGGTGCAGCGGCAGAGACAGAGCCGGCTGCCCCGTTGCGTTGAACTGGGCCGTGAACTGGTGCACAGCCCGCACACGGGCCCGCCCGTGCTGCGGGTCCGCGAACCAGCCGAGCGGGGGTGGGGTGCCGTTGAGGACCGGGCTGACCAGCACGTCGAAGCCGTCGTCGGCCCACCAACGAGCCATGCGCCGCTGAAAGGCGTACATCCATTCCACAGTCTCGGCATACTGCACCGCGGACATCGCGCGCCCCAGGGGCGCGAGCTGATCGTTCGGCGCCTCCAGTTCGTCGTCGCCGATCGGACGGCCCAACCGCTTCTCCCATTCGGCGAGTTCGGCAGCGAGGCTGACAGCGGTCAGGCGGAAGAAGCGCTCGGAGAAGTCCGGCGCCGACATTGCCTCAGGGTGGCTGTGTTCGACGTGGTGGCCGAGTCTCGCGAGCAGTAGGCCGGTCTCCACGACAGCCCTGGCCGCTTCCGGGTCGGGCGGTATGCCGTCCACCGGCGGGCGGTCGAGCAGCCCGATCCGGAGACGGCCCGGGTCCGCGCCGACTTCTGCCGCCAACGGGCGCGCCAGTGCGGGGGCCGCGTAAGGGTCGCCGGGCTCGGGACCGGACAGAACGTCCAGGAGGGCAGCCGTATCCCGCACGGACCGTGACAGCACTCCGTCGGCGGTGGCACCGATGCCCCAGGCCGCGCCTGCCGGCGCCTGGCTCACCCGGGCTCGGGTGGGCTTAAGGCCCACGAGGCCACACATGCTCGCGGGCATCCGGAGCGAGCCGCCCCCGTCGTTCGCATGCGCGACGGGAACCAGCCCGGCGGCCACCGCGGCCGCCGACCCTCCCGACGAGCCGCCGGGCGACCGTCCGACGTTCCACGGGTTTCGCGTCGGACCGTAGGCCAGGGGCTCGGTCGACGCGTTCGCGCCGAATTCGGGAACGTTGGTCCTGCCGATGATCACGAACCCGGCTTCGCGCAGTCTGCGCACCACCGCCGAGTCGTGCCCGGCACGCCATCGGGCTTCCTTGAGGAAGCGCGCGCCGTTGTGGGCCGGGTCCCCGGCCGAATCGCAGTAGAGGTCCTTGACAACGATCGGCACTCCGCGGAACGGGCCGTCGGGCAGCACACCCGCTGCCTCGGCCCGCGCGGCCTCGAATCGTTGGTGGATGACCGCGTTGAGGACGCTGTGCGTCGCAACAACCCGATCGATGGCGCTCTCGACCATCTCTCGTGCGCTCATCCGGCCGCTGCGCACCAGCTCGGCTTGGGCACAGGCGTCCAACCAGGTCGGATCGCTCATCGGACCTCCTCGGATGCGTCGGCCGCGAGCCGCGCCCGCACCGCCGGGACGACTTCGGTCGCGAACAAAGCGACCGATTCCGCCGACCGTTCGACGGGCAGGCCCAGGATGTTCGGGGTGTGGATGTGGTGGGTGTAGGCGCCTTGGCGATACGACGCGACGATCGCAGCGGCGACGTTTTCCGGTGTGTCCACCAGGAACAGCAGGTCCGTGAGCTGCTCGATGCTCATGCCCCCTGGCAATGCCTGACCGGCTTCGGCGAACCAGCGCTGCGCTGTCCGGGTCTGGCGAATCGCCAGCGGGCGCAGTTCGGCCCAGTCGCGTTCGGGGTTCCGCGTCACAAAGATGTACGGCTTACTCGACGCGGCGATGGGCGGGTGTCCGGCGTCCCGGCCGAGTTCGCCGAGCAGGTCCAGGTAGCGGGCACGGGCCTCGGGGCGCGGCGCGCCACCGCTCAGCCACCCGTCGCCCATCGTGGCCGCCCGGCGCAACGCCGCGGGCGCCTCCGCAGCACCGATCCAGATCGGGATCGGGCGTTGGACCGGCGTCGGCGTGCACCGCACGTCCTCGAAGGCGAAATGGCGGCCCGTGTGGCTGAAGGCGGATTCCGTCCAGCATCGGCGCATGATCGTGATCGCCTCCTCCAGCCTGCCCGCACGCTCTCGATGCGGAACTCCGAACGCCTCGAACTCCCGCGCCCGATAGCCGAGCGCGACGCCGAGGAGCAGTCGGCCGCCGGAGATGTTGTCCACCACCGCAGCGTCTTCTGCAAGCCGGATCGGGTGGTGCAAGGCGGGAAGGAGCGCGTTGGTCCCGATGCCGACCCGGTTGGTCACCGCAGCAATGGCGGCAGCGGCGGTGAGCGGTGAGGGAAGCCAGCCGTCGTCGACGAAGTGATGCTCCCCCACCCAGATGTCGTCGATGCCGAGGGCCTCCGCGAGAGCTATCTGCTCCAGCTTCGCGCGGTACACCGCGGAATGACCCGAGGCATCGTCGGGCGGCGTCCGGAACAGGTAGGAGAGGCCGAAGCGCAGCCGGGCGGCAGTCGTCATGTCGAGGGCTCGCTTCCCACGATCGAGACGAAGCTGACACAGGCTCCCGGTTGTCCGCCGAGGTTGTGTGTCAGTGCCATGGTGCGGCCCTCCGCGACCGTGGGGACTTGGCGGTCGACAGGGGCGCGCCCCCCAAGTTGGAGCCAGCATTCGAAGAGCATCCGCAACCCGCTCGCTCCGAGGGGATGGCCGAAGCTCTTCAACCCGCCGTCGGGATTGACCGGGAGCGCGCCGCCACGGTCGAACCGACCGTCGAGGACGTCTTTCCATCCGTGTCCGCGCTCGGAGAATCCGAAGTCTTCCATCAGGATCAGTTCGGTCGGGGTGAAGCAGTCGTGCACTTCGGCGAGCGCCAGCTCGGCCAAGGGGTCGGTGATGCCGGCCTGTGCGTACGCGTCGGCGGCGGAGCGGACCGCCTCTTCGAAGGTCGTGTAGTCGTACGTCTCGTCGATCGGCCCGGAGCCCGGGCCGGCCACGAACGACAGTGCTTTGACGAACAGCGGGCGATCGGTGTAGCGGTACGCGTCTTCCGCCCGCACGACGATCGCAGCGGCCGCTCCGTCGCTTACTCCCGAGCAGTCGTAGACACCCAGCGCACCGGAGATACGCGGGCTTGCCTTGATGACCTCAATCGGCACCTCCTTGCGGAACTGCGCCAGCGGGTTTCGCGCACCGTTGGCGTGGTTCTTCCAGGCGATCCGGGACAGGACGTCGCCCATGGTGTCGTCGTCCACGCCGTAGCGGTTCTGGTAGGCGGGAACGAGCAGGCTGAACATGGACGGGGCGGTGAGCGCGATCTCGGTGCCGTCATTGGGCGGCTTCGGGCTGAGCAAGCCCGAGTAGCCGGAGTCCTTGAGTTTCTCGACACCGATCGCCATGGCCACGTCGTATGCGCCGGATGCCACCGCATAGCAGGCGTTGCGGAATGCGTCGCTGCCGGTCGCGCACATGTTCTCGTTGCGGGACACCGGTTTGTAGTCGAGTTTGAGGGCCTGCGACAGCATCATGCCGGAGCGTCCGGAGCCCACGGTCCCGAGCCAGTAGGCATCGAGGTCCTCGTGCCGCAGCCCCGCCGATCCCAGCGCCTCCTGAGCCGCGTCGACGAGCAAGTCGTCGGCGCTGCGGGCCCAGTGTTCACCGAACGGGGTGCAGCCCATGCCGACGATTGCGACCCGGTCGCGAATACCGTGTGACGTCATGCCGACTCCTCGTCCAGCAACGGCCGGACCTTCCAGAAGTAGTCGTGAACACCGTCCGTCGTTGTGTACAGACGGCGAAATGTGAGCTCCACCCGGTCCCCGACCCGGACATCTCGATGGTCCGCATCCGTGAGTTCACATTGCAGCCGACCGCCCCCGTCGAGATCGACGACGACGACCACAACCGGAGGGGCGACGGAGAACGCAAGATGGTCGACGGTGAACGTGGACACGGTCCCCGTGAGACCGGCCAGCCCCTCGGACTGCATCCGGTCCACCGCGCGGCATCGGTGGCAGACCCGCTGCGGCGGCAGGTGCCGGGTGCCGCATTCGACGCAGCGTGTCCCGGTGAACCCGAATTTCCACGCCGCCCCACGGTGGGACGGCGGGGCGGCAGGGCGGTCGGGATCGGGGCGGCGAGGTGGCTCGCGGCGCAGCAGCCCCCGCCAGACGAGCATGTCGTGATGTCCGACCGGCGGTCCGCACACGGCGTCCGCGACCGTCGGGCCCGGCAGGGGCGCCCCGGCAAGTTCACCGGCGCGCAGCACGACACAGTCGGCACCGTCGGCAAGGACCAGCACGACGATGTTCTCCGTCGGTACGGCACGTTCCAGTACGTCGCACAGCATCAGGAACGCGTGTGCGGCGCCGGCCACGCCGATGGCATCGGAGCGGTCGTCGACAAGCACCCCGCTCCTGACTCCCGCCGCCTTGCCCATGCCCGCCACTGCGCGGCGGTGGAGACCGGCGACTATCAGATGGTGCACGTCGCCGGGTTCCAACCCGGCGGATACAAGTGCCTGGCCCAGTGCTTCGGCGGCCAGTGGAACGTAGACGGACTCGCCGAAGCGTTCCTCCCAGACGTGGGAGACCGGCGCGCCCGGGGGGCGCCAACGGTCCAGGAACTCGGTGCTCACCGCCGACGTCGCGATGACCTCGGCGAGGCAGGGCCCGTCGGGTGCGAAGACGAGCGCTGCGGCCCCGTCGCCGCCGTCGCGTTCCTCCGACGAGCCGGGCAGCCCGGTACGGATGTCGGCCGCCACCAGCATCGCCGTGCGCCCGGCGGCGGCAGCGTCGGCGGCCGCGTGGAAGCCGCCGACAGCCGAGCGCACGGAGCCGTTGAAGTCGTAGGCGCCCACGTGGGTGCGCAGACCGAGTGCCTCCGCGATGGCAGTGGCATTCGTGCGGTCCGTGTAGGCGGGCGTGCTGGTGGAGAAGATCACCGAACCCGGAACGCGGGGTGTGGCCCCCTGAAGAGCACGGCGCGCCGCCGCGACGCCCATCGAGGTGGTGTCTTCGTCGTAGGACGCGACGGAGCGGGTGCCGTGGCCGATACCGACGGACGCGCGGTCGAGCCGATGGCGCGGCACGTATGTGCCGCGCGCGACCAGCCGTGTCATGGGCGCCTCCACATGTACTCGGCGGTTGCGTGTACGACCGCGTCTCCGGTCTGGCGAACGCATCGCAATTCGGCAACGACGCGGGCCTCCTGGCCGCCTCGGTTCTCGACTTCGGTGATAGTCCCTGAGCACGAGAGGGTGTCACCCGGCCATACCCGTGCGGTGAACCGCAACCGGAACCGGTGCAGGGAGGCCGTGCCGAGCCAATCGGTCACGTAGGTGCCGAGCAGACCGCCCTGAAACATGCCGATGGAGAGCACGGTCGGCAGCCCGGCCGCATGTGCGCTGTGCTCGTCGTGGTGCAGGGGGTTGAAGTCGCCGGAAGCACCCGCGTACCGGACGATGTCGGTGCGCGTGATCGGGCCGAAGGAACGCTGGGGTCCTGCGTCGCCGACACCGGGAAACGGCGGGGTCGCGGGAGCGGTCATGTCCTCGCCACTTCCTCTTCGGTGGGCTCGTCGGCCGGCGCCGGGGGCTCGGTCTCGACCAGCGTGCTGCGCTGTTCGGCCACCAGGCGCCCGTCGGCGTCGCGGAACTCTCGGACGACGACGGCGAGCCGCATACGGCCTCCGTTCCGGCGGACCTTCTCGGCTCGGCCGGTGATCCGCACGTCCACGGACAGGCGGTCCCCGGCGTGCGGCAGCGTGGTGTGGAAGATGAACTCCTCCTCACCATGCAGAGTCCTCGAGACGTCGAAGCCCAGTTGCTCGGCCACGTCCAGGGGTACATCGGCCCAGATCCGGCTGACGGCGTTCAGAAAGGTCGGCGGCGAGACTGCCTGCCCGCCGGAGAAATCCGGATGGAACGACTTCGTCGCGAGTGCGAACTCGCGGATCTTGCCCTGCTCGATCAACGCTTCGAACATTTGCACCACCCGCACCGTTTGCTGTGTCCCTCAGATTTCAGCCCACGGCCACGCCCACGACTAGTAAGGATCACCCTTGGCATTTCCTGAATCGGAACGTTGCGTTCCGGCAAACCGTTGAGCTACCTTCCCGTCCCGGGGGAGCTTGGAGTCCGCGATGTCACCGTTCGGATCCACCGGAAGCACCGTCGACACCCGACGCGCCGCAGCGATGCATCACCTCTCGGGACAACCTCCGCGCGACCACGGCTTCCGACGTCGCCGGGTCCGGCAGCGCGACGCCCGGGCCACGACGGCACTGCCCGACAGGGCACTGCGGTATCGGCTCAATGCGCAGGCGACGGCGGTCCTGCGGCTTCCGATCTGAAGAGGGGCACCGCGCCATGACCGTTCTTCCCCGGGCCGAGGACGTGTTCGTCGGCCGAGCCGACGAACTTTCCCTGCTGACCGAACTTATGGATTCCGGCGCGTTCGACCACGGTGCGCTGGTCATTCTCGGCGAGGCGGGCATCGGCAAATCCGCGATGCTGCGCCGGTTCTGCGATGCGGCGGCAGAGACCGGTCGCCGGACGCTGAGGATCCATTGCGACGCCTTGCTCACCGAGGAACCGCTGGGGGCCCTCGTCGACGCGCTGCGGAACCACGGCGTGAGCATCGACGAGACCGGGGGTCGGGCTCAGGCCGCTGTCGTCAACGCCCTCACGGGACTCGTCGAGGACGGACCGCTCATCCTCGGGATCGACAACCTTCACCACCTCGACGACGCAAGTTGCGCGGCCTTGGCTGCCGCGCTGCGCAATCGGGCCAAGCATCCCTTCTCCCTGGCCGCGGCCACACGCGGACGTCCGCAGAGCGCAGGGGGGGTTGGGGCGCTGCTCGACATGCTGGACGAGACGGACAGGCTCACCACGCACGTCGTCGAAGGGTTGCCCGAGGACGCGGTGGCGCAATTTCTGGGTTCAGCCGTGGTCGAGCCGCTTCCGTGGGAGGCCGCGGAAGTCGCGGCTCGGACAGCCGGCAACCCGGCACTGATCCGCCTCTTGATCGAGGACGCAGCCCACCATGGATCCACCGGCGGCTCCGCGACCGTCGTCCGCGCCGACCGGCGGAAGCGTCTGCTCGGCAGGTTCTTCACACCGAAGTCCGCGTTGTTGCGCTTCGCCCAGGCCTTCAGTGTGCTGGAACCGACGTCCGCAGCCACAGCGCGATCGACCGCATGGTTGGCCGGACTCGGCGCCGACGAGGCAGAGCACCTCTTCGACCGCCTGGTCAGCGAAGGCATCCTCGAAGGCACGCAGAGCCGGTGCTTCCGCTTCCGGCACGCGGTGCTGCGCCAGGCACTCCGCGACGACATCGGGCCCGCCACCTGGGAACGCTGGCACCGCGATGTGATCGCGTTGTTGAAGAGCAACCCCGAGCACCCGGCTCTCCAGCACGATCTCGCGAACCTGATACGCGAAATCGCGCGGCCCGGTGACCGTGAAGCGGCCACGGCTCTCGTCGCCGAGGCCGAGCGGCTGTGCAAGGAAGACCCGGCTCGCTCCGTGCCGTGGTTCCGCGAAGCGCTGGCGCTGATCCCACCCGACGACAACGCGCATGCCCACGTCGCAGTCCGGACCGCACGTGCCCTGATGCTCGCCGGCGAACCGCGGATGGCGACCCTGACCGGGCTCCACGCGCTGGACGACCTGCCGCCGGGGGCCGAACGCACCAAACTCGCGGCCCTGTTCGTCAGTGCTCTCATGAAGCAGGGCGCGCTTCCGGAGGCCAAGCGGCTGGTGCAGCGCGAGCGTAGAGCGGCAAGCCGTCCCAGTCTGCGGCTCGCCTCGCAAGCCGCTTATGTGTATGCGGCCACCGGCGAAACCGCACGTGCGGACGCAATCGTCGAGAAGGCGATGGCGTACTTTCGCCGTCAACCACACGAGCCCGACCGCAGTTCGGTCGATGAGCGGATCCACGCGTTGGCCGATCTCATCCACCTCCGCTGCCTGTCCCCACGTGGCGACGACATCCTCCGGCTGATGGCCGAACTCGAAGCAGTCGCCGAGGACGGCGGGCCCATAGCCCGCGCCGGCGCCTACGCAACCCTGGCGTTCGGCTATTCGACACTCGGCGATACCGGGCGCTGTGCGGCGGCACTCGACCGGGCACTGCCTTTGCTGCCGGCCGGCACGGTCCGGCCGGACATTCTGGTGGCGCAGGCCCGCAACGCCGTGCACCTCGGCGACTGGGACCGTGCGATCACGATGATCGAGTCCGCGACCGCCGTCCTGCGATCGGCGGGCATGATGGCCTACTTCGAGTTGCTCAGATTCAGCCAGGTGGGTCTTCTGGTCAGTCGAGGTTCCTGGGCACCTGCCCGCGAGCTGCTCAGAACGGCCCAGACCGACGGCGCCCCGGAGGGACTCGTCGATGCGGAGCTGGCGCACATCGACATGCTGAGCGGCGACACCGACGCGGCCCGCGACCGCCTCCTTCGCCGGCTCACGACCCCTGACCTGCGCGGCACCGTGCGGCTCCGGGTCCTGAGCCGACTCGCCGAAGTCGAGGCACAGCGTGGTTCGTCCCCGGGTGTCCTCGCCGCGCTCGACAAGATCGAAGGGCTCGGGCTGTCCGCGCTGGACAATCACACCCGGGTCATCATGCTCCTCGAACGCGGACACGCCACCGGCGATCCGGAACTCGTCCGCGCGGGGTGCGCTCTCGCGGACACGCACCACCTCACCTTGTTGCAGGCCCGGGGCCGTCTCTACCTGGGGTTGGCGGGCATGAACGCCGACGAAAACCTCCGAGAGGCCGCGACGATGTTCCATCTCCTCGACGCGCTGCCATGGCGACGGCGTACCGCCGACGAGTTGCGCCGACGGGGCCTTCAAGTCCCGCGCCCGCGCAAGAAGGCGGGCGGCCTCACCCCGACGGAGCGCCAGCTCATCCAATTGGTCGGGCTCGGCAAGAGCAATCGTCAGATCGCCACAGCCATGGCCCTGAGCGTCAAAACTGTCGAGGCGTACCTCACCCGTCTCTACCAGAAAACCGACTGCACGAGCCGAGTCGAGCTTGCCCGGGTACTGGACAGCGGATCTGCCGCCTGAAGCACAGGCGGCTCCGCGCGCGCACGGTCTGCTCGGATCTCGATAGGGCCTTCCCCACTGTCCGCGCCTGCGCGTCGGCGCGCATCCTCGATCGAAGCCGGGTGGCGTGGCGCCGGACCACCCCCGGGTGAACTCCGAGCAGTGGGGACGGGCTGATCGTGGGAAGTCTTGATGGTCGGGTCGCCGTGGTCACCGGCGGCGGCAGAGGCATCGGCCGCGCACACGCGTTGCTCCTGGCACGTGAAGGCGCCAAGGTCGTGGTGAACGACGTCGGAGCCGCAGACGACGGCAGCGGGGCGGACAAGCGACCTGCCGAACTGGTCGTCGAGGAGATCGAGGCGGCGGGCGGCCACGCGGTCGCGGATCACAGTGACGTCGCCGACTGGTCGGCCGCGGGAGCGCTGGTCCAAGCAGCAGTCGATGCCTTCGGCGGGCTGGACATCGTCGTCAACAACGCGGGGGTGCTGCGTGACGGATTCATCGCCGGCATCAGCGAAGCCGATTGGGACACGGTGCTGTCGATCAATCTGAAGGGACATGCGGCGGTACTCCATCACGCCGCAAGCCACTGGCGCGCCCGGCACAAAGCGGGGGACACCGTGCAGGCATCTGTCATCAACACGGCGTCGTCGTCCGGCACGACGAAAGTGCTGCCCGGCCAGATGAACTACGCCGCCGCCAAGGCGGGGGTCGTCGCACTCACCCTCGTCGCCGCGGAAGAGCTGGCGCGCTACGGAGTGCGCGTGAACGCCATCGCACCCGCGGCACGAACCCGCCTCACCCTGGCGACGCCCGGAATCCGCGACACCGTGGCCGCCCCGCCCGACGGTTCCTTCGACGCCTACGCCCCCGAGCACATCGCGCCGCTCGTCGCCTATCTCGCCGGACCCGCATGCTCGCTCACCGGCAGGGTGTTCGCGGTTCGGGGAGGTCTGATCGCGCCCCTGACCGGATGGACGCCCGCGCTCACCATCCAGTCCGACGAACCGTGGAGCCTCGATTCGCTTCACGGCCTGCTCGCCGACTGCTGACCGGAGACACGATGCGAGCTTCCAACAACGAGAACGACCTCCGGTTCACCGTGGACGGGCACATCGCGACGCTGTGCCTCAACCGCCCCGAGCGAAGAAACGCCTTCACACTCGACATGCTCGCGCCCTGGGTCGGGCACCTGCACCGTGCCGAGGCCGACCCGGATATCCGGGTGGTGGTGCTGACAGGTGCGGGCGACTCGTTCTGCTCCGGCGTCGACCTGGACGTTTACACGCCCGGGAGCAGCGGCGACCCGTGGGGCGACAAACGCACGTTGACCACCGTGCACCAGGTCGCTTTCGCCATGGAAGCCATGACGAAACCGGTCATTGCCGCGATCCGCGGCCCCGCCTACGGAGCCGGCATGGACATGGCATTGATGTGCGACTTGCGCATCGCCGCGGAGTCCGCCCGGTTTTGCCAGGCGTACATCAACGTCGGTGCGGTCCCCGGTGACGGCGGCTGCTGGTACTTGCCCCGCCTCGTCGGCATGCAGCACGCGCTGCGCCTGATGTGGACCGGCGAGGTACTGGACGCCGACGCCGCCCTCGGGATCGGGCTTGTGAGCGAGGTATGCCCCGACGACGACCTGCTGGACACCGCCTACCGGCTCGCACGGCGCATAGCCGAGCGGCCGCCTGTCGCGGTGCAGCTGATCAAGCGGGCGGCGTACGAGGGAGCGCGCCACGATCTGCGGACGGCTCTCGACCTGATCTCGTCGCATCTGGCCGTGGTCGCGGCGACCCGCGATTCCGCAGAGGCGAGGGCGGCGCTGAGGGAGAGGAGGACCGGTGTCTACGAAGGCCGCTGACGACACGGGCTACCGCAGGAGGGTCCGCGACCTGTGCACAAGCTGGCAGGCGGCCGACCGCTACCTGCCGCGAAGCGACGCGTGGCTGAGGTCGTTCGACCCCGATTTCAGCAAAGCCCTTGGTGCCGAGGGCCTGATCGGCGTCAGCTGGCCCACGAGGTACGGCGGCGCAGGGGCCACCAACCGCGATCGCCTCGCAGTCACCGAAGAGTTGCTTCGCGCCGCCGCACCTGTCGCCGCCCATTGGACGGCGGACCGGCAGGTGGGCCCGGCCATCCTGCGCCATGGGAGCGATCGCCTGCGGCACGAACTGCTGCCGCGGATCTGCTCCGGCGACATCGTGTGCGCCATCGGCATGAGCGAGGCGGAAGCGGGGTCCGACCTCGCCTCGGTGTGCACCACCGCACGCGCAGTCCCGGGCGGGTGGTTGGTGAACGGCCGCAAGCTCTGGACCAGCCACGCGCACCGCGCGACCCACATCTATGTGCTGGCCCGCACGGCCCGTATGCCGCGCAGGCAGGACGGGCTCAGCGAATTCGTGGTCGACATGGCCACACCCGGAATCACGGTCTCGCCGATCGCCGACATGACCGGCGAGCACCATTTCAACGAAGTGGCCTTCGTCGACGTCTTCGTGCCGCAGTATCGGCTTCTCGGCAATCAGGACGACGGCTGGCGCCAGGTCACCGAGCAACTCTCGTTCGAACGCGGCGGGCCGGAAAGGGTTTTGTCCACCTACCCGCTGGTGGTGGAGATTCTGAAGCGTGCCGCCGCCCGTCCCGCGGACACGGCGACCGCCGCACACGTCGGCGATCTCACTGCCCGACTGGCCGCGCTACGCCGGCTGTGCTGGGACGTCGCCGGGGCCGTGGACCGCGGTGAGGTACCTGTCATGGAAGCCGCGACTCTGAAGGTCCTGGGCACGCGGTTCGAACAGCATTCGGTCGAACTCGCCCGAAAACTCGGCCTCTTCGGCGAAGAGCCGGTCGATTCTCTGTTCTGGCAAACGCTACTCGCGTCCCCCGCGTTCAGTCTGCGCGGCGGCGCGGCGGAAGTACTGCTCGATCTCGTGTCCAGGCAGGAGGGCGGCCGTGGAAGAGACACCTTCGTTCACCACGCTACTGCTGGCGGTTGACGGCACGGTCGCGACGGTGACGCTGAATCGTCCCGACGTCGGAAACACCATGAACCTCGCGATGCGGGCCGAACTCGTCTCGTGCTTCGAGTGGATTCGGCAGAACCGGACGCTGAAGGTCGTCGTCGTCGCCGGTGCGGGCGAACACTTCTGCATGGGCGCCGACGCCCGGGATTTCATCGGCGCCGACCACGAGGCATTGCACGACCTTATGCGCCACACGAGCCAACGCTGGTTCGCCGGCTTGTGGCAGCTCCCCCAGATCACGATTGCCGCGGTCAACGGCGTCGCTGCGGGCGGCGGCGCCAACATGGTGCTCGCGTGCGATTTCGCGGTCGCCTCGGAGCACGCCCGGTTCGGCGAGACGTTCGTCCGGTTGGGTCTGATACCCGATCTGGGCGGACTGTTCCTTCTGCCGCGCATCGTCGGTTTTCAACGAGCGCGTCGCATGTGCCTCACCGGTGAGGTGCTCGGGGCCGAGGAGGCCGCCGCGCTCGGGCTGTTCGGCAGGGTCGTCCGACACGATGATCTGGCCGACACCGTAACCGCGTTGGCAGCCGATCTGGCAACGCGGCCGGCCACGACCGTCGCCGTCATGAAGGCGATCCTGGCCAGGTCGTTCGAGAGCTCGATGGAGAGCACAATGCTCTTCGAGTTGCTCGGCCAATCGTTCATGTTCTCCACACAGGAGCACCGCGCCGCGTTGAGCGCGTTCTTCGACCGCCACGAAAGCGCGGCTTCGCATGAGTGAACTCGCCCAGGAACTGTTCGCGCTGGTGGACGAGCTGAACCGCCGATTTCCGAGTCCGCGCGGCCGTGGACACGCGGAGGAAGTGCCGTTCTCGCTGTGGTCCACCCTGATGGAACTCGGACTGCCGCGTATCGGCATCCCCGAGCACCACGGCGGCGTCGGGGGTGAATTGGACGACCTGGCCGTGGTCGTCCAGGCGCTGGCCACCTACGGGCACGGCACCCCGCTCGTGGAGGCGTCCACCGCGGCGTGGGCCGCGCAGGGAGTCGCGGCGGTGCCTGCCACCGGCCTGGGCGTCGTCGCGGTTCCGCATATGCAGGCCGGGTTGCCGACGAGACGGTTCCAGGCGCGTTGGGGGCGTCTCGCACATTGGGCGATCGTCGTGCATGCCGACGCGCCGCCACAGCTGATCACCTTCGACGGTGCCGACGTCGTCGAGGAAGCGGATGTCGCCGGCGAACCAGTCGACACCATCGAGGTTCAGTCGGCCGTGGTCGTCGACGCGGGCGAACTGCCGTCGCAGTCGGCATTGCGCGCGCGTATGGGCATCCTGCGGACCAGCGCACTGCTCGGCACCGCGTACGGCGTCTACGACCTCACTCGCGAACATGTGCTTCAGCGGCGCCAGTTCGACCGCCCGCTGGCCGAGATCCCGGCCGTGCGCCATGCACTCGCCGAGATGCGCACAGGGCTGGTCCAGACACAGGCCGCACACGAGCGCGCCCTGGATGCGTGGCGCGGCGGAACTCCGGAACAGGCCTTGGTTCCCGTCGCCGCGGCACGCATCATCGCCGCCCAAACCGCTTCCGCGTGTGCCCAGGTCGCCCATCAGTTGCACGGCGCCATGGGCGTCACGAACGAGTACGCGCTGCACCGCTTCACCCGGCGGCTTTGGGCTTGGCGCGACGCAGACACGACAGAACGCCAGTGGGCCGAAGAGCTGGGCGCGCGCGTCCTGTCGGCGTCGGAGCACGAATTCTGGGAGGTGTTGACCTCATGAACGCGGAAACCGCCTTCGACCGGCCGAACCGTCCGGGGCCGCTGCGAGGCTTGCGCGTCCTGGAAATCGCATCCATCGGTCCTGGTCCTTTCTGCGGCATGCTCCTGGCCGATCTGGGTGCGGACGTCATCCGGATCGACCGTCCGGGCATCGACCCGGGCCGACCGAGCCCCGAACAGGACACGGTCAACCGCGGCAGACGTTCCATCGTCGTCGACCTCAAGCAAAGAGACGGCATCGCGTTGGCGCTTCGGATGGTCGGGCATGCCGAAGCCCTGATCGAGGGGTTCCGCCCCGGCGTCCTGGAGCGGCTGGGGTTGGGACCGGACGAGTGTTTCGCGGTGAATCCCGCCCTGGTGTTCGGGCGCGTGACGGGCTGGGGGCAGTCGGGGCCGCTCGCCCACTCCGCCGGGCATGACATCGACTACATCGCCGTCACCGGCGCGCTGCATGCCATGGGCTCGGACTCGGAGGCTCCGCCGCCGCCGTTGAATCTCGTCGGTGACAACGCGGGCGGCGGCATGCTCCTCGCGCTGGGCGTGCTGGCAGCCGTCATGCAGTCCCGCACCACCGGACGGGGCCAGGTGGTCGACGCCGCCATCGTCGACGGCGCGTCGCTGCTGATGACGCTCTTCTACGGCCGTCTCGCCTCCGGATGGTGGCAGGACACCCGCGGCGCGAATTTGATCGACGGAGCCGCGCCTTACTACGGCACCTACCCGTGCGCCGACGGCCGGTTCCTGGCCGTCGGCGCCATCGAGCCGAAGTTCCGCCGCGAACTGCTGGACAAGCTCGGTTTCTCCCTCGGCGACCCGATCCACGGCGACCTGGACGACCCGGCACATTGGCGGCGCGCACGCGCGGGCATCGCGGACGTCATAGCGACCAAGTCACGTGCGGAATGGGTGCGGCTGCTGGACGGGGACGCGTGCGCCGCGCCGGTGCTCTCCCTCGCCGAGGCGCCGCACCATCCGCACTTGCTCGCCCGCAGCACGTTCCTCGACCTCGACGGCAACCTCACCCCGGCCCCGGCCCCGCGGTTCTCGGCGGATCCGGCCGGTCCCCCCGCACCCGCACCCGTGCCGGGGGCGGACTCCGTCGCGATCTTGACCGCAATGGGGCTGGGGCGACCCGCGGTCGAGAGCCTCCTCGGCGCGGGCACGGTGCACACCCCCGAACGACGGTTTGTATCCGACACAACTGTGGAGTGACCCCATGACCGACGCTTTCACCATCCGGCGGCACGAAGATTCCCGCTACCAGGCCATGATCGACGCGGACATCGACACCTTGGACCGGCTGCTCGATCCGCACCTCGTATACACGCATTCGAGCGGGATCGTCGATACCAAGACGTCCTACCTCGAGGGCGTGCGGGTCGGGACGTTCGACTACCGGGAGATCCAGCGCAGCGAAGAGACGATCCTCGTCCGCGAAGACCACGCACTCGTGTCCAACCGATGCCGCATGGACATCTACGTCGACGGCGTCCGCAAGGCACTCGACAACCGTGTGCTCGCGGTCTGGGCAAAGGACGGTGGCGGTACCTGGCAGTTCGTGGCCCTGCATTCGACCCCAGTGGCGCAGGAGGACGTCGGTGCTCACCCCTGACCCTCTCGCCGTCGGCGGATTGCCCCGGTTCGCGGAGCGGTTCCGTGCCGGGGAGACGACGTCGGAGGCCGCGACTCGGGCCTACCTCGAACGCATCCGGGCACTCGACGGCCGACTCGGCTCCTATCAGTACGTAGCATCCGATCAGGCACTCGCGGCGGCGCGGGAGATCGACGCGTTGTTCGCTGCCGGAACGTACCTCGGCCCGCTGATGGGCGTTCCGGTATCGGTGAAGGATCTGTTCGTCGTCGACGGCATGCCGACGACCGCCGGGTCCCTGGTCGACGTCACCGATCTGGTTTCGATCGAAGGCTCGTTCGTGCGGCGGTTGCGCGAGGCGGGCTGTGTCCTCCTCGGGAAAACGAAGACCGTCGAGTTCGGGCTCGGGATCACCGGGCTCTCCGAGCCGCACGGCACCCCTCGCAATCCCTGGGACGAACGGACGCCCCGCCTCCCCGGGGGCTCCAGTTCGGGTGCGGGCGTCGCGGTCGCGGCCGGCCTGTGTGCCTTCGCGGTGGGTGCCGACACCGGCGGCTCGGTGCGCGTCCCCGCCGCACTGTGCGGCGTCTTCGGGCTGAAGACGAGCTTCGGTGTCTGGCCGGGGGACGGCGTCTTCCCGCTGGCGCCGCACCTGGATTCCGTGGGGTTGCTGACGGCATCCGCCGAGGATGCGGCGCTGGTCTTCGCGCACCTCACGGCAGGACGGGAAATCGCCCCGGCCCTCCTGAGCGGGCTCCGCCTCGGCGTTCTGGACGGCTACTTCCGGACCGGCCTTGACGACGACGTGCGGCGCGTGCTCGACGCGGCGGTGGAGGCGCTGGCCGGTGCCGGAGCGTCGGTGGAGACGGTCGAACTGCCCGAAGCCCCGGAACGGGAAGCGTATTTCCCCGTCGTACTACCCGCCTGTCTGGTCGGTTCGCTGGGACCGCGACGGGTCCTACGCGATCACCGGCTCATGGATCCGGTGGTGGCCGCTCGGACGCTCGACGGTCTCGACGTCCGGCCGGAGCAGACACGCGCCTTGGAAGCCCGGCGCCGTGCGGCGATGCGGTCCGCGGCGGCCGGCTTCGCAGGGTGGGACGGCTGGCTGAGCGCTACCACCACAACCACCGCGCCCGCTGTCATGGATGCCGCCGATCCGGGTCACGGGCTGTCGCTGGCAATGACGATGACGCGGAACACGCAGCCGGTGAATTACCTCGGGCTGTGCGCGGTCAGCGTCCCGCTGCCGCGGGAACGGGCGGCCCTGCCCCTCGGCATGCAGCTCATCGGCCCGGGCGGGTCCGATGCTCGCCTCCTCTCCGTCGCACTCGCTGTCGAAGGGGTGTTGGGGAGGGCGCCGAAGCCGGACCTCCACGGGTTCACGTGAGGACACCTGTCCAGGGCCGATTCGCCGCCGTGGACACGTTTCCTTCATCTCGCACACCGTGACTGCCCCTCGGCTGTCACGACCTCAGGAAAGGCTGTCAAAGCGATGACCACGATCACCCTCAATGGGAACGCGATCAGCTATCGGGACGAGGGGACCGGACCTGCGGTCCTCCTCCTTCCGGGCTGGAACGAGGACCACCGGATGTTCAAGCACCTCGCCCCCGCCCTCGCTCGCAACTACCGTGTGCTGTCTCTCAATTGGCGCGGCCACGGGGACGACCGCACCCACCTCGGCGACTTCGGCATCGATGACATGGCCGACGACATCGTCGCATTCGTGGATGCCCTGGACATCGAGCAGCTCTCGACCGTGTCCTGCTCGCACGGCGGATGGGCCAACCTGGAGGCCTGTCAGCGGCTGGGTGCAAGCCGGGTGTCCAATGTGGCCCTGGTGAGCTGGCGGCTCACCGACCCGGGGCAGGTACTTCTCGACTGGTGCGACCAATGGCAGCAGTCGGATGCCTGGGAGGCCGGCCGTTCCGCGTTCTTCGCCTATTCGCTCGGCGACAGCGGCAACTCCGACGTGGCCGAACACGTCGGGAACGAGATGACGTCCTATGGCCGGGAGTACTGGAACCGCACCGGACGGGAGATCAGCACGTCGTACCGCAAATGGCCGACGGTCATGGACAGGCTCGCCGCACTCGACGAGCCGCGCCGTGTCGCGCACATCTACACGCTTCCCCACGACCCCGAATACGTGCGTGCCAACCTCCGGTTCGCCGATGGGAACAGTTGGTTCACCCCGTACCGCCTGCCCGGCGAGACCCATTTCCCGGTTCTGGAGTCTCCTTCGGCCGTCGCCCGGATCATCCACGAGTTCCTGGCCGGCATCGATCTGTCCGGCGCCCGGTAGCCGCGCGTCAGAATCGTCCGACACCGGCCGCGTTGCGCGGGAGCTGGTCCCGCGCAACCGCCGCTTGGTATCCGCCGTCGGCGAAGATGACCTGACCGGTGACGAAGCGGTTCGCCGGCCCGGTGAGCCACACGATCAACTCCGCGATGTCCCGCGGCTCCCCCACCCCGTTGAACGGCTGCGGTGACGTGGCCAGGACAGCCGCTCGCTGCTCCGCCGTACCCAGGTAGTACTCCGACATCGGCGAGCGAACCATCCCCGGGGCGACCGCATTGAGGGCGATGCCGGCGCCTGCCCACTCCGGCGTGGTCGCCGCTTGCTGCGTCCACGTGGCGATGGCCCTCTTGGACGCGGCATACGCCACGGGCCCCGATCCGGCGCAGGAGGCGACCGCCGCTTCCTCCGCGCCTTCCAGGCACAGCTGAGTGGTGACGTCGTTCGCGCTCAACAGGGCGATGGATGCCAGCACGACGGCCCGCGGCTCCGTACCCGCGGCGAGCAGCGGCCGCAGGCCGGTCAACGTCGCCTGGGCACCGAAGTAGTTGACGCGGATCACGCGCTCGGGCGGGTGTTGTCCGCCTCCCACTCCTGCGCTGACCACCAGGCCGTCCAGGACGCCGCCACAACGTTCCGCGATCTCGGAGACCATGCGGTCGCGATCGCCTGCCTGCTCGAGATCGACGATGACGTCGGCGTCCGTGCGGTCGATCCCGATCACATGGTGCCCGGCGGCTATGAGCAGCTGGGAAGTCGCGGCACCGAGTCCGGACGCGCTTCCGCTGACGGCGTACGTTCGTTGTGGCACTGTGCGGTTCCCCTCTGGTTGGCAGATGTCGAGTCTTCGGAACGGCCGCGGCACCTCTCACACGAGGATGCGCACCGGGTCTTCGACGAGCGCGGTGAAGCACGCCAGCCAACGGGCGGCGGGAGCACCGTCGACAGCGCGGTGGTCCACCGAAAGCGTGCACGTCATCACCTTCGCGGCGACTACCGCACCCGAGACGGCAATTGGCGCCTCACGGGTGGCGCCGACCGCGAGGATCGCGGCCTGCGGCGGATTGATGATCGCCGCGAAAGCGGGGACGCCGTGCATGCCGAGATTGCTGATCGTGAACCCTCCGCCGGCGTACTCGTGCGGTCGGAGCTTGCCGGCTCGGGCACGGGAGGCGAGGTCGGCGATCTCGGCGTGGAGTGTGGAAATCGGCTTGGTCTCAGCACTGTGCACCACGGGTGTGAGGAGCCCGTCACCGGTGTCCACCGCTACTGCGATGTCGGCGTGCTCGTGCCGGATCATGGCGTCGGGCGTCCAAGCGACGTTGACCTCGGGTACCTCGGTCAATGCCAAGGCCGCCGCGCGGACGACGAAGTCGTTGACGGAGATCCTTTGCCCGTCGCGGGATGCTTGGTTGACTCGGTCCCGCAGTTCGAGCAACGGGTCGACCCGCAGGTCGGCGGTGAGGTAGAAGTGCGGGACCGTGGTCTTGCTCTCGGTCAAGCGCGCGGCGATGGTACGGCGGGTCCGCGTATGCGGTACACGTCGCGGGTCCGTCCGATCATCGTCGATCGCGGGCGGTGGCGATGCCTGGGGCAGCGGCCCGCGGGGCTCTGCCCCGACGTCGCCCGCCGCGGGCGTCCGTACCGAGAGAAGGCCCTCGACGTCTCGTCGGACCACACGTCCGCCGGGCCCGCTGCCGAGGACTCCGGTCAGGTCGAGGCCGTGGTCGCGCGCGAGTCGGCGTACGAGAGGACTGACGAACTGCCTGGGCCGGGAGGGATCCGGCGAAGGTGCCGCGTCGCCCGAGCGCGGCGTTTCGCCGTTTTCGTCGGCCCCGTTGAGCAGGGCTTCGACGTCCGGAACCTCGTCGGCGCTGTCCAGCAGCACCGCGAGCGGCGCGCCGACCTCGACCTCCCGACCCGCAGGGAGCAAGTGGGTACCGACAACGCCGGGGTGCTCGGCCGGAAGACCGACGGTGGCTTTGTCGGTCTCGAGTTCGGCGATCTCGTCACCGGCGACGAACGCGTCGCCGGGCTGAAGGATCCAAGCGAGCAAGGTCGCATGCCCCGTCCCGGCCGCGATCTCGGGCATGCGCAGCAGTCTGGCCATTCAGTGCCCCCCTGAGTCGCGAACGGCCGCCAGAAGAGCCGCGCTGATCTCCTCGACCCCGGCGTGGGCTGCTCGCTCGAGCACGCGGGAGATGCTCGGCGCGGATTCGGCACCGGTCACCCGCCGGATCGGTTGATCGAGCCAGTCGAAGCAGCGGCGGTGCAGCTCGTCGGCCAGCCATCCCCCGTAGGAGGTGCCGCGGGAACCCTGTTCGACGATCATCACGTTGCCGGTCTTGCGTACGCTCGCCTCGATCGTCTGCCAGTCGATGCTGGCCCGGTCGAGCCAACGCAGGTCGATGACCTCCGCGTCGATGCCGGTCGCGGTCACTGCTTCGATCGACCAGGCCACCATGGCCAGGTACGTCAGCACCGTGACCTGGCTGCCCGTGCGGCGGACCGCCGCACTGCCGATGGGGATCCGGTAGTCGAAATCGTCCTGCGGCACGAGGCCCGACACGGGATACAGGTCCGAGTGCTCGATCACCAGCACCGGGTCGTTCGAAGCGAGCGCGGTGTTCATGAGGCCGATGTAGTCGAAGGGCGTCGACGGCGCGACGATGCGCCATCCCGGGTTCGTCGCGAAAATGCCCGCGGGATCCATCGAATGCTGCGAACCGTAGCCGGTCCCGATGGCGACCTTGGTGCGCAGGACGAGCGGGACGTCGGTGCCTCCCCCGAACATGTGCCGTGCCTTGCCGACTTGGTTGAATGCCTGGTCCGCGGCGACCCACACGAAGTCCGGGTACATGAATTCGACGACGGGTCTGAAGCGCCCGTCGGTGGCCATCCCTCCGGCGAGGCCGAGGAACGCGTTCTCGCTGATGGGGGTGCCGAGGACGCGGTCGGGGAAACGCTCGGCGAGCCCGCGCGTGGCACCGTTGGTACCGCCCTTGAGGCGGTGGACATCCTCGCCGAGCACCACGACGGATGGATCGGTCTCCATACGCCGTTCCACCACGCGGGCGACCACGTCGACGAAACGGCGTTCGGTCATGGGGTGCGGGAACGAGTCGGCTTCCTCGTACCGCGAATCGGCGAACTCGGCGAGGTCGCTGCGGATTCCGACGTCGACGAAGTCCCGCCGGGGCCACAGGTCCGGCCGTACCCGGCGTTTTCCCTCGCGCCCGCCGGGTTCCTCTTCGGTCAACTCGGCGACCGCCGAGGCCATGGCCTGCTCGGCAGCCGCTCGCAGGTTGTCGAGGTCGTCCTGATCGACGAGTTCGCGGCGCTGCAAGTGGTGCGAGATCAATGCCAAGGGGTCACGCGCACGCCACGCTGCTTCTTCCTCCTTGCCTCGATAGCCGAAGGCTGATCCGGGGAAGGGGCCGTTTTGGTGGAAGAACCGGTAGACCTCGGCCTCGATCACGGTCGGGCCGTTTCCGGCGCGCATGTGGGCGAGTGCCTCGGTCATGGCCAGGTGCACGGCCAGAGGATCCATGCCGTCGACGCGCCAGCTCGGGATTCCGAAGCCGGGCCCGCGCCCGGAGAGGCGCGACTCGCCGGTGACTTCCGCAACGCTTGTCGACACCGCGTAGCCGTTGTTCTCGATGAAGAAGCAGAGCGGCAGCTTCCAGGCGGCGGCCAGGTTCATCGTTTCCAGGACCGAGCCGATGTTGACCGCGCCGTCGCCGAAGTAGCTGACCACGACGTTTTCTGTGCCGGCGTGCCGGTGCGCCCAGGCCGCGCCGGCGGCGGGTGGGACTCCGCCGCCGACGATGGCGTTCGTGCCGAGCGCCCCGGCCTCGGCCCAGCGCAGATGCATCGATCCGCCCCGTCCGTTGCAGAACCCCTGGGCCAAGCCGAGGATTTCGGCGAGCGTCCGGCGCATCAGCACGCGGACGCGGTCGTCCAATGGAGCGACCGGGTCAATCCCCTCGGGCACGAGGTGGGCCAGTGACTTGGCGAGGAACTGGTGGTGGCCTCGATGCGAGCCGTTGACCAGGTCGGCGGATTCCAATCCGATGATCGACCCCGCGGCCGCGCCCTCCTGGCCGATGCTCGAATGCGCGGGACCGTGCACGAGCCCCTTGGCGGCAAGATCCAGGACCGTCTCCTCGAAGGAGCGGACCAGCTGGATCTGGCTCAGCAACGAGCGCAGCAGCCGGGGGTCGGCGGCATCCCAGTCCGCATCGGAGACGGTCAACTCCGTCCAGGGAACAGCCGCTGTCAATGGATGCTCGACGGGCACCGTCCACCTCCATTCGTAGGTGGCCGCGACCCTATGCAGGCGTCGGCCCACGGTCTCCGAGTCAGGCCGGGACGTCCCATCGGACAGCTCAGATGTGTCCGCATCGTGGTAAGTTGCGCCCCCATTCACCGAGGAGGCGGAAATATGGGCTCAGCCGACTCCGGCATCCGCGTTGTCCGCAAAGCAGGTGCGCTGCTCGATGTGCTCGCCCAACGCGGTCCCCTTTCCGTGGCCCAACTTGCCGACGCCACCGGCGAGCCTCGAACGACCGTGTATCGGCTGCTCGCGTCATTGCGGCAACTCGGCTGGGTGACGGATGGGCCACGGAGAGGCAGCTATGCGTTGGACATCGGTCTGCTTCCGCTGGGCCGGGCAGCCGCAGGGCAGTCGCGGACACGTGCGTGCGCGCTGCCGGTCATGCGCGCGTTGCGGGAGGAAACCGGGTTGACCGTGTATCTGACGGTCCCGCGTGGGACGCGGGCCGTTTGTGTGGAGCGGATCGACGGCCGAACGCTGCAGAACTTCGGGCTGCTGCTCGGCGGCACCCTCCCCTTGCACGCCGGCGCGGGACCGCGTGTGCTCCTCGCCTTCGGCGACACGGAGCTGCGGGGGCGGTGGCGCCGGAGCGTCGAACAGCGTGGCGAGGCACGGTCGCTGACCGCGCTGACACCGGTGAGCACTCGCGACATCGAGGATCTGCTGCAGAAGGTGGTCCTCAACGGGTATGCGGTCAGCACCGAGGACAACGTGCCGGGCCTCGCGGCGATCGGTGCACCTATCTTCGACGCGGACCACGGATGCCTCGCCGCACTCTCGATCAGCGGCAGGCGCGACGATCTACTCCATCCCGATCGCCGGCACGCCTTCGTCACCGCCGTTGTGCGCTCGGCACAGCGGATCAGTGAGCGAGTGGGGAACAAGTCGATCCCCTGACCGGTATATATGGTGGTAAGAGGTATCTAATCGGTGTATACAGGAGCCCACACAAGCGTCCTCCCCCTGGAGGCCGACGTGGCGGAAAGACCCACCGAACAGCGCGACGAGAGCGGACCGGCTGAATCCGACGGCGGTGCCTCGTCGGCGGCTCGCGCACGAACCGATGCGCTGCGCTTGGCGCTGGTCTCCTCGGCCGGGGCGCGTGGTCAGGCAGAGATCCTTGCCTCCTCCCTGCAGCAGGCCGTCGCCGGGCTGTGCGGTGTGGGCGGGCTGGTCCACTTGACCGGGCGTGCCCGTCAAGGCTTGAAGCTGGCGGCGACCGACCTCCCGAGCGACCTCACCGAGCAGTGGGACTCCATCGACGTGGCTTCGGACAGCGCGCCCGCACGCGCCGTCCGCGAAAACCGCGTCGCATGGTCGCCGCCCGTCTCCCCCACGTCCGCCGATTCCGGATGCGAAGACCTGGGGGTCCTTGCCGCGCCGATTTCGCTTGACGGTGCACCGATCGGCGCGGTCTCCGTCCTGCTCGACGACCTACCCGCCGCCGACAGGCAGCAGTTCCTCACGGCACTGGCAGATCTGACGGGTGACGGGCTACGCGAGACAGGCGTTCCGGCCGACGCCGTCACAAGGCCGTCCGATCGCACCGATGGGGGCCGGAAGGCGGCACAAGTGGCCGCCGTCCACGAGCATCGCGTGGCAAAGCTGAACGCGGCGCTGGTCCGGGCGCTCAGCACCAGCGACGTCGTCGGCGCAATCCGCCGCCATGTCCTGCCCCTGTTCGAAGCGGGAGGCGTGCTGGTCATAGACGACACCGGGCCGGTACCGCGCCTGGTCGGACATATCGGGTACTCCCAAGTGTTCCTCCAGAGCGTCTCCCCCCGAGCACCGGCCGTGCCCGCTGACGCGGCCGCTGCGGGCGACGCGGTCCGGCCACCGTTCTTGTCGACCCTCGACGACTTGGCCCTGTGCTCGGATGTCGAGCTGGCAGCCTTCACAGACTTCATCGCTGTTCACACCCCCCGGTTCTACTCGTCTCTCATGGAGGTCGAGAACGAGTGGCCCGCCATGCGGTCGCTCATCCGCCGCAGCGGCAAGAAATCCTGGGCGGTACTGCCGTTGGCCGTGGGGGTCCATCGGGTCGGATGTTGTGTCATCGGTTGGACCGAAGCCTACGAATTCACCGAATCCGACCGCTCCCTGCTTACGGAGCTGGCCGGCTTCATCGCCCAAGCCCTGGGCAACGCACGCCTGTACGAGGAGGCGCGCAATCGCGCGCAACGCCTCCAGCAAGAACTGCTTCCTGGCACCCTGCCCGACCTCGGCCCGCTGCGGGCCGCGGGACGCTACCACGCTTCCGCCGGGCAGGAAGTCGGCGGCGACTGGTACGACGCCGTTCCCCTGCCGAGTGGCAGGGTCCTGGCGATCGTCGGGGACGTGACCGGCCACGGTTTGGAACAAGCGATCACGATGGGCATCATCCGCCATGCGGCGCTGGCCATCGCGGCACTCGACCTGCCCGTCGAAGAGCTCATGGCCCATCTCAACGACGTCGTGGGGCGCCTTTCGAGCCCGGCAGACGACCCCGCGATTTCCGCAGTATGCCTGGCCGCGGTGCTCGATCCAGCAGACGGTACTTGCAGCCTGGTCAGCGCGGGGCATCCCGGGCCGATCCTGATCCGCCCCGGAAGGGACCCCGAGCTTGTGCCAATTCCCGCGGGCCGGCCCCTGGGTGACGCGGCGACGCCCCCGGCTGTCACCAAGATCCCCCTCGCAGAGGATGCCGTGCTCATTCTGTACACCGATGGCCTGTGGAGCGGCCACGCCCCGGATACCGCAGCCCTCACTTCGGCGATCGCCTCGTACACGGAGCCCATAGGCTTCCCTGTCGCAGACGGGCAGCGCGGAGCCTGGCTCGACGGCTTGTGCGATGCGATCACGACGGTGTGCACACGGGATCCCGGTCAGGAGAAGGACGCCGCGCTGCTGGCCGTGTACGCCGCACGTGTGCCTTCCGACCGCATTGCCGCATGGGACCTCGTCTGGGCTCCGGAATCCGCAAGTCAGGCGCGGTCCCTGACTGCCGATCAGCTCGCCACGTGGCGCCTGGACGACTGCGTCGACGCCGCGGTCCTCATCGTCAGCGAACTGTTCGGCAACACGGTCCGGCACGCGATCGGGCTCGGCGGGGACGTCGCGGCCGAGGATGCCGGTGTCATCCGACTCCGGCTCCTCCACCTCGGCGACAGCCTTGTGCTGGAGGTCTACGACGGCTCGGAAGCCACACCCCGGGTCCGTCATCCGGGGTTCGAGGACGAGTTCGGGCGCGGGTTGCAGCTCGTCGCAATGTCCGCCGACAGATGGGGTGCCCGCTACGCCGAGGGCGGGAAGTGCATCTGGGCGACGCTGGAGACGCGCACTGCGGAGGAGACAAGGACAAGCCTGGCCTTCCACTGACCGGGACGACACCACAGCTCCCCTCCGCTGGACCGTGCGTCGGTGCGCATTTGCCCACGCATCGACGCCAAAAGTGCCACGATGCGGACACAAAACGCCTGCACAGTGGGAATCTCCGTCTCCTCGGTACCGCGGTGCGGGACGACGGACGCAATCTGGACCAGCCAAATCGCACGGCCGAATACGAACGGGAAGTGAGGGGGCGTGGGCACGATCAAGGGCGTGGACACGAAAGCCGGCGGCAGTCCGACACACCTTCGCGTCGACCATCTGACGACGGCGCTGGGGGTGACGACGCGGAATCCCCGGCTCAGCTGGCGCCTTCCGGACGGCGCACGCGCCCAAGCCGCGTACCGCCTCCGCGGCGACATGGGCGGCATCCCGTGGGATACCGGCAAGGTCGTATCCGATCAGACCTTGTTCGTCCCCTATGGCGGGCCGCCGCTCACTTCACGGCAGATCGTGACCTGGCAGGTCAAGGTCTGGACCGAGACCGGCGAGAGCACGTGGTCACCATGCGGTGAGTGGGAAACCGGCCTGCTCGAACCTGACGACTGGACCGCGTCGTGGATACGCCCCGACGAGTCCGGCTCCGTCCCGTCGGCCGGCTCACGACCCGCCTATCGGCTCCGTGGCGAGGCGATGATCGACCGCCCGGTATCCCGTGCCCGGATCTACGCGACCGCGCACGGCGTGTACGAACTGTTCCTCAACGGCGTCCGCGTCGGAGACCAGGAACTGACGCCGGGCATCACTGTGTACGGGACCCGCCTGCACGTACAGACGTATGACGTCACCGACTTGGTCGGCACCGGGCCGCTGACCCTCACCGCGGTGCTCAGCGACGGCTGGTTCCGTGGCAGGACCTCCTACCACCGCCTCTCCGACGGGTTCGGTGACAGGACGGCGTTCCTCGCGCAACTCCACGTGGACCACGACGACGGGACAACGTCGCTTCTCGGCACCGGGCCGGAATGGCGCTCCGCAATCGGGCCGATCACCGCCGCAGACCTCTTCGACGGCCAGGAGGTCGACTTCCGTGTCGAGGAAATGCCCTGGTCCCGGGTGGCGGTTGCCGAACCCACGGGAGCGAGCCTCGTGTCGTCGCCCGCACCCTTGGTGCGGTGCCTGGAGGAACTACGTCCCGTGGCGATCACCAGGCTCGCACCGGACAGTCAGATCATCGACTTCGGGCAGAACATCCACGGCAGGATCCGACTGTCCGTACCCGGTCCACGGGATGCCTCCCTGCTCCTGACCCACGCCGAGGCTGTCACCCCCTCGGGAGACGTGGACACCGCCAGCGCCCGGGTGGGACTGCCCTGGTACCAGCCGTCACGCGGGGTGCAAGGCGACCGCGTGATCTCCGCGGGCCGACCGCGGGACGTCTTCGAACCGCGCCACACACGGCACGGTTTCCGGTATGTGCGCGTCCAGGGAGAAGCCGAAGACATCACCCCCGACGCCGTCACGGCCGTCGTCATCGGCTCCGACCTGCCTCGCGTCGGCTGGTTCCGATGCAGCGACAAACGGGTCAACCGGCTGCACGAGATCGCCTTCTGGACCTTCCGGAACCAGGAGTGCGACATTCCGCAGACCGAGATCAGCCGGGAATGCGCGGGGTGGACCGACTGGGGATTCAACCTCCCGGCCGCGCGGCTGCTGCACGACGTTTCCGGGCTGACGGTCAAATGGCTCCGGGATCTCGCTGCCGACCAATGGCCGGACGGGAGGATACGCAACTACTCACCCGACCCGCTCGGCCCCGCAAGCCTCACCGCCCGCTTTGCCATCCCGCACGGCCAAGCCGGCTGGGGAGACGCAGCGGTCGAAGTGCCGTGGGAAATGTGGCGCGCGTACGGCGACGAGCAGGTCCTCGCAGAGCAGTTCGCCTCCATGACCGCGTGGGTCGACTACGTCGCCCGCACCGCCCGCGAACTACGGCACCCGGCGCAAGCGGCACGACGCCCGCAAGCCGCCGCGCACGAGCAGTTTGTCTGGGACACCGGATTCCACTTCGGCGAACACCTCGAACCACGGACGGGTCACGCGGACGGCGTCGCCCCCGACTTCACGGTTGTCGACGACTACGACGCGTTCATGGCCGAGTTCGTCGAGAGGAACCGGGCGAAAGAGCACGCCGTGTTCTCCACCGCGTACTTCTACCGCTCGGCAGACCTCGTCGCCCGGGCCGCCGGAATACTCGGCCGGCTCGACGACGAGAAGAAGTACCGCCTGCTCGCGGAGAACGTACGTGCCGCCTGGCAAAAGGAGTTCACCGGGCCGGACGGCGTACCGACCGTCGACACCCAGGCCACGCTGGTCAGGGCATTGGCCTTCGGCCTGGTATCCGAGGAGGCCCGGGACACTGTCGCGAAACGGCTGACCGAGCTTATTCGTGCCGCCGACACCCACCCCGGCACCGGGTTGCCCTCAACGCCCCTGCTGCTGCCGACGCTCGCCGCCACCGGCCAGACCGCGCTCGCCTACGAGTTGTTGCTGCAGGACACCTCGCCGTCCTGGCTGACGGTCATCGAGCGGGGCGGCACGACGTTCTGGGAAGAGTGGGACGGAATCGCCGCCGACGGCTCCACGCACCAAGCACTCAGCCTGCCCACCCGCGCCACCGTCGTGGAGTTCCTGTACGCACACGTGTCAGGCATCCAACTCATCGACGACTTCCCTGCCTACCGCCGGTTCCGCATCGCACCGGAACCGGGTGGCGGTCTCACTTGGGCGGAAGCGAGGTTCGACTCCCCGTACGGGCGGATCGAGTCTTCGTGGCGCATCGTCCCGGGCAGCTTCTCGCTCACGGTAACGGTGCCTCCGGGCACATCCGCGGAGATCCGGCTGCCCGACGGCACCCACCACGAGGCCGGGCCTGGCACCACCACGTTCGCCTGCCGTGTCGAACGCTGAGCCCACCCACAGCCCCTCCGACAGAAGCCACCAAGCAGCGCAAAGTCACCGGTGTCTCCAGCGGCCTGTGCTCATGATTGCCATGTGGCACGGCCTTGTCACAGCTGACCCTCACCCGGCTCCCGGATAATTCTGGAGATCTGCGACGGCATCGGCACCCCCGAACCGCTCCCCGTCGGAGACCCGTCGCCGTCCGTTGTCAATCTGTCATCATGCCGGGACGTATTGACCCGGACCACGGCTGGCATTGTCACCAGGGCACTGTCGACGATCCGCCCCGCCTCGCACGACATCTGTCCGTCATCGGCCGGAGCGCGACCGGATGACCTGGAGCCCGCTGTCGATAGAAGCATCGGACCACGGTCAACGCGGGCCCCACGAATACTTCCGGGAACAGGCAAACGCCGGTGACGGTCTGGACAAGAGCCATTCGTGCTGTTGTCTTCGTCCCCGATGTCGCCCATGGCAGCAGAGTCCGGTAATGCCGGCGAGGGGATGCAGCTCAGGGTTGTGGTTTCGTCGCCAGCCGCCGTGGTGATGCCACTGTCGTGGCTCGGTCGCGTGGTCGCCGCTGAGGCGTGGTCGGTAGCGACGTCGGTCTACCTCCGGCCGCAGTAGCACTCGCGCGGCTGCGGTCACCAGGCTGTCCGGTGCGTGAACTGTCTGACGGCCCAACCACCTTGGGATAACGACCGCATTCCTTGTCGGTGCGATCTTGAGGGTAGACCCTTGGGCTCTGCAAACAGGGGCGAGATCACGATGATTGCAACTCGGAACCAATCAGAGTCAGCCTTTGCCCAACCCCCACGACCGTAAAGAATGTTTGCTGGCTTCAAGATTAGACTTCGCTAGGTCGCATGCTGCCGCGTGAGCTCGGATCGCGTCCTCCATCTGCCGAAGCTTATCGGCGGCGGTGCGCTTCCTGTCGGCATCACCTTTTTCTGCAATCTTACGCGCCTCCTCTTCCCGTTCTTCCTGTTCCTTCGGCGAAATTGGCGGCGGTGGGAACCAGTTGGAGAAAAACCCGTCTCCTTGCTTCACCATAGTGAGATTGTCGCACGTGGCGAACGCACAGCACTACCCCGCGCCGTTGGGGCCGGACTGCCGAGTCCTGCAAGCAGGGTGCCTGTTACGTGGTCGTGCGGCAGTGGCTGGGGCACACGGCCGGTCTGCGCCGGGCTACTCTGATCGCGGTATCGCCCCATGTGGACTGCGGTTTACCTCGGTCCGGAACGGGCGTCCGCGCTACACGATGCGTGGTATCCGCCGACAGGTGTGGGAAGACGCCGCCAGTTGAGGCCTGCTTGTGTCCTGGCCGCTCAGGTGGCGGGCCATGGTGAGCGTTGCATGCTGGCACCGCAAGCAGACAGCCCCGCAAATCCACCTCCACCTGAGCCGCGAGACATGGCCGCTCCTGGCCCCGGTAATGCGCACTGCCGAGTTGGCCATCTCGCTAGGCACCTTAGACCGTGACGTGGTGTGGCCTCGTATCCGTTTGAAGCCGATGAGCGCTGCTGCGAGGGTGGTGAACGCCAGGGCGAGGTCGGATCGGCGTTCGTAGCGGATGGTGAGGCGGCGGTATCCGGTGAGCCAGGACATGGTGCGTTCGATGATCCATCGGTGCCGGCGGAGCCTTGCGAGGTGTCGATGCCTTTGCGGGCGACCCGCACGCCGATGCTCCGACTGCGCAACCATCTGCGCAGTGGCGGCTGGTCATAGGCCTTGTCCGCATGCAGCTTCCCGGGCTTCCATGGCCGTCCGCGGTGCGGGTCGTGTTTAGCCAGGAGCGTTTCGACCAGCGGCTTCAGGGCGTTGCAGTCATGGCAGTTCGCGGCGGACCCGACGACGCGCGGCAGTCCGGCGCGGTCGGACAGGCCGTGCAGCTTGGAGCCGGGCTTGCCCCGGTCAACCGGGCTCGGACCGGCGAGCTCGCCCCCATTTCGCGCGCACGCGCGCCCTGTCGACCGGGACCGGGACAAGTCCACCAGCCCCCCGTCCGCCAGGAGCTCACGCAGCCTGCGGTGCGGCTGGTCCCACAACCCGGCATGCGTCCAGATCGTGAAGCGGCGGCGCACCGTCGACTTCGACGCCGCGAAACACGGCGGCAGATGCCGCACCACGCACACCCCGTCGTCAACACGTACACGAGGGCGGTGAACACTGTCTTGTCATCGATGTTCCGCGTCCCACCGCCCCGCAGACGCACCCGCTCCGGCGGCAACAACGGCCGCACTATGTGCCACAGACCATGAGGAACAAGTCGTCCTGGACCAAAGATTCCGCCGGTGGTGTTGTCCGATGCTCAGCGGGTGGTGCTTGAGGGCTGGGTGCGTCGCCGCACGACGGCCCAGGCGTTGGCCCTGCGGTCGCGGATCGTGTTGGAGTGCGCCGACGGGCACTCGCTCCTGGAGGTGTCCCGGCGGCTCGGAGTTGCCGCGGACACCGTCCGGACCTGGCGGCGGCGGTTCCTCGAACGAGGCCCGGACGGGCTTGCCGACGAGCCGCGGCCGGGAGTCCCCCGGACGATCACCGACGCCGACGTCGAGCGGGTGATCGTGAAGACGTTGGAGGAGAAGCCGGCGAACGCGACGCACTGGTCGACGCGTTCGATGGCGGCGGCGACCGGGATGTCCCAGTCGGCGGTCTCAAGGATCTGGCGGGCGTTCGCGCTGGCGCGGTACCGGTCCGAGACGTTCAAGCTGGCCACGGGCCCGTTCTTCGTGGACAAGGTCCGCGACGTCGTCAGCCGCCGCCACCGCACGACCGAGTTCAGGAAGTTCCTGACCAAGCTCGACAAGGAGGTCCCCGCCGGGTTCGAGGTCTGATCCTGGACAACTACGCCACCCACAAGACCCCCGCGGTCAAGAACTGGCTGCTGGCGCATCCGCGGTTCCACCTGCACTTCACCCCGACCGGGTCGTCCTGGCTGAACCTGGTCGAGCGCTGGTTCGCCGAGCTCACGCAGAAGAAGCTCAAACGCGGCGTCCACCGCTCCGTCCAAGCCCTCGAACGCGACATCCGCACCTGGCTCGCCGACTGGAACGACCACCCACGGCCCTTCACCTGGACCAAAACAGCCGACGACATCCTCGACAAAGTCGCCCACTACTGCCGACGACGACTCAGGTCACTAGTGCCAATCTGGTTGAGGGCTGTAGAGCACGGGACGCTTGGACAACTCCTACCGCAGAGGGCGTTCAACGTCCCACGGATGTACGCCCGGCCGTTCGGAGACCCAGGAGAGAGACGAGTACTGCCTTATGAAGATCCTGCGAGCCGGCGAAGCTCACTTGGCCGCCATCGCGGCATTGGCAAGGTCGCGTAGCCTCAGCCAACTCGAGGACGCGACGGCGCGCCGCGAGGGTTTTCTGGTCTCCGGATACGACGAACACGTCTACCGTGCTCGGCTGTCCGCAGCCGAGCACTTCCATGTAGCGATGGAGAACGGCACCGTCATCGGGTTCGTCCTGGCTTACAGCAACCTCCACTTCGACGCCGACGAATGGCTCAATCATCACGTCGCGAAGGAACTTGGCCAGATCTTGGTCGTCAAGCAGGTGTGCGTGTCCCGCGGCGCCGCCGACAGCGGCGTGGGTTCACGGCTCTACCGCTACATCCTCGATCGATGGACCACGACGCCCGTCGTCGCTGCTGTGGTCGCAGAACCGAACAACGAAGCCTCCGCCGCATTCCACACCAAGCACGGCTTCACCATCATGCTCAGCCTCAGGCCACAGGACGGCCGGCTTCGAAACGTGTGGGTGAGACCACGGCCGACAGCTCCTTGAGCGCACCTTGGTCGACGGACAGACCACCGACACTGGCAGTACCCGACAAGAACCGCCTGCCGGCGTGGGAACTCGTCGCTGATTCATGGGGAGTTCGGCGTGGGGCAGGATCGTTCCTGACGCGGCTGGTGGTCGTGGAGTCGTAGCTGCCGCCCGCGAGGGTCCGCCCACTGGGCGGTGGCAGGGCGAACATCGACGACGAGGCGGTGTTCGACGCGATTGGGTGCGTGCTGACGACCGGGCGTGTGTGGCATCATCTGCCGCGGTGTCTCAGCGCGTCGGAGTCGACGGTGCATCGCCGGTTCCGGATCTGGTCGGACGCCGGTCTGTGGGGCCGACTGCACCTCCGGTTGCGTAAACTCCACGCGGAAGCCGGGCCGGTGAACCTGTCCCAGTCCTAGTCGACACAGCCCATGTCTGTAGAGAAAGGGGGCGAACTTGCCGGTCCGAATCCTGTGGACCGGGGCAAGCTCGGTTCCAGACTGCACAACCCGTCCAACCGCGTCGGACTGCGGCTCGTTGTCGGTGTCTCAACTGGCAGCTGCCGTGACAACAGATGCCTGAGGCCGCTGGTCGAAGCGCTCTTGAACAGCAAGACCGGCACCGAGGAAGACCATGGAGGCGCGGAACTGCTTGCGGGCAGAGCCTGGAACAATCCGTCGCTGCGGCGGATCGGCGTGCTGAACGCCCGCAAGAGGTCTCAACACCCCCTGGGCGACTCGGCCAACATCGCTGGATCGTCAAACGCACGATGCCCTGGCTGACCGGCTACCGCCGCCTGACCCTCCGCTACGAATGCCGATCCGATCTGTTCTGGTCCTCGCCGCCCTTGCCTCAGCCTTTATCTGCTTCAAACGGCTGCCGTGTCATAGCAGCTAGGACGCGGTCTAAATGATGTCTACATCCGGATCGGTTCGCCCGCCGCCGCGCCCCAACCCGACCCAGGTGGGCAATATCGACAGGGCGTCCCGCTCGGCCTGGGGCAGCAGGTTGACGCCGTGGACGACGGGATTGAGTTCCGGAGCGGCACGGCCAGGCCGCCAAGGATGGCCGAAGCCTGAGGCGACGGCAATCATGGCGGCCCGGTGGCGGAGGTCTTCCCAGGCTTCCAGTTTCCGCCCTGTGCCAGGGTCGGTCTCCGAGTAGAGCGCGTCCAGTGAGCGGTACAGGTTCCAGACCTGGAGATCGAGAGCCGCCCATCGGTGCGCGTCCATGGGCACGGCGTACTCCCAGATCTCCTTGGCCTCCTCCGGCGCGGCGCTTCCGTAGCCGACGGTAAGGCGAGCGCCCTCCGGCCACCGCTCGGTTTCTTTGTGGGCGTACCGACCGATCGGCTCAAGCGCGTCTGGGACGTTCATCTCCGCTGAGAAGAGCAATTGCCCGTGGACCGTCTTCGACCCGGATTCGGCCTGCGACTTGATCCAGCGGGCCGCCCTTCCCTCAACGGCGTTCGCGGCATTCATGATCACCGTGTCCGTCCGAGGCGCGGCCGCTTTGGACAACGCCTTCTCCGGCGGGGCCACTTGCTTGACCTCTGGCGGGGCCGCATGGAACAGCAGAGCGTGCATCTTCTCATGGAGGAGAACCGGCGTGCCGCCATACGCTCCTCCGCCGAGGATATGGCGCTGCTGATGGTCCCACTGCAACGCTTCAAGCAGAGTGCTCCTCCGGCCCGAGCCAAAAAAGTAGGGATTGAGCACTATTCGACCTTCATGGGTGGTCTTGGCGTACACGGTCTCGGTTTTCTTGGCGGGAAAATCATCGGGATTGCCCAGGCGCAGGTCGGTGTATCCCGAACCGGGCAGAATCATTTCGCCGTGCAAGAGGGTGATTGCTTGTTCCTTTGCGGACAGCAGATCCATGCCTTCGAAATCGACCAGGCACAGGTGGTGGTAGCGCTCCCTGCCATGGGATTCGTTCACGGCTACCGTAGCGTGGTGTTCCACAAATGCGGTGGACGAGGCATGGATTATTGCACGGACGAACGGATTGTCCGGCGTCACCCCCGGAGAATCAGGGTCGTACGGGAGGAGCGGCGTCGCCTCAGCCGCCGGAACGTCTCCGACCACAAAAGCGGCCGTGTCCGGCCCTGATGCCGGCACCGTCCGCCCCGCGGCAATCCAGGGGTTGGGAGCTGCTGGCTCGACCTGCTTCCTTCCGACAACCCGGCGCATTCGCCTCAGGGCACGGCGAAGCCACCCCGGTTCGTGGTCCACTGCCGCCAAGCCCTCACCTTCGGAATCAACCGTCCACAGGCCGACGGCTGCCCATTGAACCAGGGGCCCGATGGGCACAACATCCACGCACGGCAGGTATCGGGAACCAGAACCGTGCTGCGTACCAGCAGCACAGCCACCGGGTCCAGGAAGGCGACAGCACTACACGCCACATGTCGCGCAACGAAGTGTTTTTAAGCAACACTCAAGATCCGTGCATCGGTTCGACAATGCCGGAAACAGGCGAGGGCGTAGGTGAAGCGCCGGTGCACCGCCGACTTCGAGGCCCCGAAACACGGCGGCAGGCGCCACCGCGTACGCCCGTCGTCACCACCTACACGATCGCCGCTGTGTACTTCCGCAAGATGGATTCCGGGCTGCCTCGGTTGCGGACCAACGACGGCGGCTTCCCATCACGTTTCCGGCTATCCCCCGCGCGGGGCCAATAGCGCCGAACTCGCGCTCAGCTTGGCACTCGATGGACCATCCCCGCGTACGGGGCCAAGTGTTACGACGTGCACCTTGCGGTGCGAGAAGACACCGCACATCCATGACACCGACACCCCTGACTGGCAAGCCCCGGTTTGGAACCACGCCCCGGCTGCATCTCCGTGCGGCAACCGCTCCCCGCAACGCTCGGGACGCTGGCTGCATGGTGGTGCGCGCGAACGACAATGGTCTCGACACCTGCAAGCCGGACCCAGGTCGCCGTCGGCATCGGCGCAGACAGGGCCGACGCGCGCACATCAGCCCAAAGGCTTCGGTTCTGCCGAAAAGGCTGAGGTGCGCTGCCCCTTGGTCGTAGCCATGAGTGCCTCTACCAGCGTGGTCAGTCCCAGGCGGCGACCGATGGTCCGCTGGCGCCTGGCCGACGAGCCCGCAGCCAACAGGGCATCAGAAACGGCGCGGACCCGGTCGAGGTCACCGAACTCGGCCAATTCAACCCCGACGGTGCCGATGAGACCCTCGACCATGGCGTGCGCGGATCCCGCGACCATCGTGAATGGATCGACGAGGGTTCCCTCCAACCCCGAGCGGGCGGCCCGCCAGCTCGCGGCGCGCAGCCATGGGCCGGGAATATCCGGTGGCCGTTCGCCGGTGGACGCCCGGCGGCAAGCGTGGACCACGAGCGCTCGGAAGAGCGCGGCGATCATTACGGCCGTGGACACGTCCGGAACGGCGTCGCAGGCGCGCAGCTCCAGAGTCGGCAGGTGAGCGGACAGGCGAACGTCGTAGTACAACATGCGGCGGTCGAGAATGGTTCCGGACCGGACGAGCGCATCGGCGGTCAGGTCGTACTCGTCTGCCGACGCGAAGTACGGCGCGGGGCCGGCACTGGGCAAACGGTTCAAAACCAAAGTCCGCCAGCTCGCGTAACCGGTCTCCTGTCCGAGCCAGTACGGCGACCCGGCTGTCAGGGCGGTCAGCGCCGGAACCCAGGGGTTGATCCAGGCGAGGGCCCGCGCGGCGAGGTCGCGGTCCTCCACGCCGACATGAACGTGCAGACCACAGACCTGCAGTTCGTGGAACAGTTTTGCGTAAGTATGCTCGATCCGCATGTACCGGCTGCCATCCGCCCGAACCGGGTCTTCGACCCGCATGAGCGGCGCGGTACCGGACGCGATGACCCCGCACCCCTCTTCCGCTGCGGCGGCGGCCAAAGTCGTCCGCGCCGTCACCAGGTCCTGCTGCAGCGCAGCCATTTCCGTATGCGGGAGCGTCCGGGACTCGATCATGGCCTTCATCGCCTCGGCGGAGAACGCGGAGCCGGGCAGGCGCTCGAGTATCCGGGGACCGAAGGGCGCCAGATCACGCATCTTCAGGTCGACGATATGAAACTCCTCTTCCACACCAACTGTCGTCAAGGCACCACCTTCTGTCGAGTCGGTCGGGCCCGCGCGAAAGGACAGTTGCCAGGCCCGTGCCAAGTTCGCTCCTCGTTTCGTCGGTTGTCAACGCTCCTATCCGCTGCGCGCAGGAAGCCGGACACAGTTGCTGTGCCCGTCTGGCTCGTTGTCAACTGCCATACACAGAAAGGACGTTCTTCCAGTTACCCAAATCCGCGCATCGCACGGGTCAAGGCATCGCCCAGACTTCGTAAGGCGCAGCAATGCCACCGGCGAGGACCATTGGACGATCGAGTCGGGGAGTCCGTGCCGCCGGGTTGCGCCGTCTGGTTCACAACGCCGGCGTCGGGCGCGGGCTCGTGAGCTTTGGAACCGGATCATGCCTCGGGGAGTCCCAAGGACACCGACGGCAGCTCGAAGACTGCCACATGGCGCCCTGGACGAATCCGCAACGTTCGGGAACGCTGCCCGCCAACGACACGGAAAGCAGCAGCACTGCGTCGCCGTCCGAGTCCGCAACACCCACCGGTTCGGCGAAGACACCACCGGCGCCGAGCGCAAATGACCACCGGCTACGGACATTTGGGAATAAGTACGCCGCGTGATGGGATGCGAAATGGTCGGGCGCTCGTCATGGCCGTTGCCACCTTCGCTGTTGGCCTATTTCCGATGTCACAATCCGGCGGGCTGTCTCGTCGAGTGAGTGCGGGGGCGCGAGTAGGGAGCCGACAGACCACGTTCCCAGGGAACGTGCCCGACGACGTGCACCGGCGGTCGTCGTGCGGTCCGTCGACAAGTCCGCAGTCAGTACCTGGTCGTCGTGCCGTCCTCGGATTCCTGTCGCGGTCCGCCTGAACTTGCTTTGCATTGACGGACACCGTCGTTTTGCAGCTCAGGCGGCTGCTCCTCCGACATGCCCCATTGATGCAGGTCACCGGGGCCGCTCCCCTGAAAGGAATCCCATGCGCAAGCAAGCATTCGCTCTTGGCGCAGCCACCCTCGCCGGCGCCGCCGTCTTTTCCAGCGCCACCTCGGCGTCTGCGACGGGCACTTTCAACCAGAGCCGCACGTCGTTCATCACCAGCACCCCTGCAACCACCGACGGAAGCTGCACGTCCACGCTGAGGTGGACGATTCCCGGGGGCACGTACTATTGGCGCACGTCCAACAATGGCGGTTCCCCGTGGGTAACGGACAGGTCCATCACGCTGGGTGCTGACGACTATTACGCCAAGGTTTGCCTGGCATACCTCAAGCCCGGCGTCTACGAACAATGGGCCACGCTGGACCCCATAAACCACACCAGCTGGGGCACAGCCACACTGAAGTTCAGCCTCACTGTCCAAACCGGCACTTGGGCCTGGGGCCAGGAACTCTCCTAGCAGCGCGACCTCACGGCCACGGGCGGCTCCACGGGAGGAGCCGCCCGTGGCCGCAAATGCATCGCCCTCATCGCCGTGCAATACGGCCGCTCTTCGCCGAATCCACATCCCAGGTGACCCGCACGAGGGAGCAGACGCCCGATGCAGGCCGAGCACGCGCTGAGCGAGTACAGGAAGACCGCGGTCCATGCGGACGCCACAACGTGGCGCATTACCCTGGACGACCCGGCCACCGGGAACCTGATCGACGAGCAGATGCTGGACGAGCTGCTGCACGCACTCGACCGTGCCCGAGCGGAACGCCGCGTCCGTGCACTGGTGTTCTCCGGTTCGGGTCCCGACTTCTGCCTAGGCGGATCGCGCGACGAGCTGACCCAGCCGACCCCTGGCAACGACCCGGGCTTCGACCAACGGCGCATCGGCGACAAAGCACGACGCCTGTGCGACGCAATCGCCTCACACCCCGCAGTAACGATTGCTCGCATCCACGGGCGCGCGCACGGCGCCGGCTTCGCCCTCGCGCTGCACTGCGACCTGCGGGTGGGGACTCCCGATGCCGTGTTCCGCCTGCCCGAGCTCGCGTTCGGGTTGCCCGCGGCGTGGGGCGGTGCGATGGCGCGGCTTGTCGGCGAGATCGGCGCGGCCCGCACGCGCGAGCTTCTTCTGACGGGCCAGGCCGTGGACGCCGTGACGGCGGAACGGCTTTCCGTGCTGCACCGGGTGGTGTCGGAGGAAACGCTGGACAAGGCGGTGGAACGGTGGGTCCGACCGATCGTCCGGTGCTCGCCGCACGCGCTGTACACGACCAAAGCGATGCTGGGCGCGTACAGCGCGGCGAACCGGTTGGCAGATATGGGCCTGCTCGACGCGGCACTGCTTACGACGTCCTTGAAGGACCGCAGGGACTGAACGACACGCTCGCCGATGTGCAGGCCTGACTGGTCACTGGGCTACCAAAGCCACAGCGATCGGGAAGCGGTTCGACCCGGCTTCCCCGCGTGCTCTCGGGTCCCTGTCGTGCTGCCCCGCCGTCTCCGTCGGGCGCCCAGGCCAGCCGTAGTTCGAGCATGCGCCGGAACGCCAGGCGCGGCTCCCAACGCACCGCGTCGGCACCGTCGAGGCGTAGCGGGGCCCGCCGCTCCAGCAGGGCCTCCAGCACGCAAGCCGCCTCAAGGCGCGCAAAAGATGCCCCTACGCAGTAGTGAAAGCCCCCGCCGAACGACACGTTCCGCCCGCGCCGCGAGATGTCGAACCTGTCGGCATCCGGTGTCATGGTGGGGTCGTGGTTCGCACATGCGGGCAGTGTGTGCACGAGCTGGCCCTTCGCAATACGCACTCCCGACAGAATCGTGTCCTCCCGCGCAACCCGGCTCACCACATGGATCGACGGGTCGTACCGCAATACCTCTTCGACGGCGTCCGGCACACGAGCCCTGTCCGCGGCAGCCAGGGCCAGCTGCTCCGGATGACGCAGCATAGACCAGACGGTTGTCGACAGCAAGGTGGATGCCGTCTCAAGCGACGCGGTCGCGATAAAGTTGGCGAGACACGAAACGACTTCGTCGGCTTTGGCGCGATCGCCGAGTGCGAGCGCGTCCCAGGTACGCAGCCACGACGACACGAGATCGGCTCCCGGCCGGCGCCGCCGCTCCGCGACGAGGCCTTCGAAATACTCGCGTAGTTCCGCGGCTGCGGTGCCTGCATCCGCCGTCTGCCTTTCGGTAGGCAAGAGCTCCTGGGCGTACATGTACCGATGGGTGAGTGCCTGTACCTGCTCCGATCCCTCTTTGGGCAGCCCCAGCCACTCCGACAGAGCCATGGCCGGAAGCCGTTCGCTGACCATCTCCGAGAAGTCGGCGACACCGTCATTCCGTGCGGCGTGCAAGAAGTCGTCGACGAGTTGTCCGGCCGTGCGACGCACATGAGGGCGCATGGCCGCGACCGTCGGGCGATCGAAGATGTTGCCTATCGACCGGCGCTGGCGGGTGTGCTCGGGTGGATTGAGCGCGGTGAGGGTCCGGGCTATCTCATGCGCTGCGGGATTCGCCCACCGGCTGCTGCTCCCCTGCCCCGCACGCCATTCCTCGTCCAGAGCGCCCCAGGCCGGATCGCGCAACACGTGGTTCACCGTACGGAACCTCGTGACGAAGTAGGCACCCCACGGCGCGGGAACGACATCGCCGAGGGCACGCAGTTCGGCGTAGACGGGGAACGGATCGGCTTGCCCTTCCGCGGAGCGGAGCCGGGACAGGGCACGAACGACGGTGCGACGGTCGGGTGTGGCCGGTTCTGCCGTGGGCAGCTCTGTGGCGACAGGCTGCATGTTCGAGCAGTTCGAATGCTGGAAGGTCACGTGTAGGCTCCCTGTTCGCAGCCCCCGCACCCACTCGACGAGACAGCGCAGCAGTGCGTGACATCGCGGCCGTTGGCGAATCCTTTCCGCGACGGCGTATCGCGGCTGCGTGAGCGAAGTAGCTCGGCTTGACGCTGACCACGGTCGACCGTCCCAGGACGCGGTCGGGTTCATCGTCCTGCCCCGCCCTTGGGTCATCGGGACAAGCCTGGCCCGGCTCTTGCGAGCCCGCCGGCACGCGCAGGACTACGAACAGCGGATCCGACACGTCGAATCGTTGCTGACGTGGGCTGCGACATCCCTGATGACTGCCGCAACACCGCCCGGATATCCCGTCCGATTGCTCAGTCAGGCCGCCTGTGCGGCGTGATGATGCGCCGTCCCGTTACGACCCGCTGCCGTTGGCTGGTTCGCGCCTCCACCTCGCCCGGCGGCCGTTCCGCGAAGGCGAGGAGTGCCTCAGCTTCGTTGTCGACGTCGTCCTCGGTGTTGTACAGGCGGAACGACGTGGGGACTCCGCCGCCGCTGACGGAGGCGCGGATTCCGGCCGGGCGGAAAGCTTCGTCGGCGCCGACCGCCTCGAGGACGATGATGGCGGTGTTTCCGGGTGGGCGGCCGAGCCGGGCCACGAGGCGGTTGGCCCGGGCGACGTTGTGCTCGTGGATACACTCGATGCCGATCTCGTGGAGGAGTTCGAGGACCGGGGGCGGCGCCCGGCCACGCGATCCACGCGGGCGATGTGTCGAGCCGTCGTGCGTCGTCCGTGAGCCGCAACGGAGCGCAGTAGAACGCCGTCGGCCGGTCCGCGGCGGCGAACCAATCTGTTGCGACGGGCACGAAGCGGTCGCGCACGTCCGGTGCCAGATACGCGTACGCGCTGCCGCGCGGGCTCATCAGCCACTTGCAGCGGCTCGCGACGAGGACGTCGTACCGGGACGCATCGACGGGCAACCATCCCACCGACTGTGTTCCATGGGCGACGACCAGTGCGCCGTGGGCACGTGCGGCGGCGACGCTACGTGCCTCGTCCGCGACCGACCCATCCGCGGACTGCGCCAAGGGGGCGGAAGGGGAATTGGATCGAGGGGTGCCACAACGAGGTGGCATTGTCGGCGCGCGGCTGTCTGCGGCCGCTTTGCCTGGCCTTCGCCGTCTGGGTGGATGAAGACGCCTCCACCCGGTCCTTCCGCAATGCCCGCGCTACGTCGAACCCGGCCCCCTGTCCGTGTCCGTCACGCCGCGACATGTCATGCGCGCCGGACCACGACAACGTCGAACTCCACCGCCACGTCACGCGCGACCATCCCGGCGGCGGCGATCCACTGGACACGCCAGTTCTTGCGGTTGATCACGGCTTGGCCCGTGAACCTGATGCGGATATCGCCCTGCTCGTCAGGCTCGATATCGACCTGGTTCAGAGCAAGCGTGACCCGCCCGGTCACACCGCGAATGGTCAGATCGCCGGCGAGTTCGAAGTCTCGCGCGCCGATCTGCCGCGTGCTGGTCGAACGGAAACTGATGTCTGGGTGGGCACTCTGGTCGAGGAATTTGCCGCGCACCAGCTTGTCGCGCAGCCCGTTGTGGGTACGGACACTCCTGGCCCGGATGGCCAGGGAGACAGCGGAGGCCGACGGATCACCGCCGTCCAAGCTCACGCCGCCCGCGAACTCCTCGAAGTAGCCGCGCACCTTGGGACCGACAGTGTGCCGGGCCACGAAGCCGATCCGGCTGCTGGCGGTGTCGAGCGCGTAGTCGCCGGTCAGCTCGTCGCGCGTGATGGCGTCGGTCATGCCTGGTGCTCCTGGCCTTGGTGAAGGTTGTTCGCCGGTTTGGCTGCCGGGCGTCGTGGGTGGGCGCTCAGGTTCGCAGGAGGCAAGCAACCGTGCGGTGCCCCGGGTCGCCGCGCCATACATAGAGCGCCCATGGCCGAGACCCGGACCATCGCTGATGCACTGGCGAGGACCCTGGGTGGGCCTTTTTGTCCCGTCACCTGTCACCGTTCGCCTGCTCGTCACTGATCTATCGAGCATCGAGGCAAGTCTCGCCGAGAACAATGTAGAGTCCGCAGTGGCTTTCATAACCTGGGAGTTATCGTGGAGCTACGCGACATCGAAATCTTCCTGACCCTGGCGGAGGAGCTGCACTTCAGCCGCACCGCCGAACGGCTCAACGTGTCCCAGGCGCGGGTTAGTCAGGCCATCCGCGCCCAGGAGCGACGTCTCGGCGTCACTCTGTTCGACCGGACCAGTCGACGTGTGGCCCTGACTCCCGTCGGGCGGCGCCTGCGCGAAGACCTGCAGCAGGCTCTCGACCTGCTTCATGCCGGGCTCGCCCGCGCCGAAGCCGCCGGCTCCAGAGTGAACCGCGCCTTGAGGGTCGGTGTCTTCGGCCATGCCGCCTACGAACTGCGTTTCCTCGTTGATGCGTTCCGCGTCCACTACCCCGGCGGCGACATCCGGTTCGCCGAGATCGTGGGCAGCAATGCATTCACTGCCCTGCGGGCCGACGAACACGACGTGCAGGTGCTCTGGTTGCCCGTCGTCGAACCGGACCTCACGGTCGGTCCCACCGTGCTTACCGGTGGTCGCGTGCTGGCCGTGTCGGCGGACCATCCGCTGGCTCGGCGCGGCAGCGCGACTTTGGAGGACCTGGCTGACAACCGCGTCGTCGACTTGGGGCCAGGGATCCCCGAGTACTGGGTCTCGTCCATGATTCCGTTGCGTACGCCCCTCGGGCGCCGCATCCCACGCGGGCCCACGGCGCAGACCTTCCACGAGATCCTCTCGCTGGTCGCTTCCGGACAGTGCGTCCATCCGCTCGGCGAGATCGCCGCACGCTACAACAAGCCGCCGGGCGTCGTGTTCCTACCACTCCGCGACGCGCCCGACCTCGCATGGGCATTGACGTGGCGCTCCGGGGTCGACAACCCCGCTATTCGCGCGCTCGCCGAGACTGCCGCGGCTCTTGGCCCCATCCTGTTGTGAACGGTCATCAGCCCCTGCTGTGACGTTCTCGCGGCCACGGGATGACTGACATCGAGAACATCGGCCTGTTGCCGCGTCCGGGCGCGCTTGCGGCGCGAGTGGCTCGCGTTTCCTGGCCGGTCGCGGGGCGGACCTAGCGCTTCGACATAGATTGACGCGCAATGGCAGACATGGTCACCGCGGGCCTGAGGATCCGACATGGAGTCGACGAGTTTGATGCAGCCGCCAGACCTGATCATTCGAGAGCTTCACACGTTGGACGAATTCGCAGACATGTACGTCCTCTTCAACCGAGTGTGGCAACCCGAACCGGGTGAGGAGCCGGTTGTCGTCGCACAGTTGCACGCGTTGGCGCACACGGAGAACTACGTCGTGGGGGCGTACCTCGGGAATGCGATGGTGGGCGCGTCGGTCGCGTTCTTCGGAGCGCCGATCGGCGAGGTACTGCACTCACACGTCACGGCGACGATCGTGGACGGTGGGGTCGGATTCGCGCTCAAGCAGCACCAGCGCACATGGGCCGTCGAACGCGGGTTGAGTCGGATCACGTGGACCTATGACCCACTGATCCGGCGCAACACGTACTTCAACATGGTGAAGTTGGGAGCGCGACCGGAAGGCTACCGGGTCAACTTCTACGGGAACGTCGACGACGCGGTCAACCAGCACGACGAGACCGACCGCCTTCTCATGAACTGGTGCCTGACCGGCCCAAAGGCATCGGCTGCCGCACTCGGCGTCCCGATCTTGCGCACGGCCCCGGGGGACGCGCAAGTCGCGATCGCGGCGGTCGGCGACCTCCCACTGGTCCGCCCGACGGACGCCGCCACCGTTCTGGTGGACATTCCCGACGACATCGCCGCCTTGCGGGTGCGCAACCCCTCAGCGGCTCGGGAATGGCGCCACGCGGTGCGGGATGTCCTCGGTGGCCTCCTCGCGGACGGAGCGACCATCACCGGTTTCGACCCGATGGCGGGCTTCATCGTCCAGCGGCATACAACGCGTTCGTGAACGCAACCGGCCTTCCGCCTGGGCTCTGACAGCTGGGCGGCCGGGCCCATCACCGCCACCACCGCGATCACCAAACCTCGGCGTCTTTACGGCCGTAAAGTTCTACATGTGCTGCGTCATCGATTGAACGGCATCACTGTCGCGAGTCGGCGACTTTACGGCCGTAAAGATCGGCCCTGGACCTGAGACCGCGGCCATAGCCAGCCCTGACGTACAGCCCGCTCGCACCGCAGACTTGGCAGGACACGCGGCAGGCCCCGCCCACGCGAGGATGGGACAGGGCCTGCGGCGATTCCCCGGTGAACTGGCACAGCTCAGACGTGTGTGTGAAGTTCCTCAATCAGCGCGACCAGGTCCTCGGCGGACAACTCGGCAGCCAGTGCAGCCGCCAGCTCCTTTGGGCTCCTGGTCGACACGCTGAACACGGTGACCTCCGGCGAGCCCCCCGGGGCCCGTTGCGGGGCAGCCTGATGAGGCACCTGCCCTCGCTTGTCGCCCGTGCCACCCACCGCTCCACGAGGCTTCCCGCCTCGCGGAGCCGACGCTGGTTCAACCTTCTGATCCGCGGTCGACGAATCCGGCAGCGCCCGGGGCTCCGTGCCTTGGTGCGTGCCAGGCGGCGTAGCCGCGTCGGACGCCTCGGACTCCGGCGCCAGGACGGTGTCGCGTGCCGATGCAACCGCCAATTGCTTGGCTGCCCACCAGTCGAGCTGCTGCTGTGCGTCCAGCTGGTGGTCCTTCACGGCCTTGGCGAGACTCCGCGCTGCTTCAACGGGCATCTGCTTCGTGCGGACCAGGTCCTGGATCGGGCCGGCCAGGCGCAGCAGGGAACGCCGCTGGGATACCCAGCTTTCCTTCTTGTCGCGGTGCGCGGCAGCAGCGCGGGCTGAGCCGAACTCCTGGACCAGAAGGTTGATGGCGTGGGCTTCTTCGATCGGGTCGAAGTTCTTGCGGTCGAGGTTCTCGGACAAGACCGCATCAACGAAGTCCTGCCGCGTGGCGATGACCTCGTCGCGGATCGCCGCTTCGATGGTGGCGTGGCCGGCCGCACACGCCGCACGGAACCGTCGCTCGCCGACAGCGATGACGTAGCTGGTCTGTTCGGAACCGACGATGCGGTCGTGTTCGGGGAAGTGCTTGAGGTAGAGGGTACGGGTGACAACCACGATTGGTTGAAGCTGTCGGCGCCTCATACTCGACGCGAGTTCTGCCAGTTCGGTGGCCGTACCGAAATGGGTCCGTGGGTTCAACGGCGTAGGTGCCACGGCGCTGAGCGGCAGCGTCAGCAGCGTGACCGCGTCGCGCCCGGGGACGTCCTCGACCTTCTTTCCGGCGAGGGACGCAAGGCTTGTGCGCTGACCGGCCATCAGGACTGGCCTCCGTAGCCGAGTTCGAGGGCCAGGCGGAAGAAGTCCTCGCGTGCTTCCATCGCGACACGGTTCTTCGGGTACTGCGTGACCACTTGGCCTTCGGCGGCCGCGCGCGTGTGGACCTTGTATCGGCGCAGCACCGTCTGAGCGCGTGGCCAGGCCTTGGCGTCGATGTACTCCTTGGTCTGTTCCAAGTCGACGACGCCGTCCCGGGGGTCCCAGTTGTTGATGACCACGCGGTACGGGAGCCCGGTCGGCTGTACGACCTTCTCGATCGTGCGCGCCGTGGGGTCGAAGGCCAGGGGCTCAGGTGGCATCGGCACGATCACGTCATCGGCGACCGCGAGCGCCTTCAGCAGGAGGTTCTCGTCCTGCAGGCTGCCGGGCGTGTCGATGAACACGTGTTGGAGGCCGCGGTTTTGGCCGTTCAAGACGTTCGATACCACGGCACCGAGGTTGAGGGTGCTTGTCGTCTTCCCAACGCCGCCCTTTTGATTGCACACGACGTGGACTTTGGCCGGGAGGTCCTGAAGCACCTTGAGGTTCTCCGGGGTCTCGTGTTCTTGGCTGAAGTCGAAGGGGAGGTCGGTGATGCGGTCGGCCCACCAGACGGTCGATGCCTGGGGGTCGATGGACACGACGTAGACGCTTGAAGTCATCTGCTCCGTATGCTTCCCGTGGGTTCCGGTACTTCGGGCAGGCGAAGCTTCTCAGAGATCGACAATTCGTTGCCAGCGACGCGCCAGTGACAAACCCGACTTGTCTGGCCCGAACCTGGTCCGGGCCAGCACGCGGCTGGCTCTGCGCGAGCTTTACGGCCGTAAAGTCCGCCGACCGCCGCCGAGGATTCGACTTCCGTCGGTGATGCCCGACTTGCCGACGGCGCGCTGAATCTTTACGGCCGTAAAGCCGGGCCGCTTCCCATCCCTGCGTTGCGGGGCCGAACCGGTGCCGTCAGCAGTACAGCTCAGCTCGGTGGAGCAATCCCCGCTTGCACGGGGCAGTCCTGCCGCTTCCGTCATCGGAGTTGGCGCCAATCGTCCACCGGGGCCGGCTTCGATCCGCAGTGAGTCTACGCAGTGCGGCTCATGACGCGGCCGACCAATGGTGGGCGCGGAGCGAACATCCGGGTCTGTCGAACTGCCGACCGACGGAAGCAACCGGCTGACGGCTCGGGCAATCCATCTTGGTACCGGCGCCCGTTGTCAGTTCCGGGTGAGTCGCCGTTCGAGAGTCGCCAAGCGCAGCTCCAGTGCGGCGGCTCGCTGTTCGGCGACGTGGGCGCGGCTGTCGGCTTCGCCGAGCAGGAGACGCACGACACCGATGTCGTCGAAGTTCGCGTCCCCCTCCCGTCCGCTGTACAGCAGGCTGGGGATCCCGACGAGGTGCTCGGGAAGCCGGGTCCTGCTTCCTGCGACCCGAAGGCCTTGAGGCGTGAACAGATTCGTTCCGTCCCCGCCGTCGCATTCGACCGGGAGGCATCCGTCCGGGGCGTCTTGGCTGTCACCGCAGAGATGGAGTTCCCCATCGGGCAGCAATCGGCTGCCAGCGTGACGGGCGCCCACCCTCGGCAGATAGACCAGTGCGGCGTCATCACCACACGCCCGCGCCACATCACCACCGGTAAGCCGCGAGAAGGTCCTGAGCGCCTGCGGCATGAGCACGAACATCGACGCCGCGCCCGCCGCGGTGTGTGCCAGGCGAACCACTGCGGCCTCCCATGCCGCACGGCGCACCGTCACCGCCTCGGCCATCACCACCACCGGAAGACGCCGTCGCGGGTCCCGGATCACCTCGGCGAGTTCCGTCGCGCCGGTGGCGTCCAAGACTGTCTGAGGCAGCAGTGTCAGACGTGCGGCACCGTCGTACGCCTCCACGCGCTCCAACAACCCCCGTACGAACGCTCCTGGCTCCCCGTGGCGTTGTGCACCGTCCCGGGCCGTGTCGCAGACGCCATCAGTGCCGGTTCCGAGGCCCCTACATTCGACGAGGACCCACGTCTCCCCCAGCTCGACGGTACTGATCACCACGGTCAGCTCTAGGCCGCCGCGCGCAGCCCGGCGGATCCGCCAGCGGTGCGTCAGCACTCCCCCAGGAGACAACCCGTCGTCGCAGAGCACCATCAAGTCGGCGCCGACATCGCACATGCCCGCCTCGAACGCCGCGAGATCCACACCGTCGTAGCTCTCGAGCCAGGCCCGAACGGCGACACGGACTCGGCCGACAACCTCGCGGTGCAGCCACGTTGACGCGAACGCAACACGCAAGACGGGACCGATCGAGCTGTCCAAACCGTCTCTCCCACCGAACCAGAGTCGAAGAACGGGCTCCAGCCCGCGCCCGCACTACAGAAAATCACTGTGCATCCGGGCTCTTGACGCGACGCGCCGTGCTCTGCGGCACGGACGCGAAGTCGTCCCACATCGGGCTCGGCGTTCGCGTGCGGACGCGCATCCCGCCCGAAGCTCCCCCTCCGCTATCGGACGGAGACAGAGGGACGGTGGGAAAGGTTCCTGACGTTGCGTTGGCTTTGACGTGAAGCGGGCGGCGCGCGGAATCCGCGTCGTCGGCCAGCGGTCGACACGCCAGCTCTGCCAGATGGCAGTCCCACGCCATGGTCCGTCGCGACTGGGGAACCGCAGGCACTGCCGACCGTTGCACTTGCAGCGTGTCGTCGTGCTCCGCCCGACAGACCCGACACAGCATGTCACCTACAGCAGGACCGACCAGGAAGATCCGGGCACCGCAGTCACCACATGTCCCCCGCGGCAGCCCGTCAGGCAACGCACTGAGCCTGTCGGGTGAGCCAAGGCGGTCCCCGTGGACGACGAACCGCCTGTGGTCATGGGAGGCAGGCTTCGCCGGCGACTCGGGTGCGGATCCGGGCGCGTAGTCCGGAAGACTCGACTGAAACCGCTTGGCCGCACGACCGGCAACGACGTCGGCACACACCTCGCACGGGCGCCCAGTCGACCACATCACGCCGGTTTCGCAGTCCCAGAGGCCGCAACCCCACCGAGGCAGCGCGACGCCCAGCAGCCACCGGCCCGGGTCACGGATCTCCGAAGGCGCGACTGCGCCAAATCGTGTGAGAAGCCGGTGTCGCAATCGGGCGGGCTCCACGCCGTCATCCAGCTGTTCCGCCACCGCACGGCCGATCTTGCGCAGCACGAAATGACTGTGCACTCGGTTCAGCAGCCCACGCACCGGCTCCAACACCGCAAACACCTCACGGCCGAAGGCCGGCCCGCCCGTATGTCCATGCCTCGACGAGCCGCTGCGATTCCCCGTTCGAGCACGGACCGGTGTGGGGTTCCCCTCCGCGCGCAGCGCGCCGCTTCCGTCGGAACTCCCGCAAGCGTGCGGAGCTTGCCGCTCGCCCGCACGTGCGCTGCTGCCCCCACCTACTACCTGGGTTTCGCCTACGGCGGGTGGGAAGAGCGGCGGTACGTCCTCTGGTGAGTCAGTCCTAGGTGATTCCTTGTACGCGAGGGATCCCTCACCAACCCCGGAACCCGATCCCTCACCGACGCAGGAACGGTCCGGAGCCGAGGAGACCTGGCCCACAGGCTTGCAGGGATCCTCGGCTGGGCGCTCTTGAAGTCCCTCCGCTGCCAGGGTCGGCGCCTCGTAGGCGGCCACCCTGCCAGCCGACTCGGCGGGAGGCACCTGGTTTGCGACGTTGTGGACGGCGAACTGGTGGCGGCCGTTCAAGCCGCACCGCCGCCTCACCGTCACCCAGCCCGCCGCCTCCACCTCGTCGACAACTCGGCCCGCCGCGTCCGCCGTCACAGCGAGTCCGGCCCTCCTCCCCGAGTGGTGCCGCAGATATCCGGCCAACTCCCCCACGGTCAAAGGAATCTGCATCCGCACCGCGTACGCCAGCGCCGCATAAGCCCGCAGCTGCCGCGGCGTCAGATCTTCTGCCGCCGCCACCGGTACCCACACGAACCGCTCGCCTGCGCACACCGGCCGCACACGACGCACCGCTGATGCACCCCGCCCACCCGCATGGGTTCGCCGAACCGTCACCAGCTCGGTCACGCCGTCCGCCCCTTGCCGGGACAGCACCAAAAGCCCCCGCTCCACTGATGCCCTCGACAACCCCAAGTACTTGGCGATCGTCTCCGTCCGCGCCTCACACCCCTCAGGCCGCACTCCCAGCGCTGCCACCTTCACGTACACCGACAACGCCACATCCGGCAGCAGGGCCGATTCGACCAAGCGCCACGGCACCCGAACACGCTGCGTCCGCACACCAACTGACGGCTCGGCAAACGCGGGCTGACGCTTCGGCAATTCGACGGCGGACACCGTCGCAACGATGCTCACGACTCCGCCTCGCCGCGCCGCCGTCGGGCCGTCGGATGGCCGAGGCCGGCCGTACTCGATCGAGGGGCGACTCGGGTTGATCCGGTCGACTCGTTGGTGAAATTGGTCACCCTCGTTTGGGTGAAGACCACTTCAAGCAGGCTGAAATCAGGCACGCGAATACAGCAGAGCTGGCCATCCGCGCGTTTGGCATGCAAAATAAGCACGTCCTCTCGCGTGCACGCGCACGAGGGCACGACAAAGCCCCGTGTGGTGCCGAGTCGGTTCTTGGGAGAACCAGAGAATGAGAGGTCCGAAGCCGGGTGGCACCGGGTCGGACACCCCCTCCGAAGGCTGTGGCGGCCTACCGGAGATGCGATGGAAGCTCGTTCAGGTGATGTGGCGTCACCGGACCGGGCGACCTGGGGCGGCAAGAAGGCCCATGTGGGCGCCGCCCCTTAGATGCCTATGACATCCCCGCCCCCTCTCTTGAGGAACGGGCGGAGGAACCGTCGGGCAACGCGAACACCCCGCCGAAGGTCGAGCAGCTGTGAGTGCAGCTGCCAGACCCACGGCGGGGTGCTGTGTGCAGAGGCGGATATAGCGGTACCCTGGAGATCACGTCGTCACCTCTTGTCGTTGGAAGGTGCTCGGCGGGCCCGGACCCTGCGAAGGTCCTTCGGCCACTGCGGCCCCTCGCGCCTTGCCTAAGGGCGCTCGATGGGGCCGCATTCTTTTGTTTTTGATCAGTGCTGCGGGTCAGCGTACCGCGTCCCAGGCGCCTCAGAAGCACCCGCCAGCAGCCTTGTGGAAGCGTGAAAACCACAAGGTTGCACCAAAGCCGCAGCCGTCACGAACGCTGCGCGCAGCGGCAGTTGGCTGCCACCTTCGACACCGGAACGTTGAACCATCATGCTCCTGCGGTGCCACGCCGGCCACGGATCCCGCCCCCCGGATCGGAGGGTGTCCCCAACTGCGGTGCCGGGTCGTCTGCCCAACGCACCATGCTCAGTTGCCGGATCACCGTGCTTCATCTCGCGGCGCACTGCGTGCGGGTGGCGATGCACTGGTTCGCCGTACGCTCACCAGCCGTGGCACACACTGAGCATGGTGGGCATCGGCAGTTCCTCGATGCGGCCGCCCGCGCGCTGATCTCGGAAGACGACATCTGGCAGGTCGAGACATTGGCGGGCGGGTCCACACTGGTGGCCCGCACCGACGATGGAGACGAGGGGGTGGTGGCGCTCATCGAAGTGGGGCTGCTCGATGCGACGGTCACTGTGGACGACGTCCTGCGCGTCGAGGCTCTAGCGGCCGAAGCGGGCGCGACGGCTCTCGACGGGCGGCCCGCAACGTTCATATGCGCGCGCCGCGAGCCGGCAAGGGACGCCATTCAAGCGGCTTTCCTGCGGAACATGCGGATCCTGAACGTCCGCCCCATCGGTGCGAACACCTGGGGCCACGACGAAGCCGTCCTGTCCCGCCAGCAGTTCACGCAGCCGCCTGATGCTCCCGCTCTCAGTGAGCAGCAGTGGCAAGTCATACACGATGGCGGCGGAAACGCGGTCTTCCACGACCGCCGATGGATCCCGATCGCCACGTTCTCTGGTCTTCGAGCCGAACTGGCTTGGCGGGAGGCGACAGAAGTCTCCTCTGCGGGGAGCGCTTGGGGCTCTTGGTGTTTCGAGATGCCTGCCGGGACTGTCATGACCGTTCCGGAGCAGCCGCCTATACCCGTCACCAGCGTGACCTTGCGGTTCCACAAGGAGATGTGCCGACTGCAGGCAACAAGCGAGGAAAGTGCGTTCATCGCCCTGGCAACCGACTGGCTATGGGGATGAAGGCGGCCTCAACCCGAAGCCCCGATACGACCGCGACACGACGCCCAGCGAGGTCGCCCGCAAGGAGGACCCACCCCCGGTCCGGACCGCCCTGTCGTCACACGCGGCTCAAGAGTAGCCTCGACGTGTGGCAGCAGCTTCCCGCAGCACCGACCGCGAGCCCGACGGACCGACGCCATGGCGGCGCTCGGTGAATCGGAAGGAACACCCCCTCGCGCGCGCCACGCCCAAGAACATCGCGCTCGTTTACTGGGCATCGGAGGGGGACGGCGTCTCCTCTCACCTGCGCACCTACGCCCGCATCCTCGCCGCCGAAGGCCATACGGTCACTTGGTACTACGGCTCAGGGAGCGCGCCGGATATCCCCGGCGTACGGGCGGAGAAGCTCGCCGTGCTGGATCTCGACGGACCTGTGCCGTCAGCCGACGAGGTACGTGCCGAACTAGGACCACACCTGGCGACGGCACACATCGTTCATGTACATAACGGCCACGCCTTCAGACCCGAGGTAGCCAAAGGCCTCGCAAGCCTGCGGGACCAACGGGAACGCGAAAAGCGTCCGTTCGCTCTGCTCCACACCTTCCACAGCCCGTTCAACGGGAAGAAGGAAGACCGGAACGCGGAGGCCGTGAAAGCCTTTTCCGGGACATTCGGGGTTTCCCAGTACATGGCCGACTTCTATCGGCAGAAGCTCGGCATCGATGTGCAGGCCATCACCATCGGCGTGGAGACGGCGAGGTTTGCGGGCGTCCCCGACGTCGCGTTGACGGACAAGGAGTCCGTTGTTTTCGGCATGGCCGCGCGAATGGTGCCGAACAAGGGCGTGCTGGAGTCCGTCCGTGCATTCGCGGAAGTCGTGCGCGACTCGGACTGTCGCACGCAAGGTGCCAAGCCTCAGCTGCGGATCGCTTCCCCGGCCCGGAGCGTAGGGGCCGAGTACGAGCGCGCCGACGGCTACGAGGAGACGGTCAAGGGGATCGCTGAGGAGATCGTGGCCGTCGAGCCAGATGGCTCTCGACGGAACCTGGTCCACTTCGAGAATTGCACGGGCGAGGAGATGCCCGGCTTCTACGGCCGGGTCCACGTCATGCTCTCGCCCACGATCGCGGAGGAAGCCTTCGGCCTCACCGTGGCCGAATCCCAAGCAGCCGGCCGGGTCGTGATCAGCACGGACGTCGGCGGACTCCGGGAGGCGCTGGATCCGAAAAGCGGGAGACTCCTGCCGAGACACGGCCCGGAGGACTCCCCTGTCAAGCCAGACGATGTCGTCGCCGACCTTGCCCAAGCCATGCTCCCTCTCGCGCGAAATCGTGCCCAGGTCACTGAGTTGGGTTGCCAGGCCCGAAATTTCGCGCGAAGGCGCCTTGGCGCGGGCCGACATGCGCAACGCACGCTTCTGGCCTACTACCTACACGGGGCGTACGCCGTGAAGGGCGGCGCGAGGAACAGGACGCTCTCCCAGCAACGTCCTCCTGGACGAGATCCCCGTGAATTGCGCACCCCAGCTTCCCGTGGTTTCTTGCCGCCACGGGGCGCCCCTGCGGCCCGGGCGATCAGTCTCATCTCACCCTGGGCACGGCACTCGGGCCGCCAGGTCGGAGCAGGCGCAGCCGTCGAGAAATGGGGCCCGAGCAAAACGCGTTCGTTCTTCGGCTGACGGACCCTCTGTCGCTCAAGCGTTTTCCGAACGTGGTCCAACCCGATACGGACCACACGTCGTCCCTGAGGATCGACACCGGCTGCGTTGCGTCTGGCGGAAGGGCGTCAATGGACACGGCGGGCGGTTTGGTGTGCGGAGCGATGTGGCCTCTCCGGAAGCGCTGACCCATACCGCGGCATCGACTCCGGCCGAGTTCGCCTGGCTCAGATCGATCTGGCGGAGGTCAGCGGGTCGACGCGGCGGGGCTGTTGCTGGTGTTTGCCGACCTGGGATGTGTCGAGCCGTGGGTCGAGGACGGGGGACGCCCTGCGGTGCGGGTGAGGGTGCAGGCCACCGAACCGCACGTGTCCTGGTTGGGCGTCGGCTGTGTGTGTGCCTGGAGCGCGGTTGAGGCCGGTCGGCGGCTGCGGCGTCGTCGCGGATGTCCACGCGGGTGACCTGGACACGATCGGTCAGCACTGTCCCTGCATCGGCGCGGAGAACTGGGTTCGGCGCATCGGCCGTATCGCGCAATGCGGCGCGCGCCACCGGGATATCCGGGCGTGACATCGGAGTTGATCCTGATGGGGGATGGTGGACCATGCCGTCTCGACCGGTCCTTCGAAGCGGGTCCTGCGGACGCCGGCGTCGAGTGGGCGCGCAGCCCCGATCCGGCCCCATATCCCCCGGTGGGAAAAGCACATACCTTGGTGGACTGGCACATGACCGCGACTTCGAGCGAACCTGGCCGATGCCGGCCCCGCGGGCTGCGGATCGGCGTTCGGCTGGCGTTCTTGCCGATCGCCGCACTCCTGTTGAGCGGCTGCGTGGGGGGTGGTTCCGTCGGCACCCGAGATGCCGTCGTAAACCCGACGGAAGCACCGCAAGCTGTCGGCTCCTCGAACCTGCACGTGCCGACCGCCTTCGACCAGGCACGTGGCTGGCAGTCGGACCAGCGACAGCGGGTCTTCACCGTGGCGCCGATGGCCGGCGTCTTCATCGACCTGTCCGCGCAGGAGAATCCGACCGAAGGAGCGTCGCCCCTCGCGGGCCCGCCGTCCTCGGACGCCTCCGCGGACCCCGCCACGCAACTCCCGGCGGTGATCGCCCGGAAGGCGGACGACGGCACGGTGCTGTGGTCGTCCAAGCCTCTCGGTCCGCTGAGCGCGCAGCGCACGCCCGAGCTCCACGTGATCTCGACCGAAGGCGGCGAGTATGTGGTCGTCGTTCGTCGCGGTGTCGTCCCCCCGGCCGGCATCGCCCGGTCCCGCGATCTCCTGGTGGTCGACTCGTTCCCGGTGAGCGCAGAAGGCCGGGACGTCGCGCCTACCGCGCACCTGGAACGCGAGGTCACCGGGGGGTTGGACAACGCGGTGGCCGCCGTCGGCGACGGCGGCGTCCTGTTCCCCGGCACCGCGGACGGGAACGGCACGGCCCAAGAAGGGGCGTTGTGGGATCCATTCACGGGCGCCGTCTCCCCTGTCGCGGTCGGCGCACCCGTAACCAGGTCTTGCTCCACCAAACGGAGCGGCTGCACCGTGCAGGACGTCCCTGTGCTGCCCACTGCCGCCGGTGTCCTGACAACGGAACAGCCGGCAAGCGACGAGCTGCGATTCGGCATCCCCGGCAGATGGACGAGCGCGTCCATCGCTCCTCACGGGGCGAATCGTGGACGCGTCATCCAGGTCGTGGGAGGCACCGTCCTCATCGGGTGGTATCACGACAACGACGGCAGCACCGTTTATGCCCTGCACGACCTGACCACCGGGGACTTGCTGGTGTCCGCGGCGTGTGACATCGGAGTGGCGTCGAATAGCGGCTCTCCCCCCGAGCTCACCGCACTCTCGTCTCCGGAGGGCCGGTATGTCGCCGTGGGCTCGCTGCTCTTCGACCTGTCGGCGCGGACGGCCCAGTGCTACAGCGGCGACAAGACCACTCGCGGCGTCCTGTTCGCGGCGCTCACCGACAGCGGCACGGCCTATGGCACTCTGCGCGACGACCAAGACGACACACCCGACCCGGTGACGGTCAACACGAGCACGAAGGCTATCGATCGGCTGCCTGAAGGGACACAGCTGCCCGACTTCGTGACGCGCGGCGGCGTGGGTCTGTTCACCGTTGTCGGGGACCAACACAACGGCACAGCAGTAAGCACCGCGTTCCTGCTACCGCCTGCGGTCCCCGGAGCGCCGCTACCGGCCACACCCGCGTCCCCGTCGCCTGTCGCTGCCCGCTGAGGCTCCGCAACCCGGGGCGCGGCCCTCGGTCGCCTCCGTCGCGGACGCAATGAGCGACTCGCCTCCCGGCAACCGGTGGACGAATCCCGACGTACCCCAGGCGCGCCCCGGGCAGGTCAGAACCGTGCGGTCTTACGCCCCCGGCGGCCTGTGTCCGCTCCTGGTTCGCCCGGGGTGCTCCAGCATTGAGGCCGTGCGGGCCGCGATCGTGCGGCGGACCCGGGCCTCCATCGTGGACCATTGGCGGGTGAATCCCGGGACTCGTTCGAAGCCGTCCCAGAGCTCGGCGGTGCGCGGGGTCGGCACGGACGCGGGCATCCACAGGTGGGCGAGGTGCTCGGCGGCCATGCGCAGCCGGTGGCTGTAGGCAGGGGACTCGTGGGGGTGGTCGAGGAGGTTCCCCAGTACGGTGAGCAGCCAGTCGTGGCGGGCGATGTCTTCGCTGAAGACCAGTAGGTCGGCCACGTCGTCGAGGTCCTCGGCGCGCAGCAGGAGCGTGCGAGTGTGGGTTCCACTGACCGTGAACTCGGCTTGTCTGTCCGGGTTTTCGGGATTCCCGCGGACGATCGCCCACCGGAGGCTGGTGCGTGCCGCTTTCAGGGGCGGACGGCGGTCGAGGTCGGGCGATTGCTGCACGGCGGCGAGTCGGTGCCCGGCGATGCCCCCGGGGTCGAGGGTGTCCGGAGTTCTCCCAGCGTCGAAGAACCCCTCGGCCAAGGACGTTGCGCGGATACGGCCGACTGCTTCGACGGTTCCGGAGTGCGACAGGTAATGCGACCACGGGAGCCGGTGGTCCGTGGTGGCGGATGTGACGCGGGCGAAGGCGTTCGCTTGGAGGACACGGCCGCCGGTGAGCGCCGTGTGTGCCAGCATGCTGCCGATACCACGTACCCGCTTTCCGGTGGTGTCGGCGGGAAGCCCGCAGTCGACGCCCGTCGCGGTGGCGGGTGTGACAGTGCGGGCGATCGGCCGTGTCCACGTCCGGACGGCGCGGCCGCATGGCAGGGCGAGGAGTTCGGCGGCGCCGGTCGGAGTGACGGGGGTCGAGTGCGCGAGCAACCCGGTGACGATCTCTCCGAGGACGGCGATAGGGCTAGGTCCCGCGGTCGCGGGCTGCGCCGCCCTCACGTGGAGGGAAAGACGTAGGCGACCCGGTCCACGATCTCGCCGAGCGGGTCGGGTGCTTCGGCCGCGTGGCGGGCAGCGGTCTGATGCAGCACGTCGGGGTCGGCGGCGAACTGGTCGAGGATGACGCGCACGGCGTGCTCGATCGGCAGGAAACGCGGTTCGAGGACGGAGAGCGTGCGGTACGCGCAGAACGGCTGTGCGTCCGCGTTGAGCCGTACGATAGGCGGAAGTTCGTCCCAGTCGTCGGGGTAGGTGCCGTTCCACGGCCGCGGCCGAACGACGTCGCGGTTGTCGTGCCGGAGCATCCCCAGCCGTATGAGTTGCCATACGGCGGCCAGGAACGGGCACGACCAGGTTCGTGTGCCGTTCTCGTCGTCCCAGAGCTGGACGTCGGCGAACACCGAGTGCCGCCGTGCGCTGACTTCCCATGGCGCGGCCCATGCCGGCGGCTCGGCCATTGCCTCGCCGCCGAAGGCGGCGGGTGACCTGCGGCCGTTGCTGAGCCATCCGGATGCGGAAGCCGGCGGGCGGGTGCCGTTGTCACCCGGCAGCGGCACGGGCACGAGGTTGGCTTCGACGAGTTCGGCGGGTGCCGTGCCGTCGGCGTGGGCGCAGGCGGATTCGCGGGCGATGTAGTCGAGCGGAAGGCCGCTCTCCGCGGCGACTGTGATGAGCAGGGGAAGAGCTTCGCGGGGAGGCACGGTCCTGGCGAAGTAGTCGTCGACAAGGAAGCACGTGCTGACACGCGGGCGGCGGCTGCCGAGCCGGAGACGGAGCGAATCCTCGGCGGCGGCAAGCCACGGGCCGAGGCCGCCAAGGCGTCGGCGTAGTGCGTCCTCGCCCGCTTCGAAGTCCTCCATGTAGACGTGTCCCAGCTCGACGGAGAGGTGGGAGAACGGCACATGGGCGATCCGGGTCTCCGCGGAACTCTCGTGGAACTGCGTGGTCATCGGGCTCACAGTCCTTCCCATGCCATCTCGTCGGACAAACGCTGGGCGAGGTCGTCGAAGGCGCCCACGGTTTCCGGGTTGGCCACGTGGCTCAGCGCCACGTCCGCGTCGGTGATGAGCTGTTCGCGCCATTGCAGCATCGGTTCGAAGGGAATCGTGCCGAGTACGACACTGGGGCCCAGGTGGTGCCGAACGGCCATGTCGCGCAGTTGGTCGTCGCATCTCCGTTGCCAGGCGACCTGCGATGGGCGCAGTTCGCCGAAGCCGAAGGCGTCCGCGGACGGGACGGCGGTGCGTACGAAGCGGATGCTGTTGCGCAGGGACTCCGGGTCGTGCCCGCGCGCCGCGCCGGACTGCAAGACCCCGCGAGGTCCGAACACCAGTCCTGATGCTGCCGTGATGTGCTGGCGGGTCCATCGGTGGAACACGAGCCACCGGGAGCAGATACCGTCGAGGCGCGGGTCGGCGGTTGCGGTGAGCATCATGTCGAGGGCATAGGAGCGGCCGGCGCTGCAATCGACGAAGCACACGTCGAACTCTTCTTCAAGGCGCAAGAGGAGATCTATGCAGTTGTCCATGGCCGGTGCGGTGAGGGCGAACTCCCCGCCGCCCACGTCGCCGGGGAACAGCACCAGCCGTCCGCGGACCGCGGTGGGCGGGCAAAGGCCGCGCCGGTCGGACGCGGTCCACACGTCGATGCCGCGTGGGCTGGACGTCCGGCCTTGCACGTAGGAGTGAAGCCCGCCGTACGTGGCGTCCGCGGCCGGGATGTCGAAGACGCCAGTCGCGGTCGGGGAGCCGAAGTCGAAGTCCAGATAGCACACGTCGTCACCGGAGAGCGCCCGCCGATAGGCGAGGTTTCCGCTGGTGACCGAGCGGCCGGTGCCGCCTTTGTCGGAGGTGACGAAGACGAGCAATGTTCAGGCTCCCACACTTGTGCTGTGCCGGGCGGTGGTGAGTTCGTCGAGTTCGCGCAGCGTCTCGGCGATGATCGCGTACGCGCTGGCGGGGCGTTCGCCCAGGATTTCACGCGCTCGTTGGAGCCGCGCCTGCATGCGCAGCAGGCTGGTGTGCAGCGAAGTCACCGGTCCGGACGCGACGTACAGGAGTTCCCGGCCGAGGAGGTGCTCGGCCTCCAGGATCATGCTGCGGGCGAGTTCGGTGACCTGGATGCTGCGCAGCGGCGCGCCGCGCAGCATGCCTGCGGCCGCGACGAGGCTTTCGACAACACGTTCGGTGTGCGTCCACGTCAGCGCGGGGGGCCGTGGGGTGTCTGCGTGGGTCCGGTCCAGTTCGTGCCACAGTCCGTCGGCGGCGCCGCCGCGGCGCCGTGCTTCCCACACGTGTGCCAGGGCGGCTTCCGCAAGGCGCAGGAGGCGTTCACGGGATTCGGGTTCGTGCGCGAGGTCGGCGAACTGGACGACGCGTTTGAGCAGGACGCTCGGGAAGTCGGTCAGGCGCCATTGCAGCGCCGGGCCGAGCGTTTCGCTGCCGGGCAGGGCGACGTGCAGTACGCGCGCGGACGGCGCGTTGTGGGCCTCGTCGGTGTCGGCTCGGTCGAAGATCCCGGCGCGGATCGCGAGTTGTTCGATCGTGCGGATGGTACGCGTAAGGTCTTCGTCACCCGCGCGGCGGCGCAGGAGGTCTTGGGCTACCACGGACATCACCAGGAGGCTGAAGTAGTCCGACTTGCGGCCGTCGATGGTCTGCCAGGGCAGTCGTTCGAGGGGCCAGGGTCCTTCGCCGAAGCGCGCGAGTGTGGACCAGTACCGGTGGGTGAGTTCGGCCTGCAACCGCAGGGTGTGGGCCAACTGCTGCTGTTCGGCGGTGAGCAGGCCCAGCATGAGGGTCCGGTCGGCAAAGATGTCCATCAGCCCGTCGAGCGCGATGACGGTGAAGTACAGGTCCGGTATCGGTGCGGCCACACCGACGGGCTGCGCGCTGATGGACGCGGTTGTGGCAATCGGCGACGTCTTCGCGACGGGTGACCATGCCCAGCCGCATTCGAAGAGAGTGTCCTCATCGTCCAGGTCCGCCGCCATTTCCGTACCGCGGAGCAGGTCGGCCAGGCCGTGGCGGACCGGTCTGAGCAGCCGCGACAGCTGCGCCTCGCCATCGCGGGAGTCCACCCGGGTCCGTCCGATCATGGCGTTCAGAGCACGTCCCTCGGGCGACGTGCGCGCGAACGTCCGCACAGCGAAGCTCCGGATCAGGCCGGTCATGGAGGCGGTGAGGCGTCGGGTGAGTGCGGCTTCGACGGCGATGATCCGCTGCCGCAGTTCCGGACGGCGCACCTCGCGGCCGAACCCGCGCAGGAATCGGAGCGAGGTCAGCGTCAGGGTGAGCGACATCGACAGTGAGTTGACGACGTCAAGGCGCGTCTGCGCGGCGGCGGGCCGGGCGCCGGGGTCTTCGGGCACGAAGCAGTTCCCGCCGGAGAACACCGGGGTTCCATCGGGTTCGGTGTAGGTGTCCAGGTAGTCGGCGATCATCTCCGTGAGGCGTTTGGGGATGCTCACCCGGTCGCCGAAGGTCCGCAAGGCGTCAAGTACGTCGTCCGCCGTTTCGTCGGGGGTGTCGAGGCGGAATCCGTCGAGTTCGTACGCCGGGTACATGAGGCACAGCAGCTTCTCTGCCTCCGTGATGGAGTTGGCCCCTGCGGCTCGGTGGGAGGCCAGCCCGTCGTCGGACATCCGCGCAACCGCCCGCCAAATCTCCAGGATCTGCTGCCTCGGCCTGATCAGCACGGATCCGTGCCCCGCTCGGCACGGATCCGCCCGACGGCCAGCAGCATGCCGGTGTAGCCGTCGCGGAGCTTCTCCCCCATCGGCGCGATACGTTCCACCACCAATTCATCGGCCGCGGGCGCGAATGCCGCGTGCACCGTGCCGCTGTCGATACCGACGGCAGGGAAGGGCCGGTCCCCGACCGCATAGCCTTCGGAGTTCTCCATGAACGCGGCAACGAACGGGGCGCCCGGTTTCAGTGCGGCGGTGAAAGCGTCGACGGCTGCGAGGAATTCGTCGAAGAGTTCGGACATGGACTCGGCGACGAAGAACATCGTCCCCAGGTCCCACTGGGTGGCCGGCAGGTCGTACACGCTGCCGTGGACGACTCGGGCCCGCTCGGCCAGCGCGGTCCGCGGTGCGCCGACGCGGCGGTACGGGGCGGCTTCCGCGAGGATGGCCCAGCACGCGTCCCAGTGCGGGGAATAGTCGGCGACTTCGGTGCGCAACCAGTCGACGTTGCCCGCCCCGTACTCCCAGAGGGTGATCTCACGGCAGTGCGGCAGCATCGCCAGGGCGGGATAGAGGTTGGAGCCGGACCCGACGTCGAGCCCGCGCGCGTCCATGGGCAGGTCGGCGGTGGCGAACCGGTCGCGGGTGAGTGCCAGAAGGCGCCGGTCGTCGGGCGTGAGACTGAGGTAGTTGTGAGCCATGTACTGGGCGGGGTCGAAGGCGTCCCAGTCCGTGTCGGCGTTGCTGTACAACGGGCCTCCTGGCCGTGGGGTTTCGGTGATGCGGTGTGCTTCGCGGCTCACTGGGGACGCGGGATCGATCGGCGCGGGTCGTGGCGGGCCAACGAGTCGCGGATGCCGTCGGCGTGCGGGCCTTCCCACCACGGGATGGTCCGCACCAGGACCGGGGGTGCTCCACCGAACTTCACGTAGGCGCGGCCCCGCGGGAGTGCGACGAAGTCGTGGACGTCGAGGACCTTTTCGGGACGCGACGCACGTGTCACCGTACGTTTCCACAGGCCCATGCCCCGGCCGGAGTACGAGGTCGTGCGGGCTTCGAACACTCCGGAACCGGCGGCGAGCGTGCCGAGGAAGCTGTTGGCCGGAACACCGCCGCCGTACACGCGGACGTTGGCCACGTCCCACATCTGGGCCATCCCCGCTTCGCCCCAGACACCGACGCCTTGTCCCCAGGACTGCAGGATCGTCATCATGACGATGCCGCGGGATCCGTAGTGGCTGTAGAGGAACGGCAGTTCCTCCCACGGGCAGACGCTCGCCGCTTCGTCGAGGACGAACAGGGCGGGTACCCGCAGCCGGCCGCCGGGACTGTCGATCGCGCGCCCTTCCAGTTCGTAGGCGACCGCGGTGGTCAACGCCAGGACCACCGGAGACGCCGCCTTGTTGGACTCCTCGGACAGGAGGTAGAGCGATCCGACGTCCCCCGCGGCAAAGTCGGCGTGCCGGAACTCCGGCCTCCCGGGTTCGTTTCCCGGGGTAATCCACCGGGTCACGTCCCGGGCGGTGAGGAACGACGCCATCTGCACGGCGGTGCCGTAGACGCCGGCCCGCTGCCGTTCTGGCGACGCCTGAATGGCAGCGACGGAGTCCGCCACCAGGTCGTGGTCGTGGTCGTGGAGGATCCGCACCGCGCTGTCGTCTGTGGGCCGAGTGAGCCACATGTATACGTCGGTGATGGGCCGCTCGTCGCGCGCCGCTGCGAACAGCAGGCCGGCAAGCAGGGTCTGCGCGGCCGGGTGGAAATAGCCGTCGCTGCGCATGTGCTTGGCCTCGGGGACGCTGGAGAACAAGCCGGCCATGATGAGCGCGCGGGGGTAGCTGGTGGCGAAGGTCAACGGGTTCCACCACCACGAGATGCTCTCGCCGGCCTGTTGCTGTGGGTCGAACACCCAGACGGGGCCTCGTTTGGCCCTCACTTCGCGGGTGGCGTCGACGATGTCGCGCTTGTTCGACGTCACGACGGCGACGCCCGGTGCGGCCACGACACTGGGGATGGCGCGGCTTGTGGTCTTACCGGTGCGCGGGCCCCAGATGTCGATGTGCATGTCCTCCCATGAGCCCCACAGCTCGCGGTTCCCGCCGACGGTGCGCCCGATGAGCAGTCCCGGCGCTGTACCCGGTTCCACACCCAGGCGGGCCGCGGTGCCGCGGGCCGCGGTTGTGCCGACCCGGTGCAGGTCGGCCCGTGTGGCCAGATGCCCCGCTGCCCGGTCCACTACGGGGCGGCGCCGCACCCGCCTGGCCACTTCCGCCGCGAACGCCGCCGCAGTCGCCAAGGCCCCGCCGATCGCTGCGGCGAGGCGGCCGTCGACGTACGCCGCGGCCGCAAGGAGCGCAGCGGCCGCCACCACGGCCGCCAGAGTGGATACGGCCGCGAGAGGGTCGCGGGGGCCGCGCCTCTTGTTCGTGGCACTCATGCGCCGCACCCCCTTGTGCTCGGCTGCTGTGCTGCCGCGCCGGTCCCCGGCGCCCTGTCTAGCAAGCCGGCCACATTGAGGGGGTGTTCTCGCGTGATCTGGCAGCACGAGGTGCGCGATCTGACCAGCACTGGGCGCAAAAAGTTGATCGGCCCATCGACGGCGCGCGGGCAGACCGCCGGAGCCATCGCCCATCCGAGGCGCCGGGCGGCACCAGCGCCTCAGATGCTTGCGTGCAGCCAAGCACTCAGCAGCTCGCGGCCGTCACCATTGCCATCCTGGCTGGGCACGGTGCCTACGCAATGATCGGGTGCTGATGTGTACCCAGGTTTGCCCGAGAGGTCCGCCGTGTATGCTTCCGCAACTGTGCCCAGCGCCGAGTGGCGATACCCATCAAGCCCCTTGCCAATCGTGCTGGACGCAGGAGACGTGAAGCGTTTTCGTCTTCGGCCATCGCAAACGCACACGTCAGCAAGTGTTGGCTCCGCGTGTGCGGGGATAGCTCGGCCCACGACGGGAAGGCGCGGTTCGAGCGGATGTTGGCTCCGCCTGTGCGGGAATAGCTCGACGAGGAATCCCGCCACGAGGTCGCGGTTGCCGTTGGTTCCGCGTGTGCGGGGATAGCTCGACGAAGATTCCCAAGGGCATGAAGAGCCCGATGTTGGCTCCGCGTATGCAGGGATAGCTCGCGTGGAGGCGCGCATACGATCTCGGGACAGCTGTTGGCCTCGCGTGTGCGGGGACACCTGTCGGAACCGATACGGGATTGGGAGCCGGCTCCGTGTGTGCGGGGATAGCCCGACGGAATTTAGACGACGGTTCCGAACTCTGGAGTTGGCCCCGTGTGCGGGGATAGCCCTGACGTGTTCCCCTCGGGCGGGGAAGTCGGCCAGTCGGCCCTGCGTGCGCAGGGATGCCTCGGCCGCAGTTCATCGGGCCAGCGGCGGATCAGCGTTGACCCCGCGTACGCGGGGATTGCCCGCCTTCACCCAGCACACCTGACCTCAAGATCAAAGTTGACCGCCCCGCATGCACGGGGTTCGTCCCGGAGTATCAGTCACCTGCCTCCGGGGACTCGTCGGCTCCGCACTTGCGGGAGATAACACGGATTCGCCATGGTCCCGATGCATGCGGGAATGCGCCCTGGTGCTGCGACCGGAATCGTTCGCCGGGTTGGCGAGGTGGTCAGGCTGCTTGGGTTTCGGGAGGATGTCCATCATGGAGAGCACGGGGAAGAAGCCTCGGCCTCGCCGCTCGTTCGCGCCGGAATTCAAAGCCGAGATCGTCGCGTTGCGCCGACAGGGCGACCGGTCGGCGAGTCAGGTCGCGAAGGACTTCGATCTGACCGAGACCGCGGTGCGGGACTGGGTGAAGCAGGCCCAGGTCGACGACGGCGAACGCGACGGCCTGACGTCATCCGAGCGGGAGGAACTCGCGCGGCTGCGAGCGGAGAACACGCGGCTGCGGCAGGACGTGGAGGTCCTCAAGCGGGCGACGGCTTCTTCGTTCGCGAGACCCGGTGACGGTCCACCCGTTCATCGAGGCGGAGAAACGCGCAGGTCGCAGTCTCCAACGCGCCTGTGAACTGCTTCAGGTCTATCGTGCCCAGTCGGGAATTCGCCGTTCTGGCACAGCAATTCCGGATACGACTCTCGGTCGGACGCACCGGCCAGTGCTGGGACAACGCACTCGCCGAATCGTTCTTCGCCACTTTGAAGAACGACCTGGGAACCGACCGCCGCTGGCCGACACGGGCCATCGCCCGCCGAGATCTGCGAATGGATCGAGGCCCGGTGCAGCATCCGCAGGCTCCACAGCAGCCTCGGCTACCACACCTCGTCGCACACGAAGCCGCCCTCGCGGCGGCCTGAACGCCACAACGACGGTGCCCGTCAAAGCGGAGCAAGCTCAGTAGGTCGCTCGCCGGGACACACGTCCCTGCCGCGCCTGACAAGCTCTGGCGCCACCGCAGTGCCGGCGGTCCCATCTGCACAGCGTCGCCAACGCAAGCGGCGTGTTCGGACCCCTTCTCCGACTAAACTCCGGTCACGGCTTCGCAACCGCCGTCCGTTGTGCGAAATGTTTCTCGTCAGTCGTGAGGCAGTGCTCAGCCGGGACCCCGGATCCGAGCGCCGGCGGTCCGGCGCACACGGCGACGCCGGGCGGGCCGCCGGCGGAGTATTCGCGAAACTCGGCAACGCCGAGCAACGGGGGAACAGAGTTGGAGTTGCTCACTGCACAGCCAGAGGGCAGCGTCGACGCGGTGGTCATCGGCGCGGGCATCATCGGCCTTTCGAGCGCGGTGTCGCTCGCCGAGGCGGGTTTACGTGTCCGGGTGGACTCCGCCGTTCCACCCGGGAAATCGACGTCGTTCGCGGCGGGCGCGGTCTGGGACCCATACCTCGTACAGCCTCACGAGCGCGTCGCGGGGTGGGCTCGGACAACCCTGCGCGAACTGACACGTATAGCCGGACAGGGGCCGCACACAGGTGTCCGGATCCGGGCGGGCAGCCAGCAGTCGCGGCTGCCGTGCGACCTGCCGTATTGGGCGGAGGCGGTGAGCGCGAGGTGGTGCGAGCCGAGAGAACTCAAGGACGGATTCGTCATGGGATGGCCGTACCAAGCCCCGGTCGCGGACATGGGCGTGTACCTCGACCACCTTGTGCGGCGCCTGACCGACGTCGGCGGGCGCATGCGTCTGCACACCTACCGGTCGTTGGCCGAGGCCGCCGACGAGGCGCCCGTGGTCGTCAACTGCTCCGGAGCCGGTGCCCGCACACTCGTCCCCGACCCAGACGTACGGCCGGTGCAGGGCCACCTGGTCATCGTCGAGAACCCGGGCATCGACTCCTTCTTCTGCGACGACACCCCTGGCACAACGGAATACACCTACATCTATCCGCACGGCCCGACGGTGGCCCTCGGCGGCTCGCAGAAGCCGGACGAGTGGAGCACGGCCCCGGATCCGGAGGTCGTACGCGTGATCATCGAGCGCTGTGCCGCGGTGGAGCCCGCGCTGCGGGACGCCCGTGTCGTGGGGTGCCGCGTCGGGCTGCGCCCCACCCGCCGTGAGGTGTGTCTGCGGGAAGACAGCGTCGCCGTGGGCCGGCTGCTGCACAACTACGGCCACGGCGGGGCCGGATTCTCACTCTCCTGGGGCTGCGCCGAGGAGATCACGGCGATGGTCCTCGGCGAGGGATCCCAGGAAGCTACGATCAGCCCGTCGTAGCACCAATAGCACCACGAAAGCCGCATAAGCGAGCCCGCGGCTGGCGATTTCCATCACGGTCGCGGACGGGCCGACGGCAGCCACCGACAGCCTCGTCCGCTACCACGCGCTTTCGCGCGCAGGGCCCTGACTGCGCGGGCAATCGACACTGGCCCGCGGTTCAGGATGCTGTACCGCACCGGAGCACGCAGCGGTGACCTGTCCTGTTCCAGTGCCACCATGTGGAGAGGCTGGGGCGGGCCGCGGACCAGGCGCCCCGTGGATCCGATAACCGCGTCACCAGCCCGTACGGCCCGGGGCCCAGACGTGGTGCGTGTGTCACCGAGCGTTGCCCTGCCTTCAGTGACGGGATTCTTAAACCGACGGTGCAACTTGATCTTGAAAGTGACACCGAGAGATGACTGACGTGCTGTCAGAGCCTTTGCAGGACAGTCCGGTTGAGGCGCCCCTTGAAGACGCAGTCAACGGCCGGCTGATCGACGAGCTGCTGGGCCGGGCCCGCGCCCAGGGCCTGGACCTGGTGGGTGAGGGCGGGCTGCAGGAGCTGACCTAGTGCTGTGACCGGAAACGTTCACCGGGTTGCCGGGTGGTCAGGCTGCTGTGAGCAAAGGGCGTCCGCCGTAGCGGACGCCCTTTTCGCTGCGGACGCGGGCACGTTCGCGGCGTTGGGCTTCGAGCAGGCCGGGGTCGCGGGTGTTGGTGTTGCGCCAACGCAGGTAGGCGTGGAGCGCGCGGGTCTGGATGGTGTGGTTCGGGTGGTTGGAGTTCGCGATGGTGAACTGCCGCAGCGGCCCGAAGTGCGCCTCGATCGGGTTCGCCCAGGACGCATAGGTCGGTGTGAAGCACAGCTCGACGCGGTTCCTGCGGGCCCAGTTGCGGATCCGCCAGTTCTTGTGGGCCGACAGGTTGTCCAGGATCACGTAGATCGGTGCGCCGTCCGGGCGGGCCTTGCGGATCGAGCGGAGCGCGGCCCAGGTGTGGTCGATGCCCTTGCGGCGGTGGTTGACGCCCCAGAGGGTGTCGTCGCCGACCGAGTAGCAGCCGTGGAAGTAGGTGACCCCGTGGGGCCGGCGGTAGGTCGCCGGCAGGCGGTCCGGTCGGCTGCGGAGAGCCCAGCCGGAGCCGGCGGTCGGCCGGATGCCGAGCGGGCCGAACTCGTCGAACGCGAACACCCGGTCCGGGAACCGGTCCAGGACGTGCGCGATGCGGTCGAGCTTCGCGTCGAAGTCCACGTCGTTGGACTCCTTCCAGGTCTTCGTGCGCTGGAAGGTGATGCCCCGGCGGGCCAGCAGGGCTCGTAACGCCTCGCGGCCGAGGCGTATGACGCGGCCGTGGACTTTGCGCAGGTAGGCGGCGAGTTTGCGGATCGACCAGCGGGTGAACGGCTGGCCGAGGGCGGTCGGGCGGGTGGTGGCCGTCTGCGCGACGAAGTCCTCGTCGTCACGGTTGAGCAGGCGGGGACGGCCTCCCGCCCACCGAGGGTCCAGGCTGGCCATCCCGGTCTCGTTGAACCGGTGGACCACGTCGCGGACGGTGTCCTCGTCCGCCTGGACCAACCGGGCGATCACCGGGACCGTGTTCCCGCCCGCCGAGGCCAGCACGATCATCGCCCTGCGGAACCGCACCGCGCTCGTGGTCCCGCGTCGCACGATGCGTTGCAGCCTGCGACCCTCGTCCTCGGTCAGTCTGCGGACCTTGACCGGCTCTGCCACCGAACCCCCTGTCGCCGGTTGGATGTCCATGACATCCAACCGGCACGCAGACCATCACCACCACCGACAACCCGGTGAACGTTTCCGGTCACAGCACTAGCGGGACCTGGAGTCCGCCCTCGAGAGCGAGATCACCGACCACCTCGGCTATGAGAAGCACGACCCGGCGGGCAAGGACACCGGGAACTCGCGGAACGACAACCGCGCGAAGAGCGTGCTGACCCGATGTCGGCGTGGCGGAGATCGCGGTGCCGCGGGACCGGGACGCGTCGTTCGAGCCGCTGATCGTCCGCAAGCGGCAGCGGCGGCTGTCCGAGGTGGACGAGACGGTGATCTCTCTGTCCGCGATGGGCCTGACCGCCGGCGAGGTCCAGGCCCACCTCGCGGGGCCTATGTGACCTGTCGGCGTCAGCCCGGCCAAGTTCTGGTAGCGGTGGAGTCCTTGATCGCCTGCTGGTCTCACCGGGTCCGCTCGGCGCCGTACCCGGCAAGCGCGCGGCCAAGTTGAGCCCGCGCTGTTCGGCGACGTACTTGACCACCGCGGCTGGTGCTGTTCCGGGTCGTCGAGGAAGGTGCCGAGCGAACGCAGCGCGCCGAGGTAGTCGCTGCGCTGCTGGGGTCCTGGTAGTACTCGCAGAAAATCGCGCGGGTGTGGACTTGGCTCTCGTATTCGCGGCAGGCATTGCGCTGCCGGGGGACTGCTGCGGAGCCGTGAGAGGGCTGGCACCGGCCGAGGAGCGCGCGGTGGATCGCGGGCACGGTGCTACGCGCAGGGTGTGGCCTTGGCCGCGGCGGAGGACGACGCCCCGGTCGAGTGCGGTCCGCACGGCGGGGTCGAGCTCGGCGGCCGTATGGAGGAAGGCGGTCGGCAGGCCGGGCATGTCGTGCGGCACCGGCACCTCCGGGACCGGCGCCGCGGGCAGTTCGGCGACGTGGTCGGGATGGAGGTCGGCGACGGCCGTGGGGGTGGCGCGGCTGACGTCGCGGCCGACGTTCCTGCGCCTAACCCAGGTGGGCGGGGTGGGAAGGGCGGCGCTCCTGTTCCCCTGCCGGGCAGTTGCGGTCAAAACGGTGCGTCGGAAATACACAGTGGCCGGTATGCGGTGGGGCCGAGCTGGGCGAGTTCACCTTCGAAGTCGACCTCGATGGCGCCGAAGACGTTGATGTTCTCGCTGTCTGCCGGGGAGTCGGCGACGGTACCTCTCCGTCGACGCGGCGCTTGGAGCGGCGCATCGACTCCACGGCCGGTCCGTAGAACTCGTGGTCCATACAAGAGCGCCCACGAGGTCTCTCCCGTGGACGAACGCGCGAGGTTGAAGGAACTGGAGCGCCGCGTCCGCGAGCTGGAGATGGAGATGGAGATGGAAAACTTGTTCCCGAAAGTAGCGGCAGCATACTTCGCGAGGGATCCCCGGCAGCGAGCAAGTCCGAGTTCATCGAAACGATACGGCTTGACAACGCGAGGTACGCATATCCCGGCGCATTCATATGCGACCGCCTCGACGATTCCCGGTCCGGACACTACAACTGGCGCGGCCGTCATCGACTTCTGCACAAAGGGAGTCATCGGCTACACCATGAACGACCACTACCAGACGCTCCCGATATCCCAGGCCGTGCGCAACGCCGTCCGGAACCACATACTCGCCCGGGGCGCATTATTCCACTCGGACCGCGGCAGCAATTACATGTCGGCCGAGTACGCCATAGCCCTCGATGAACTCGGGCTGCACTGGTCCGCCGGCTGCACTGGAATCTGTTTCGAAAATGCGATGGCCGAATCATTCTTCGGGTCATTGAAGAACGAATATTTTCATAAACGAGTTACCCTTTGGGCCATAGCCATAAAAGGGGAGTTCACGACGGGCCCATCGCCGGTTGACCGACGCCGCGCCGGCTCCAAGCATCACCTGATCACCGACGGATACGGCACCCCGCTTGCCGTCATCCTGACCGGCGGCAACCGCAACGACGTCACCCAGCTGCTGTCGCTGCTCGACGCGACTCCCCTGGTCCGGGGCGCGTCGGCCACTCGCGGCGCAAACCCGACTCTCTGTTCGCGGAGCGAGGTTACGACCACGGCGTCTACCGCGGCCAGATCCGTGCACGCCGCATCGTGTGGTGGTCGCCCGACCCGGCACACCACACGGTCGCGGACTGGGCGCCTAGCGCTGGGTGGTTGAGCGCACGTTGGCCTGGCTCCACGCCTTCCGATGCCTATGCATCCGTTGGGAACGACGCGCCGACATCCACGAAGCCTTCCTCAAACTCGCCTGCTGCCTGATCACCCAAAGCCGACTCGCTCTGCGCCTCCGGCCTTGTCCGGCGGCATCCCGCTTGGCGAAGCTTGTAGGGCGGGTAGTCGTGCGACAGGTACTCCCACGGGGTCCCGGTGCGGTCGACGTACAAGGTCACGTTCACGATCTCCCACAGGCCGTGAACGCGCGCCGCCATACTGGGTCCAGTCCGTGCGGCACGCCAGGCTATGAAAACCGGCTCGATCAATGTGCATCAGTCACATCACTGCGGTATGCATGCCGAGAAGTCGTATTCACCAACAACCCACCCAGGCAACGGCTACCACGAACGGGCAAACCACCGGCAACCTGGATCAGATGCCTTCTTCAAGCCGCCTTCTGTGCGCATGAGATGAATAGTCACCGGCGGGGCTCGCCCCAGCTTTCTCTTCCTCCGCTTTCCTTGATGTCAGAACTTCGGCTCGAGTTCCCCAATTCTCTTATGGTGCCGAGCTGGTACGGGATGGACTCCCGGTGGAACCATAGGTTGTCCTGCGTTAGTGGCAGCAGTGGAGCCCGGTGCCGCGCCCCCTTGTTGCGGTAACTCCTGGAACCCCTTGGCAATATTCGCGAGCCCGATCGTGGCTGTCAAGACGATGCCGGTAATCGGCATAACGGGGATAGTTGGCGTGTTGATGTTCTGACGCGCTCCCGCTCTGGCATTTACAGAGTTCGATGGCCTCGCATCAGGTTCGCCCTGTCGTTTTTTTCCGCCTGCAGTCGGCGAACCCAGGCCCCCACCGATGTACTGACGACCAGATTTCTCATATTTGCGGAAATTGAGGAGTTTTTCCATGGTGTCTATGTCACGCGGAAGGCCGGGATAACCGGCTTTTCTTACCTCCTGGTCCACGTATGAGACCAGCATTTTACTGGATTCTTCTGCGGTGAATGCCTCCCTCCCAGACAGAACTCTCAGATGCCCAATTGTGGTGTGGACGTGCGCAGGAAGAGTCCGCTGCCAGCGCACATTGCTGTGGGGTACGGGGCGGTTCGTCAGCTCGGCGACTAACTTCGTAGCCTGCCACGCGTAAACGGTGGCGTCTTCACCGACCATCGTTCTCATCATCTTGGGCAGATTGGCTTCGATGTAAGAATGCTTTTTCTTGTCCACGTATGGGAGGTAGCCCGTGACGAGTTCACCGATCTCGCCCGCCGTGTAAGGGTAATCATTGCACTGGAGATGAACTCCGATGCACATACCTGGAGGCCCGAAGTTCAGCCGATCCGGGTCGCAGCCATAAATCTCTGGGGCGTGCCCCGATTTGGCGGCACGCCCATTGGCAGACCCGACGAAAAGATAGTTGTCAAGATGCGTCCCATAATTGAATGCCGACATGTTTTCGTGGCCCGGCTCAACCCAGCCCTCGCTTGCCGTGGCATCTCCTGCCGGCGGAGTATAATTTTCTAGCCTTCCCAGTCCGAAGTGATGAAAGAATCGCTGAAATTTCTCATTCTGCTCAGCCGTGTCATAACACCCCGTAAAGCGGCGAGTAACTCTTTGTTCATTCTCGAACATTTGCCTGATCGACTTGATCTTCAGGTCATACTTGTCAAAGACGCTGAGCGGGATGTTTTCAAATTCTCCCCATATTTCTGGAAGTTCGGCGATGGCCGCCTGTCGCAGCCTTTGATGGACGCCCGGGTCGCTTTCTGCTCGCACCCTGCGCAAGCTCGGCGCGATAGTGCCGTCAGGCCTCGTGATGGCTCGTTGAATGGATATCCCTCTTTCCGCATCCTGATAAAGCAGCTCAGGATATCGCCGCAGGTATCCGTATCCGCACATGATGCGCTCGGAATCCTGTCGGCTCATAATCGGGCCTTCGGGCTGGGGATTGTTGTTCAAGGTGTTAATGTACGGATCGGCGCGAGTGGGCGATGCTATTCTTGCCACGACCCATTCACCGAAATAGCGCACGGGTTTGACCAAATTATTGTTGCTCGGCGCGATGACCGCCGAAGCATCTGTTTCCCCGGCGCGTTGCCGGTCCGATCCCGTTGCCAAGCGGATTATGTCCTCGGCCTCGGAAATCGTGATCCTTGCGCGTCTCGCGGGAAAGGCAGGCCCATGTTTCATGGGTTCTTTCAGCTCCCGATTATCAGTCGGCGGGTCAGGCAGATGGGCGGGCGGATTCCATCTCGTAGGTGGACAGGATCCCCGTCACGTAACCGCTGTCCAAGTAGACTGCCAACTCCGTCGCGGCGCCGTTGCTCGCTCCGCCGCGATGGTGGTGATCGGTTCGTATCCCTGGAACGCGACATGTGCGGGGCCAGGTGGCGGCGTCTGAGCATCGGCTTGCGGTGCCGGTGCTCCGGGCGGGGTCGGCGGGCATGGGCGGCATTGGTGGCCTCCCGCTGAGCATAAGCCGCTATAGGCCAGGTTCAGCAGCTTCTCTTCAGGCAATGCGGGCGCGAACCGTTCCATCTCGGCGCAGGCGGTCGCGAACGCGCCGGAGGAGGAAGATTTGCTCGTCCACGGACTCGACCCGGTCCGCCGATCCTGGCGAGCGTCAGCAGAGGAACAGGCGGTTCGACGATCCTCGCGTATTTGCGGCAGGCCATGAGCGCTTCGACGAGCGGCTTCAGGCCGTTACAGTCATGGCAGTTCGCCGCGGAAAACCCGACGACGAGCGGCAGCCCAGCGCGGTCGGACAGGACGTGCAGCTTGGAACCGGGCTTGGCCCGGTCGACGAGGCTCGGACGGGTGAGTTCGCCCCACGCGGACGTGCGCGGTGTCGACCAGGACCCGGGACAAGTCCACCAGCCCGCTGTCCGCCAGGAGCTCACGCAGCCTGCGGTGCAGCCGACCCCACAGCCCCGCATCGGACCAGATCGTGAAGCGCCGGTGCACCGTCGACTTCGACGCCCCGAAACACGGCGGAAGATGCCGCCACGAACACCCTGCCGTCAACACGTAGACGTTCGCCGCGCACACCGCCTCGTCGTCGATGTTCCGCGTCCCACCGCCCTGTGGACGCGCACGATCCTACGGCAGCAACTGTCGCACTATGTCCCACAGGTCATCAGGAACAATCCAGCCCCGCCCCCGAACTCCCCATGCCGCCCCAACAACCAACAGACCACGTAGGACACGGTCTTAGTGCGAGTGCTGCTCACGCCCGGACCGTGGGTGCCGAGAGGCCGTACCGAACCTGGGATACCGGAGGTGTCCAGCGTTATCCCAGGCCGAGTTCCCTTCCAGTGCGTCGGGCGCTCGGGGGATCGAAGCGTGTGGCGCCCATCACGGCGTAGTGGTACACCGCGTGGCCGGGTGACGCCGGGTCGACGTCGAACTCGGGCGTGTGGAGGTCCGAGTTTTTGCCGGGGCCCCAAGGTGGGCGCCCCTCCGGGACGATGCCAAGCTGGGTGTAGTGGGTGTACGGGACACCGGGGATGTCGTCGATTCCGGTGAACAGGAACGCGACGTCGTCACCGCCCGTCGGCCGCGCGAAGTCACGGACCACCACGTGGGGCCGCGACCCGCGGCCAACGCCTCAGCGACTTTGTCGGCGCAGGTGTTGACGACTGGGGGAACCGCGTGCGTGATGTTTAGCTCGTAGTTCACAAAGCCCGTGCGTTCCGCGAAGTCGTCCGCGAGGTGGCGGAGTTGTTCCGGGGCGTTCCGGTAGGCCTCCAGGTCGCCGAAGCGGATGGATCCGCCGTAATAGGCCTCTGTCGGTAGGGCATTGCGTGCCTCGCTGCCGCGCTGCATAGGGAAGACGAAGATCGGCTGTGCCTCGGGCCCCTTCCCTTGGGCGAGTTTCTCCATGCCCTCTTGCAGCGCAAGGCTGAACTTGTTGCCCACTCGGGTGAGGTCCGTGTGCGGGGTTGGCCGGGACGCGTGCCCGCCAGGGCCGCGCAAATGCAGGTCCACGGCGTGGTGGCTGTTCTGGATCAGTCCCTGGACCACGCCAAACCCGCCCACGTGGATCCTCGGCCACGAGTGCATGCCGAATGCAGCAACAGCGTTGTCCAGGACACCGTCCTCGCGAATCATCCGCATTGCGCCCTCGCCGGGCTCCTCGGCCGGCTGGAACACCAATCGCACCCGGTTGGGCAGGCCTTCACTCTTGTCGATGTCGCTGAGAATTTCGGCGGCGTGCACTAGGCCCGAGGTCGTCACATCGTGGCCGCAGCCGTGGTGAACGCCCGGGTTCTGCGAGCGATACGGTACATTTCGTGCGTCTTCGACGCGTAGGGCGTCAATGTCGCTGCGCAGCACCACCACCGGCCGATCCCGCGGGCCGACCTCCGCCACGACACCCAATCCACTGCGCGCGATCACAGGCCGGAAGCCGACCATGGCCAGTTTGGCCGCGATCTTCTCGGTGGTGTCATATTCTTCCCACGCTGGCTCCGGGTGCCTCGCTAGATCCTCACGGAACCTCCGCGCGTCATCAGCCATCTCATACGCCGCCCGGGATATCTTCCGCTCAAGCGTCACAAAACCCTCCCACGCCAGCCCTGCACCCCGGTCGGGGAAACTTCAGACTTCCACAACAGGAGCCTGTGTACGGCTAGGGCGGACATGTCCAAAGCCCTACCACTTGGGTATGGCCGCACGAGGTGTCATGAGGCGGCGACGTTCGCTGCGATGTGTTCCGGCTCTCCGACACGGGCCTAGCCGGCCCGCTGCGTCGGCGGCCTGGCCGCCCCGTACCGCCCCCGAGATTCCCGTGGGGGCCGAACGCTTTGACCTCGCGCGGGCCGCCGGTCGTCGACGGATGATCCACGTGTGCGCCGGCATCGGGTTGGCGCGCGACATGGGCGGCCTCACCGCCAATCGTTGTTCCGCGGTGTGGCGGGCCCCGTCCCCGCGACCGCGCGCTCCCCTGCGACCCTGGAGGGTGTGTGCCCCCTACCCCGCCAGGGGGCCGCGCCGGTGAGGACCCGGCCCGACGGCGCAGACTGCACCGGTGCAGGCCGCCGGCCCCACTAAAAGGCCACATCCGGCGCACACGTCTCCCAGCCCATCAGCTGCTATGCAGGTTCGCGTACGAGTCTGACCCGACCACCACGACATCACTGCTGCGCAACTCCGCAGCGAGATGCGAGAACAGGCACACCTCCAGGTCTGGGCAGCCCGCTGTCACGCCTGGCTTTCTCTTGAATAGCCCGATTTTCTGCGGTCTTACGTACGTGTTCGAAGGTTTGTCAAACCGGCCTTATCCCCGGCGACCCGCAGCGTCTTGCCGCCCGCGAGTGGTCAGATACGCTGAAACGGCATAGCGGCGTCGGGACGAGTTCGGCACCTGCCGGACTTCGCAACTCCTTCCAGAACAGGGTTCAGACGTCAGTGGTCCCCGCGAGCGCCCAGCGACGGATTCGCCCCTCGTCTGGGCGTGCGTATCCGGGGATATGCATGGTGAGCCAGGTGCCGTCGCTGTGACTGCGCGCGGACTCGGTGTCGTGTTCGTCCGGGAACGGCATGGGATAGGCGATATAGCCCATAGGTTCCAAGGTGTCGGTACTGAACACCAGATGCCGGTACTTCTTGTTGTCGTGGCGCCCGGCGACGAGGACGTGGACCGGGGACACGAAGCAGGCGCCAGGGGTGAATTCCCAGTCGTCCCAGTGTCCGTCCTCGTTCAGCCGGATTGTGGTGCCAGTGAAGTCGCCGACGACGATGTCGTGCCAGGTGCCGCCGAGCCAGCGGTGACCGTCGGCGGATATGTCCAGCGGGAACCAGCCGCCTTGGGTGGGCGCGCCTTCGGCGTTGTCGTGCCAGGTGGTCCAGGTGCCGTCGGGTTCGTGTCCGTTGAAGTAGGCGAATCCCAGCTGCTGCCTGTCGGGATGGACGGTGATGTCCGTGATCCCGCGGTAGCGGGTTTCGGCCATGGCGGTGACATGCCAGTCTGAGGTCTCGACCACCCATCGCTCGGCGTCGTCCACCCAGTCATCGTCGGAGGATGGCCCGAGAGTCGGGACGAACGCCCACAGCTCGGAGCTGTCGGGGCTGAACACCGCGCAAGCCGGTACCGGGTCGCCGCCAGCGTCGCGGAACGGGGCGTACGTGGTCCGCCAGGCCACATGTCCCGTCGGGTCGACCACCATCATGCAGTCGGTGCCCGCGAGAACCACCCACTTGTGGTCGGGACTGACATCGACCCGGATAGCCTCGTCCGAATCGGAAGGTCGATACGTCAGTTCCTCAGGAATCGGAAAACGGGAGACAACCTGCAACTCTGGGTCCAAAAGCAGGACTTCACGAGGACTCGGAGCCGCCCAATAGCCATTCGCGAGCGGCCGTACCAGGTCGCAAAGTGGTATTGCCGCCTCGGTGAGCAGCGTCGCCCGCAGGGCAGGACCCGGGGACAGGCCAAGACTGTCATCAGACATGCGGGTGAGGGTACCCATGCCGCCCGACAGCGTCTGGCGTACACCCGGAGCGCAAGCGCTTCAGCGGCCGAACTCGTCGGCTTGGGTCCCGACATGCATTCAACCAGTGCCCTCGTCTCGGGTGGGCGGGGCGTTGCCACCGTCCTGCTGACGACGCGGTTGAGGTTGGGCATGCCGAGGTGGACGGTGGATCCCTGGTCGAGCTGCGCGAGCTTGGCCAAGGCGCCGACGAGACTGATCTTCAGCCCCTTCTATCTCGCCGTCGTGGTCGCGGGTGGCGTAGTGCGCGAGCAGGTTCTCCATGACGTCCCGTTTACTTGGCTTTCGGTAGATCTGTGTCGTCGCCAAACTGGGGGCGGTGCCATGCAGGACCGTCGGCGGCAACGCACGGCGCCCGACGTTGACTTCGCGGGTGAGCGATGCAACTGGGGGGAAGGAAGCGTTATCCGGGAAGCTATCGGCAGCAAACACATCTGATTCGCAGTAGACCATGGTGGCTAGGGATGCGCAGCACGCGAGCGCTGGCCGGATTGCGCATCGGTGCCCCGTGGAGAAGGACACGGCCGCGGGAACACTCGGAAATTGCAGCCTCGACCGGTCGTTCCTCGCCGCGGCGGCCAGCGCCGCGGCCTTGCTACGCGTCGCCCGCGGGTCCGGCCCCATGGCAGGCCCGCTTGCGTCGACGTGGGCACCGCCCCCATCGTCGCCAGTGTGAACGCGTGGGTCGCATGCCGGGCCCCGGGTCGACGGCCCCGGAGCCCGAGCTGGGGCCTCAGTTGCGTGCGGTGCGCCCCCACGGGGAATTCTTCAGGTACTTGGGTCGCCACTGCTTGCGGTAAAGGAACCGCACCGGCGGCGGGACGATGGCCAGCACCCGCTGCTCCACCTGAGGTGTTGCTCCCTCCAACAGCCAGGGGAAGAAGTGCGCGCCGCCCTTGAGGCCGACAGCTTTGCGCTGCTCGTTGCCGAACGCCTCCCAATCCTTCTGAGTAAGCACTGCGTCGACCAGCGGCAGTCCCTCGCGCTCCTCGTGCTCGAGGTGGGCGGTGACACCCGAGCCTAGTTCCTCCATGGTCGCGCGCAGGCTTGAGATATCTCCCGAGTCGAGCTGCCGGTCGACCGAGGCCATCAGCGGGTCGAGCACCGCATGCTCGGCCTCCATAGCGTCGAGCAGCGCGATGCGTTTCGCGTCTCCGGCCACCCTGGCGCGCATCGGCGGCCACAGCAACTTGTCCTCGGCGGAGTGGTGGATAGTCAGGTAGCGCTCGAAGACCCTCCAGCCGGCGTGGAAGGCCGCGAGGTCGCCGACTCGGATATCTGCGGCGGAGATCAGCCGTGACAGGTCGCGGCGGAGTGCGTCGTGCGCGGCGTACATCATCAGAAAGTTGATCTTCGTCGAGCTCGGGTCGTACTGGGTCGCGGTGCCCATCAGTGCCTCCTAGGGGGTAATTCACGTCCCGTAGTGGGTGGTTCAGATCGCGAACGAGCCGGCATAGCCGCTGTCGGCGTCGATGGCCGACAGCCGGAACATGTCGTCGGCCGAGAGCAGGGTGCCGACAGTCGAGCGCAGCGAATCCCGCCGCGCCGACGGCGAACGCCGGGCGGGCGAAGCCGGGCTTGAGCGAACTGAAGCGCAGCACGATCTGGATGAACAGGGTGAGAAGTAGAACAGCACGGCCAGCCAGATGCCGGTCACGAACATGATCCCGAAGCAGCCGGATCGGTTGGCGTTGTGGAAGATCCGCAACGGCATCAGCGGGGACGCCGAGCGGGCCGGGATCATCAGGAACGCGGCCGGCAGGGCGCACCCGCCATCCGGGGGAACCACGGTGGCGGTGCTGCCCCACGAGTGCAAGGCCGCGTTGATCAGGCCGTAGACGATCAGCGATATGCCGACCGTGACGGACAGCGCACCAGGTAGGCCGAGGTGGCCGCCAGCGGGACGGACTTGCGGAAGACCCGAGTGGCGGTCATCGACACGAAGGCGCCGATGGGCACGTTGATGAACAGCGTCGTTTCCGGACACTGGGCCACATCGGGTCAGTTGCCTGTGCGCGGACGCAGGCCGTCGAATGCTAGGTCGATGAACCGGCGCCAGTCGCCGCTCCCGGTGCGGATGATTGCGGACAGGGCGCCGACGAGCATGTAGACGTCCGAGACGGCGAGGTCTTCCCGAAGGGTTCGGGCCGACCGTCCCTGGTCGATCAATTCTCCGACCGCTAGTTCGAGCTGGGCGAGGATCTCCCCTCGGGGTGCCGAAGATCCCACCGTCGCTGCGACGGAAGCGGACAGCCCTTGATCGTCGGCCAGTATCTGACCAACGTGGCGTAGGTACCGGGCCAATCCCTGGCCCGACTCGGGGTCGCGCAAGCAGTCGGTGCGCGCGAACTGGAGAATCTCCGCGAACCGGAGTTCCGCTGCGGCTTCCACGAGGGCTTGTCGGGTCGGGAAATGCCGGTACACGGTGCCGGTGCCGACCCCGGCGGCCCGTGCCACCTCTGGCATCTGGACCTCGTCGCCGCGCTCCTGGAACAAGGCCCGCGCTGCAGCCAGCACTCGGGAACGGTTGCGCTCGGCGTCGGCGCGCGGCTTGCGGCCGGCGGGTGTCGATGGCGTTGACACGTTGCGAGCTCCTCCGCCTGGATCGATCCGGAACCGGATTCCGATTCCGATTATGTCATACACGGAGGGACTGCACCCACGCCTGAAGACCGTTTCATCCTGCTGGGGCAAGGGGCCGCCCGGCCAGGGCGTGTGCCGTTGCCGCCCGCGTTTGCAGTCAGGCGCTGACCGAGGACGCGGAAGGCCGGTGCTCGCTGCCGGCGGTAACCCGCGGCGAACGACATCCGATGGCACACCCACCATCAAGCAGATGAACCCTTTTGGTTCCGCGGCCGCGGGACGGTCTTGAGGGTGATGCCGAGTCTGGTAGCCCAGGCAACGACCATGCCCGGGTCGGTGAGCCGGAGCCTCCACAGGACGTCGCGGGCGGCATCGGCGCCGCGGACGCCAACGCCTGCCTCAACGTCCGGTAGTCGGTGGACCCTGCACCTGCGGCACAACGTCCGGATCGACACCGCCGGGTGAACCCGACGGTCCCGCCTGATCCGTTCGAACAGTTCGGCACGCGACAGACCCAATCCGGTCTCCCAACATGACCGTTGATCAATCACACCTTGACGCCGCCGCGCCATCGGCCTAACCCATTCATCCGGACAGAGGCGTGCTGTCTGCCTCCCCCGTGACCTCACGAACGGGCACAACGATCGGAGCGACGGAACTGGGGTCCTGACCCGTCGGGCGGTATCCGAGCGCCGTTGTCACGACGACGCTCCCAAGATCGCCGACGGCATCCGGAACGTGAGCCACGCTGCATCTGAGCGCTAGTGCCGACGACGGCATCGCCCGTATCGGCCGCACCCGCTTACCGAAAGGCCTTCGTACGTACGCCGTTTGCGTGGGGAGAATGATCGCGACAGGCACGGCATCCGGATGGGAGGAAGTCATGGCGGCGTCGCGGGCGGCTTTGCGGCCAGAGGGACTCCGGGTGAAAGTGCTGATCCAACGGGTGCGGTTGGGGAACGACGAATACCGGGTGATCCGCCCCGTCCGTGCGAAGAACGTCGCCCTCTACTCCGCCACGGGCGACCACTACGGGCTGTGCGTGGACCGGCCGGACGGCCGACAGTTGGGCACGCTGCTCATGCTCGCGGCCCGTTCGCCCCGATCACTGGTCTACCTGCCGTTGCGGTCGAATCCCGACGTCCCGGGCATCGGACCACCTGACGAGCAGCCGCTCGACCTGGTGCTGGTCCCCCGCGCCCAGCAGTTCCGACCGGCCCACTGGAAGCCGCTGCGCACCCGGATCACGGCAGGCAACGCCCCACGCGAACTGCGCACGGCGAGTGTGCCAGGGAGCGATCTGACCAAGGACATCGCCCGTGACCACCCACCATCAGGGGATCGGCACACGCTCCGCCAACACGTGCACGCCGAGACGCTGTTCCTGACCGGCGCACGCCATGCCTTCCGCGAGGCCGCGCGTCACGTGTTCGCGCTCACCGCGGACGGACCACCACTGGCTGCCAGGTACGGGCACCTCTACTACCCCTGGGGCTGCAACTACCACCACTGCAGCAACCTGTACGACCGGGACGAGCTCCCAGACGACTGGCGACAGATCCACATGGTCTTCCATCCCACATGGGCACGCTGACCACGCCGTCCAACCCAACCCGGGCAAAGCCTGCTCAGGCGGTTCCGTACTTCCAAGCACTGCAAGCGAACCCGGACCGGGGGTCCCGGCCTGGGGACCCGTCCTGGAGGCATGTGGAAACCATAATCTTGGTGCCCTCCGCCAGGTCACCGCCGTCTTTGCAGAGCGTATGTCCCGCACCTGCCCCCTCGTAGACGGTGAACCAGACTCGGTAACTGCCGCCTTGCAGGGCCGCGACGATCGTCATGGCACCATGCCCGTCGGCCTTGGTGTCTGTGGCGCAGACGACCTCGCCGTAACTCCTGAACTCGCCGTACGCCCCGTTGCCGTTACTGACCTTGTACACCATGCGGCCTGCGGCTTGTGCGGGAGCTGCCACGATCGTCGCCACGCCGCAGACGGCCACGGCCGCAGCTGCCGTAGTGCTCAATCGCGTTCGAAGTTTGCTCATTGGTGTCGTCCGTTCGTTGATGGAAAACGACGGTCTACCGGGCGGATGTGCATGGTGGGTGACGTAGGCCGTTGGCTGCAGCCAGTCCATCAGAGACACCGCGCTCGGAATCTAGCCGCTTGCCGGGCGCGACTTGGAATCCTTGCGCTTTTTGAACGCCGCCCTCGCCCATCAGTTCGCGTTCGAGACTTCCCTGGCGACACGGTGCTGCGATCGGAAACGTCGACCGGGTTGGTCATCTGGTCGGCGAGCGCCGCGCCGGGGCCGTCCAGGAGCTCGGCGTCGTTCGCGTGCGGCGGCGAACGCCTCACCCCTTGGGCTCAGAGGGGTGAGGCGCGCGGTTCGGGCCCTCAGCGGTCGGTGCGTGGCGACGGCAGGCCCGGCCCGGACTCGATCCGTCGGGAAGTGGTCCGCTCGGGTCAGTCGGAGGCGTCCTTCAGCCGTGTCTTATCACGGCGAGTGCGAAGGCGAGGCGGCGGTCGAACCAGGGTGCGGCGGGACGATAGGTCCTGACGCTTTCGAGGTAGCCGGATGTCATGACGACTTCGTCGTCGGCGTGCCAGGTCGCCATGTACTGCTTGCCGGGTGCTGCGTCGTCGGGGCCGAAGATGGCGGACTCGACGAGGTCGCCGACGAGTCGTCCCACGCCCGCGACACCACGCGAGGCGACCTCCTTGGAGGTGCCTTTCGCCCATGCGTAGCGCGCCACGATGTCCGGGTGGCCGAGCTCGCGGTGGTGGTGGGCGTCGGTCACGCGATAGCGCGCGTCGTCCACAGGGTTGGGGGCGACTGCGCACACGAGCACGTTCGGGTCACGGGCGTCGTGCAGCAGGTAGGAGGGGATGTCCGAGTTGGGCCGGCCGATGTACGCGGCAGGCGCGAAAAACCCTGCGGCGCCGCGAGGGCAGGGAAACCGCACGGCGAGTGCGCCGTTCTGCACCTTGCGCGTGCGTCGCGCCGGACGGGCCACGACACCGATGACGAACGGCGCGTCACGGTCCCCGGCCATCGGCTCGAGCGGGGGTTCCACCGCGGTTCGCTTCCCGAACACCATCCGCCCGCTCCCTTGACTGTCGTGCGCTTCGAACGCCGTCGCCCCTGTGATGAGCTGGTCACGGCTCCAATTGCCGTATGGGGAGCAGATCATGAGGGCGGGGTGCTCGAGATCGCTGGGTAGGCGACGGTGACGATGGCGACGGTTTCGTTCAATTGCTGGCGATCAAGCCCACGGCCTCGGCTGGTGAACCAGGAGCTACGACCGTGCCGGCGTGCCGAGGTCGGTTGGTAGCGCGGCGGTATGCCTGTGGTGGCGGAGCGACCGACCGAACGTCGTGTTCGAGGTGCTGCACGTTCGGCTGTGCCTCAATGGGTGGTGGGTCCGCCCTCGACCCGCCAGGTCTTCAGGACTGCGGCCACGGACGCGGCAGTGGACGCCGGATTCGTCAGTTCCTCTGCCAGCGCGGTCACTCCGACCTGGGTGAGCTTCACGGGTGCTCCGCAGGCCGCGAGGTAGCCGTGTGCCACCGCGACGGCCACACGCAGGTTCGACCGTTCCAGCCAGCGAAGCCGCCCCAGGGTGTGGCACAGTGCGGCAGCCTTGGCATATTCGCCTTGATAGACGTCCTGTCCGGCTATGACCGCACGACTGCGCTCGACGGCAGCCACCGGCACGCCGTAGTCGTCAGGGGCAGGGTCACGCTCGCCGGCGCGTTCGGCGACCTCCAGAACCCACGCCAGATCGACGTTCACGCTCACGCGTTCGCCTCGATGCCGTCGAGCAGATCGCCGTAGCCGTCCAGAACCTCCTGCGCGGCCGCGACGAACGCGTCACGCAGCCGTTCGTTGTCGGACCTGATCAGCTGCTCCACATACTCGTTCACCGGCACCCTCCGCGTTTCCGCGGCCTGCCGCGCCATCTCGGCCGCCGACTCCTCCAGCCGCAGATTCACCTGGGTCTTTGCCACACCCCAGAGGCTACCACCTGATAGCAGGGGCAGGTGCCCTTGCGGCACCAGGAGTTCGACGCTCCGCCCAGCGGCGCATCTCCCGCAAGACGGGGCGAAGGGACGCCGCCATCGCATCCCTTGGGCGTAGTCGGCTCCGAGTCCCCCACTTATGTGAGCTCATGGCTGCCGCGCTCCGCTGCGCCTACCCGTCGCGACGCCGCAGGTGCGCCCGGTTCTACACGCCCTGCTTCTCGTCCGACAACGAGCTTCCTTCGGACCGCTCGGTCTTCGTACCGCGCTCGCCGGGGCGGATGGTGCGTGGATCGACTGCTTCCGAGGGTGTGCCGGTGCAGTACACGCCGTCGGGTTCTTGGTCGCGGTCGTGAGGGGCGAGCCAGATGACCCGGCGCAGATACGTGCCTGAGGCGCGGGAAGGCCGTGCGCTGGGGCCGAGGACTGCGTAGCCGACCAGACGTCCGGGGCGGTGGTACGCGGGTTTGCCGCCGCGACGCGGGAGGCGGTCGAGGGATTGGCGGACGTAGTCGAGGGGTGTGATGTCTTCAAGCCAGACGATGTCGGTCTCGTGTTGGAGTTCTTGGGCTTCGATGAGTGCGCTCACGCCGGTCCCTCCGCGCTGGGGTCGAGGAGTCCGATGCCGGGGTAGTACTTGCGCTGGTTGGACAGCAGCATCTGTTTGGCGGAGGCCATGCCCAGGACTTCGCGCACGCGCGCGGCGAAGGCGCGGTTGGACACCGGTGTGCTCCCGTCAGCCTGGCACCAGTCCCGGTAGGCGTTGAAGAGGGCGGCTTGTTCGGCGCGCATGTCCGCGTCGAGCTTGCAGCGTTCGCCCAGGAACCTGCCGAGGTGATCTTCGGTTTCAGCGTAAGCGCTGGTTGCCAATCGGACGCGTTCGGGTCCGGTGAGGTCGCGATCGCCGCCCAGGTAGAGGCCGGCGCCGGCGATGAGCCACGCGAGGATGCCGGCGCCTTCCTCTTGCACGAGGACGTCGGCGAGGTTGTCGACCTTGCGTGCGTCGGGGACCACGCGTTCGAACGGGATCAGCCTGATGCGGCGCCAGAACGCGAAGCCGCCGGAAGTGACGGCGGGGCGGTGGTTGCCGAGCAGCCAGAGCTTGTGGGTGGGGACGAAGCTGAAGAAGTCCTGACGCATCCGGCGGGCTTTGAGCTTGTCGCCGCCGGTGAGGGACTTGACCCGGGCTTCGTCGAAGCGGTCCTCGGGGTTGAATTCGGAGCAGACGATGATCCGTCGGCCGTGGAGTTCCGCCAGGTCGGTGGGGTGGCTCTCGAAGTTCTTGGCCATGAGGAAGCCCGGTGGTGCGGCATCGGCGTAGTCGCCCATCAGTTTGATCATGGTGTCGAGGAGAACGGACTTGCCGTTCTTGCCTGTGCCGTAGAGGAACGCGAGGACCTGGGCGCCGACGTCGCCGGTGATGGAGTAGCCGAGCAGGCGGTGGACGAAGCCGATTGTCTCCTGGCCCTCGGCGTCGTCGCCGAAGGTGTCGGTGAGGAACCGGTCCCAGCGCGGGGTAGGCATGGTCCGGGGCGCGACCAGGGTAGAGCGCGAGTGCAGGTGCCGGGTCGGATCGGCCACAGCGACGGTACCGGTGTGGAGGTCGACGATGCCACCGGGAGTGCACAGTTCGTAGGGGTTGGCGTCGAGCTGGTCGGCTCTGATGGCCATGCCAGGGGCGGTTTTTGCCTGGATCAGCATGGCCTTGACACCGGATGTCGACATCGCTCGGCGGCGGTGCTTGCGGAGTGCTTCACGGGTGTGGTTGCCGGCAGGGTCGAGAGTAGCGATGCGTTCGGCCATCTCCCCGGCGTTCCAGACGACCGTCTCGACGTCGTCGGGCTGCCAACGGTGGCCGTTCCACAGGTACCAACCCAAGCCGGGCACGTATTTGAAGTCGCCGTTGTAGAGACGGACGAAGAGCTTGGCGTTGCCGCGATCCGTCAGGCTGTCGGGAATCAGCCCGTTCTCGGTCGCCAGGCCCTCGAGGACCGGCTGGGTCGGCAGCGGGTTCTGCGGTGCCGTGGGGGCCGGTTGGCTGGGGCTCGGCAAGGTGAGTTGGGCAGCGACGGCGGCGGGGTTGAACCCGCTGTCGGCGGCGGTGGTCACGTGTGGCCTCCCGTGTGCAGCGGGCGCTGGTGTCCCGCGGCCATACCGCTGCGGATGATGCCGTGCGCGCGGCGGGCCTGCCCGGGGCGGGCGTGCTCGGCCGCGGCGGTGAGGTGGTCTTCGGCGGCTTGGACGCTGAGGCGGCCTGCCGCGACGAGGCCGCCCATGGTGAAAGCGGCCCTGTTGAGTTTCTCGGAGAACGATGCGCCTTCCGGCACCGCAGCGCAGGCGTGGACGTCGGCAAGCACCGTGGCGATGGTTCGGTCGAGTGCCGAGCCCGTCGTGCTTCCCCGCAAGCCGCGGGCTCGGCTGATGGCTTGGGCCGCACGCGACGGCACGGCGACAGGGGCCGTGCTAGCCACGACAGGGGGTTCGCGGTGTCCGGTGCGTTCCAACTCGGCGGACAACCAGGTCGGCAGCAGACGCGGCACCCTCGCGCCATCTTGGACGGCGTAGGTCCCGCCTGCGGTGACGGTACCCGGGGTGACGATGTAGCCGCCGAGGCCCCGAACGTCGACTTGCCAGGCGAGCGCGCGCTTCTTCCCTGCGCCGGTGGAACTGAGCATGCGGTGGCCTGGGCGGGTGCGGTACCAGACGTGCAGTCCACCGGACGGGGTACGCACGCGCAGCGTGGTGTCGTCGTCGGCGGGGCTCGGCTCCTCATGGAGTGCCGCAAGAACGGCGATGGTGTGGAAACCGCTCTCCAGACCGGTCAGGTCGATCGTGTCCGGGATCGCGATACCGGGGAGGAGTCGGTCGCGGTCCGCGAGTCGAGTGGTGTGGGCGTCGATGTCGATGACGACCAAGCCCGCGGGGCCGCACGCCACCCCGACGCCGTAGTTCGGATTGCTTCCCCACCAGCGGCGGATCCGCTCTTCGTCGAGGGTGGCCGCGTAGAAGCCGTGGCAGGGGCGCCCTTCCGCCAGGCAGGCGCAGCCATCGTGCGTGTGCCTGGAGCCCTGGCAGTCCGCACAGTTGGCTGCGGGTGTCTTCCGTCCGGGTGCCAGCGGGTGCACAGGCCAGCCCTGGCGGGCGCATCGCAGGGCCCGATGGAGGGACGCTTGAGGCGGGTCTCCCCCGTTCCGGGCCCGTGTCGGTACTGTGGGCTGCATACGAGGTCTCTTCTCGTTTGTGCTGTGCCCCGGGCCAGGGCCAGTGCGGGTGCCACCGCACGATGCCTGACACTGCTCGGGGTTCAGCTTTTTTCTCGTGAGTTCTGTGATGATGCCGGCCGGGTCGGCGGGGTGCTCCGCTATGTCGCCTGGGCCGAGGTCACCTCGCTTCTCTGATCAACGAACTTCGTCTCACCTGGTCATGGGCCGTTTGGGGGCAGCCAGAGCGACCGAAGCGACTGAAGATGCCTATTGGGTAGCCGACAGGCTAGCGGAGGCACCTGGGCCGGAAGCGGTGACACGCTCGGTCAGAAAACCGGGCCGGGGCGAGCGACTGACGAGCGTTGAGTCGCTGGCGTAGGTAACTAGGTGTTTCCGCAGGTCACAGGCGGTGCACCGGATCCCACAGCGACCGAAGCGACTGTAGCCCCCTACTTATCACTTGCACGCGCGCATGGGCGCACGCGGGAATGTCACTCATATTCCAAACTTGAGTCGCTTCAGTCGCTGTCCGGCTAGGGAGAACCCGCTGACCTGCGCAAACACCGAGCGACCGAAGCGACTCAACGACAGCGACCGAACCGCAGCGGAGCACGAACCGGGGCCATTTCCGGGCTTGGCCGCCCCGAGAGCCCCAAAGCCTGAGTCGCTTGGGTCGCTTCAGTCGCTACGGGGAAGTGATGGGGACTGCCCGGGGCCTCACATGCCTGGAGCTTTGCGGGGCAGGGCAGACGAAATGGCGCCCGGCCCGGACTCCTGGGCTGCGCAGCCCTGCTCGGCATCTCCAACAGGTAGGTCGTAGCTGCAGCGACTAGCCAGTCCGCGAACAGTCGTTACGGTGTTCGCAGGTCAGAGCCATGCACGACGCAGCACAGCGACCGAAGCGACCCAACACCCAGATTGGATGACGTGTTGCGAACACGTCGTCCTGGTCGCGGAGTACGACGACTTCGGGTGCAGTGGCAAGCCGGCTCCCAGCTCGAATTCAGAGGGCCACCAGAGGTAGCACGCTGCGCGTGTCTGCGGCGGCTGGGCCCGGTGGTGCGGGTGTGCAGCGACCTGTACAAGCCCGATCACCCGCACCACGCAGCATTGCTGGCTGACGATGTTCGCCTTGCCGGTGTCGGCGTCCGCGCGGACGTGCGGCGCTGGCAGGCCGCGGTCGAGGAGCACGTCCGCATCCACCGGCTGGACGTGGTCGTGGAGACGGTGCTGGTGGACCGCGACGAGGCGCGGGCCGCGTCGACCGCCTACCGCCGGTCGGGGCACCGGGTCGACCTGGTCGTGGTCGCGACGTCGCCGGCGCTGAGCGCGCAGGGTGTGCTCGACCGCTATCTCGCTGGAGACACTGACGGCGGCGGTCGATGGGTGTCGTGGGAGAACCACGACCGCTGCGTCGCCGCGCTGCTGGCGACGCTCGCGGTGGTTGACGCCGAGCGCCTGGTCGACCGGGTCACGGTCGTACGCCGCGACGGCACAGTGCTCTACACGAACCACCTGGACGACACCGGCCGGTGGACGGCCGCGCCCGGCGCGGCAGCTGCGGTGGAGGCCGAGCACCGGCGGTGGTGGTCGGCCCCGGAGACGGCAGTGTTCCGCCGCTCGCTGGCGCGTTCCGACCAGCAGCTGCACCGCGACGTGGTGGACGAGGACCGGCGCCTGGCCGTGCAGCGCGACGCGAAACGCGCGGCTGCGCTCGCCGAACCGGTGCGGCGGATTGCCAATCCGACCACGTCGGCCCCGGACGTGCACTACCACCGGCTGTCCAACGACGAGTTCGAATGGATCTGGCGCGAGCTGATCGTCCTGGACTACCTGAGCGACATCACCGCGCACGGCGTCCCGGTCACCACCTACGTGATGGGCCAGCCCGGAGCGGGGAAGACGAACGCCGCGTACCTGGTGCGGCGCGCGATGCGGCACCGCAGACCGGTCGCGGTCTCCGGGGAGACCTTGCCTCAGGCCGACGCGCATGGGCATCCGCAGGCCGTGCCCGAAGAGTTCACCCGGCGGCCGGTGCGCAACTCATCGAGTACCCCGACCTGTTGTCCACTGCCGATGGCACCATCATTGCGTGTCGCGCGCGCCACGCTCTGCGCGACCGGCTCGTGATCGTCTATGCCGGTGGCACCTCGGTCTGCTGCCGCTGCGTGCACAAATGTGCGTTTCCGGGCCCCTCGCCCGCGGCCGGCGAACCCGAGCCTCCTGACTGCTACGGAGCACCCTCGAGCGCGCCATCGTTCAGCACGGGCTTCGACGGGCTGCTCACCGGGACTTGCAGCAATTGACGCCCTGATTCGCAACGTGTCGTGCCGGTAGTGCCCTTCAGCCCGAAGCGCAGACCTGCCGTACGCGCTGAGCTCGGTGGGTCTGCGCCGCCCGGAGGAGCAACTGTGCGCGAGGCTCGGGTCCGACGTGCGCCGTGGTGCTGGGGATCCCGCATGAATCTGCGCGGGGAATTTGATCTTGTCTGCGGTCCGCCCTTTCCCTCGATGTGGACCCGTCGTGTTTGTCGCCGGGATTTCGCAGACCCGGGCGGCGGTGGTGGCCGACTCTGCAACCCCCACCGGTGGGCCGGACACTCTTGGGGCGTGATGACCGAGCAGAGGCAAGACCTCACCGACCAAGCCCTGTGGCACGAGGTCGCAGTCGGGGACCGGGCGTCGTTCGCGGAGGTATTCGACCGGCACGCGGGGGCGGTCTACGGCCACCTTCTACGACGGATGGGTGACCACGGCGAGGCCGAGGATTTGACTTCCGCGGTTTTCCTGGCCGCGTGGCGGCGGCGGGGCGAGCTGCGTATCGACCGCGACAGTGTGCTGCCGTGGTTGCTGGGCACCGCGAACCGCACGCTGGCGAACCGCCGACGCGCGCTCAAGCGCTACCGCGCCTTGGTCGCACGCGCCCCGGCCCCTCCGGACATACCCGACCATGCCGACGAGGTCGCGGCCCGGCTCGATGCCGAGCGACGTGCCGAGGCGTTGCGCCGATCGGTGGGCCGGCTGCCGCGGCACGAGCGCGAGGTGGTCGAACTGTGCGTGTGGGGCGGGTTGGACCAGCAGGCGGCCGCGGTGGCGTTGGGGGTCGCGCTCGGGACAGTGAAGGCCCGGATGCACCGGGCGCGGCGACGGCTCGGCACGCTGGTGCCGGAGGAATTGGAGAAGGACCGATGAGCCCGTACAGCGAGGACCGGCTGCCGGCGCACGATCGCAGGCGGCGCGAACTGCTCGCAGTGCTACAGGCCGAGGCGGCGACGCCCGAGCGGCGGTCGCCGGTCATCCCGGTGGCGGCCGTGGCTGCGGTACTGACCATCGCCGGGGCGGGGGTGCTGGTGGCCAAGCCGTGGGCGGACGGGGCCAGCCCTGCGCAGTCCGGTCCCGGAGTGCCAACAGCGCAGGTCGGCAATCCGGTGCCGGACGACATAGCGGCGAAGGCCCTCGCGTCGTGCCTGAAGGAGGTGCGTTGGGACCCGCCGATCGACGGGCCGCCGACCCCGATGCCGAAGCCGGTGAGGCCCACAGCGACATCGCTGCCGGTTGCGTTGCCCGCGCCGGTGTGGGTGTACAAAATGGTGTTCACGGCGTGGGAGCCGGACGGCAAGGGCGGGCTGAACCCCTTCGTGGTGGCAGTGTCACCCAAGGGCGATTCCCTGATCGGCTGCCACGGGCCGGAGGCAGCATCGGTCCCGCAGCTCGCGATCGGACCGCACGGCGAGGTCCCCGTCAGCGACAGCCCCATCAGCCACAGCGAGTACCAGGTCCCCGACCCGCGCCTTGCAGGCGTCGGGCCGGATCGGCCGACCGACTCGGTCACGCTGTGGGGGTACGCCGCGCCGAAGGTCGTCCGGGTGGACGTCACGGACCCGGACGGCACGGTCAGGGGGGCCGTGCTGCGCGGCGGCGTGTGGTTCGTCAACGGAGGGCACGGCTACGGCTCGCCGGGCAACGGCCCGGTCCGGATCCGCGCATACGACGCCTCGGGAACGCTACTCGTGGACGCGGGACTCGGCGCCGACCCCGCCGCATGGTCAGCGCCGTGACCGCAACGCGCACTATCCGACGGAGCCGGGTTTCGTGTTCGGACGCATCGTAGGCGCCCACTGGGAGTCCGGGGCACCTGTCACGTATGCGGAGAGGTACAGCCAGATCAATGCTCCGGTGACGGCGATCCGGCCGCGGTGTGTTGCTGTGAATCCCCAGGTCACGAAGTGTCGGCCCCGTGCGTGCAGGGATTGCTCGGTTGGTTCCTTTTCGGTCAGGTTTGATCATTGGTCGGCCCCGTGCGTGCGGGGATTGCTCGACGTACCGCGATGCGCCGGAGGAACTCCGGGAGTCGGTCCTTGTGTGTGCGGGGATTCTTGACCGTGCGTGCCCGACGCGAACTCGGCTGCGCCGCGCTCGCCGTGCCAGGCCGGTCAAACGTCGTCACTCCTGGGTCCAGGCGTTGAGAGGCCGCAGTGCTGAACATGCTGCCGGTCCGCGCGGGAACGCGTGAGCCCACCCGTTCGGCGAGGTCACAGCTCTGGCTGCGCCGCGCAGACCGCTGGCCTGCAGCCGCAGTGTTGCTGTCGGGTGTCAGGTTTCCCAGGCGCGGGTGATGTCGTCGGGGCCCAGTGGAGGGTGATGTCGTCGGTGTCGAGGTCGGGGGTTGAGTCCGTTGAGGGTGGCGATGCCCTCCGCCCCCCGACCCCGGTACCGCGGCCACACCGGTAGAGCATCCGCTTCGCGGCTGCGCTCTCGGCGCACTCGGCAGGGCGCCAGCTCTGCGGCTGCGCCCCGGCACACGGCGCTGGGGCACCCGCGCCCGTTGCTGCGCCCCCGCGACTCACCCGGGCGCTGCAGGCCTCCTGCTGCGCCTCGCGCCTCGCCCGAGATGCAGGCGCCCTGTTGGCCGCCGTCGGCCTGGCGGCCCTGGTCGCTGTGCTGGCACAGCCACCAGCGGCACGGGCTATCGGCGCGCGACCTCCAACGTGGGCCAACGCCGAACAGCAGAAGCGCTCAAGCATCCATCAAACGATATTGATGTACCCTGCTTCGTGTGGCGACGACCGATCGAGTGCCTGTACCGCTTCTGATGCGTATGGCGGCGCATCCGCTGCGATGGGCGCTGATGGCCGAACTGGCAATCAGTGATCGCCGCGTACGGGAGTTGGTCGCTGCCGTCGACGAGTCGCAGAATCTGGTGTCCTACCACCTGCGCCTGCTGCGCACGACAGGGCTGGTCGCCGCGCGGCGCAGCAATTTTGACGGCCGTGACAGCTACTATCACCTGGATTTGGCTCGCTGCGCCGCTGCTCTCGGCGACGCCGCCACGGCGCTGCATCCTGCTCTGGCGCCCACCGACCTTCCCTGGCCGGCCGACAGCTCGGTGTTGTTCCTGTGCACTGGAAACAGTGCGCGTTCCCCGATGGCCGAGGCGCTGCTGCGACACCGCATCGGCGGTGTCCAGTCCGCAAGCGCAGGCAGCCACCCCGCGCGACGCCTGCATCCGAACACGGTTCGGGTCTTGCATGAGAATTACGGGATCGACCTTGGACCTCGGCAGCCGCAGTCGCTGACCGCGCTCGAAGGGGTGCGTTTCGACTACGTCGTCACGTTGTGCGACAAGATCCGCGAGATTCCCCGGGACCACGGATCAGCATTCACAACACATTGGAGCCTGCCCGATCCGTCTGCTACCGGGGACACCGACCGTGCGACATACCCGGAATTCCGGCGTCTCGCGGCGGAACTCGACACCCGCATCAAGTACCTGCGCCTCCTCACACGCACCCGGGAGATCTGATGACGACGACTGAATTTGCCAGCGTCCGCTACCTCGTTGACGACGTCCGAGCAGCAGTCGATTTCTACACCACCCACCTCGGCTTCACCGTCGCCTTTGATGCCTCCCCTGCCATGGCGGACGTCAGGCGCGGCCCGCTGCGACTGATTGTCGCGGGTCCCACAAGCTCCGCAGCCCGCCCGATGCCCGACGGTGTCACCCCCACACCTGGCGGCTGGAACCGCATCCACCTCACCGTCAGCGACATCTCGGCTGAAGTCACGCGGCTCCAGGCGGCCGATGTTGTCTTTCGCAACGAGATCATCAGCGGCCCCGGCGGACAGCAAGTACTGCTGCAAGACCCGTCTGGCAACCTCATCGAGCTGTTCCAACCCGCGGACGCTGTGACCCGCTGAAGTCCGAGCGCGCAGAAGGGCTATGTCACCGCTGTCTATCGCCCGGCGCCCACGACATGCGCGTCGTTCATCTCATCGGCCCGACGTTGAAGGCCAGTCGGCCCGTGTAGAACCATGGCGATGTATCCGTGCGGCCTTCTGCGACACCCTGGATTGAGCAAATACGCCCGCTCATCACGGGCCCTCGACGTCGCCGAGGTGATCTCCACGACTGCGGCTGGCTCACCATATTGCGGTGGAACCCCCGAACCAGATTGCCGTTCGGTTTGCAGGAACCTCTACAGGACGCGGGTGCAGGCGTCGTCGACAGCTCATGAGCCCTCGTGTGGGTCGGCGCCCTGCAAAAAAAGCCTTTCACGGAAGGGGAATCGTCCTCTGTATCCCTATGGGCCCTCCGTGCTCTTCATCTGTGTCCACAACGCCGGCCGCTCGCAGATGGCAGCAGGCTTCATGCGCCGCCTCGGCGGGGGCCGCGTCAACGTCTGGTCCTCCGGGCCCGACCCCGGTGACCGGATTAACCCTGATGCCGTCGTGGCCATGGACGAAGTCGGCATCGACATCTCCGACCAGATACCCGCGTTGCTCACCGAGGATGTGGTCCAAGCCTCCGATGTTGTGGTGACGATCGGTTGCGCTGATGCCTGTCCCATCTTCCCCGGCAAGCTCTACCAAGACTGGCAGGTGGACGACCCCCGAGGCCAAGGCATCGAAGCGATGCGCTCGATTCGCGACCAGATCGAGCAGCGCGTCCGCGCTCTCCTCGCGGAAGTGCTGACCGACGGCTCCTGACACCGGCTGCCGACGAGTCACCGACCGCACCGCATGACGCTCCTCTGTGCCACGGACGTGCTGCCTGCCTCGGTGTAGCCGATAGACCCGAGGATGAACACCGCGCGTGGCCGCAGGATGTTCGGAGTCTCGGAATCGGGACACACCAAAGCAAGTTCGTCGAACGACGGCGGCGAGGCCTTCGCTTCGTCGTCGGTGTCCGCATCCCATCGCCTTACGGAGGCGCCCGCTCAGGCGGCAGAAAGGGCTGACTATGTCCCACGGGTCGTCAGGCACGATTCAGTCGCAATCCGCATAGCAAACCAACGATCAAGACCCCACTTGGGAAACCTTCTTAGACGTCATCTCATTTGGTGAGTCTGCGATAGCAAATGAGGGTGCAGGCGATGGCGGTGAAGGCGAGGAAGTGTTCGGGCTTGCGTTCGTAGCGGCGGTGCAGGCGGCGGCAGCCGGCGAGCCATGA